>NZ_JAMPOG010000036.1:0-73234 GCF_028480065.1 Providencia sp. PROV189
TCACGCGGTATTATCATTTGGTTTTGGTATCTAACGTGATTTTAAGATAGGCCATCTATTTGGCCTATCCTAATTTTCGAGGTTGTTAATTCATGATGAAAAACACAATAACATGTTTGGGCTTATTGCCGTTATTGGTAGCAGGTTTAAGTTATGCAGATACAAATGCTAATTTGAAAGTATCTGGTGATATTAAGCCACCAACATGTTCTATCAATAATCAGAATGAAGTAGATATTGTATATAATTACACGATATCGCCAGAAATGCTTAACCGTTCAGAAAAAACACCTTTAGATAAACAAAAGAAAAGAATCGAAATAGTGTGTGATGCTACAACTTACTTAAGCTTTGAAGCCAAAGATAACCGTATTGATAGCGTTTCTTCAGAACAAGGTCATATTTTATTTGGATTAGGTACATATGGTACTGATAATAAAGAAAATATTGGTGCTTATACCATTACAATGTTAAATGCGACTGTTAAAGCGAATAGTGAAGAAGCCGACAAAAACGTTTTAATATCGACAGGAAATACCGTTAAGTCAGAAATTTCGGTAGAGCAATCGAAAAAAATAGCTTGGGCTGAAACATCGACAAAATTAGCACCAGGAAAAATTTTTGCTGCTGATTTTGAGGTTTATGCGGTATTAAATATAATCAGAACAGATGATATTGAGGATATATCTCTAGATGGTAGTGCGACATTATCATTTGGTTTTGGTATTTAATTTTATTTTAAATAGGTTAGGTAATTGACCTATTTAACTTATTGAGATTGTTAATTCATGATGAAAAACACAATAACATGTTTGGGCTTATTGCCGTTATTGGTAGCAGGTTTAAGTTATGCAGATACAAATGCTAATTTGAAAGTATCTGGTGATATTAAGCCACCAACATGCTTTATCAATAATCAGAATGAAGTAGATATTGTATATAATTACACGATATCGCCAGAAATGCTTAATCGTTCAGGAAGAACATCTTTAGATAAACAAAAGAAAAGAATCGAAATCGTATGTGATGCAACGACTTACTTAAGTTTTGTGGCTCATGATAATCGCATTAGTCCTAGCGACGCAGCATTATTATTTGGATTAGGTACATATGGTGCTGATAATAATGAAATTGGTGTTTATAGCATTACAATGTCAAATGCGACTGTTAAAGCGAATAGTGAAGAAGATGCTAAACGTGTTTTAGTGTTACCAGAAGGAAGCAAAGCTGTAGCAGAAACCTCGATAGCGAAAATGAAAAAAACAGCTTGGGCTGAAACATCGAAAAAATTAGCACCAGGAAAAATTTTTGCTGCTGATTTTGAGGTTTATGCGGTATTAAATATAATCAGAACAAATAATATTGAGGATATATCTCTAGATGGCAGTGCGACATTATCATTTGGTTTTGGTATTTAATTTTATTTTAAATAGGTTAGATAATTGACCTATTTAACCTATTGAGATTGTTAATTTACGATGAAAAGCACAATAACATGTTTGGGCTTATTGCCGTTATTGGTAGCAGGTTTAAGTTATGCAGATATCAGTGCTAATTTGAAAGTATCTGGCGATATTAAACCACCAACATGCTCTATCAATAATCAGAATGAAGTGGATATTGAATATCGATTTGATATCGCTCCAGAAATGTTTCCTAGTTCAGATATCTTATATTTAGATGGTGAAACGAAAAGAATTGAAATAGTGTGTGATGCTGCCACTTATTTAAATTTTATAGCCAAAGATAATCGTAGTGATAGTGTCATAAATCCAGGCGATATCTTCTTTGGTTTAGGTAAATATGGTGCTGATAATAGCCAAAATATTGGTGTTTACACTATTACAATGTCAAATGCGACTGTTAAAGGAAATAGTGATGAAGGCGCTAAAAAAGTCTCTGTGTTGGCTGCGGGAGGGAGCGCTGTGCCAGAACTTTTAATAAGCCAATCGAAAAAAACAGCTTGGGCTGAAACATCGACAAAGTTAGTATCAGGACAAATTTTCGCGGCTGATTTTGAAGTTAAGCCAATGTTTTATGGTGAGGTAAAAGAGAGTGCTGGTGATGTATCCCTAGATGGCAGTGCGACATTATCATTTGGTTTTGGTATTTAATTTTATTTTATTTTATTCTAATCGGGTTAGGTTGTTGACCTATTTAAATTATTAGGGGCGTTAATTTAATATGAAAAATACAGTAAAATGTTTAGGTGTATTACCATTATTAGCCGCTGGTTTAAGCTATGCAGATACAAATGCTAATTTAAAAATATCTGGTGATATTAAGCCACCAACCTGTATGGTTAATGGAGAAGAGCAAACCAATATCATATATGACATGGGAAAACTCTCTGTTGATGTTATACCTATGTCGAATAGATATATTTTCCCGGAAAACTCAAAAATAAAAAATACGGTTACAGTGACATGTGACGCAGAGACTTATTTACTATTCATGGCGACGGATCTTTATGAAAGCTTAAATTTACCTTCGACGCCAGTAAGTCCTGATATTGCACATAAATATTTTCATATTAATGGGGGTAAACCGGCCGCACTTGGTGGTGTCTCATTTTTAGTAAAAGATGCTAAGGTCGATAATAATTCTGGATATGTTCGCCGTTTATATAACTCAATACATTCAACAGCGGGTCTTGGGCAATATGTGTTAACTAAGGGGGAATATTATGGATGGTCTAAGGCAAATGGTGAATCAATAAGTAAGAATGAATTTATGAGGTCATTAATACCAGGGAAAGTATTTTCAGCAAATTTTGAACAAGAGAGTATGTTTATTAACTCACGAAATGATTTGGCTAAAGCAAATATTGAGCTTAATGATGAAGTTAATTATAATGCAGAAGCTATAATTACTTTTAATTTTAGTATTTAATAATAAAAAATGGGATTTGTATTTTATGCGGGGAATCTAATGTTAACTTATGCCTGTATAAATTTTTGATTATCTAAATGATTTTGTACAGATAAAATATAATCAAAATATTGTGAAATCATTTTTCCAAGCAGTATAATTTATCAAAATTCACAGTTACATATCCATTGTTATTAAGTAATATAAATAAAAATCAGGCACTCGATATCTCATGGCATAGTGTATTGGGGACAGCTTAATTTTTGATTAGGTAGCCAGTCTGTACGACTTGTGCTACCTTTGTACGAATTTAGCAGTAGTATATGGCTATATATAATTTGCTATCTCAATAAGATTTAAATCAGGATCTCGAATATAAATAGATAATATCTCTCCCATTGCGCCTGTACGTTTGACAGGGCCTTCTATAATCTCGACACCTTGCTGTTGAATAAACGTCATAATTTGGTTTATTGGTGTATTACTGATAAAACATAAATCGAGTGAGCCAGGTACGGGTAAATGAGCTTTTGGCTCAAATTCTTTACCATATTGGTGGATATTTATTTTTTGCTGCCCAAATTGCAACGCATAGCGCTGCTCACCGAAGGTTATCAACTTCATTTTGAGTACATGGGTGTAGAAATCAATGCACGCGTTTTGATCGGTTGTGGTTAACACCAGATGGTCTAAATGGTTAATCATCAGACACTCCTATCCTTCTTCTTTATGTCGTGTTATGCGATGACGCTTACTTTGTTCTGCTATTAGCCGTTTGTCGTTTTTGCAGAACAAAAGTTCATCAATGCTCCCCATATCATAGTGAGCTTTCTTTTTATCTCATGTTTTAGCGAACAATAATACTGAACTAGAGGTATAATTATAACGAATGACGTCTGGTGTGAGGTGGATTATGGAATACCAATTTTTTCAGGATATAACTGGAGAGATATCGGCAAAATTTTCGATGGATCATGAAGCGGTTGGTTATTGGCTTAATGAGGAAATTAAAGGCGATTTTAGTCTGTTAGATGAAATAGAAGCCGGATACGAATCGATTAAAGGTAGCGAGAAGCAATGGGAATTAATCGGTCATGAATACACATTGGTATTAGACGATGAAGAAGTGATGATCCGAGCGAATCAACTTGCTTTCGAGACGGAGGGTTTAGAAGAGGGAATGAGTTACTATGATAATGAAAGTGTCGCATTTTGCGGCATTGATGATTTTATGAGTATGCTTAACGATTACAGACAATTCGTTTTAGAAAATAAAGTAAAATAAATTTTTGTTTTAAAATGTTGTCAGATTTTAGATATTGTAGTTATTATTTAATTGCAATATCACATGGTTAGTTTGAATAAGAACTAAATTGTTGGGAGCATGTGATAATTTCATTTACCGAGTAATTCCATTTAAAAATTAGAGGACTGTATGAATACTGATGATGTTACCGGAGCGTTGAATGACGCAACGAATTGGTTTGCGGCAAATCAGGATCTGTTAGTTCAGTATGCGGTGAATATCGTTTCTGCTATCGTCATTCTTATTGTCGGTATGATGATTGCTAAGTGGGTTGGACGTGGCTTACATCGTGTGATGACAGCACGCGGCATCGACCCTACCGTGAGTGAATTTTTATCCGCGATTGTCCGTTATACTGTTGTTGCGTTTACGTTTATTGCTGTACTTGGCAAAATTGGTGTTCAAACAGCATCTGTGATTGCTGTATTGGGTGCTGCGGGCTTAGCTGTTGGTTTAGCATTACAAAACTCATTAGGCAACTTTGCCGCTGGTGTATTATTAGTCGTGTTTAGACCTCTGCGAGCTGGTGAGTATGTCCAAATTGGGGCTGTAGAAGGAACGGTTCAAAACGTTCAAATTTTCTCTACCACACTTAGAACAGCAGATGATCGCATTATCGTCATTCCGAATGGTAAAATTATTGCAGATAACATTATCAATATCACTCGTGAACCTGATCGCCGAACTGATATTATTGTTGGAGTGGCGTATGATTCAGATATTGATTTAGTCAAAAAAGTATTAGGTGACATTGTTGCTGCTGATGAGCGTATTTTACACGATAAAGGTGTGACTATCCGTTTACACGAAATGGCGCCATCTTCATTAAATTATTTAGTCCGTTTTTGGGCTAAAAATGGTGACACATGGCCTGTATATTGGGATTTAATGGAAAATTTCAAACGTGCACTCGATAAGCACGATATTGGTATACCATTCCCTCAAATGGATGTCCATTTACATCAACAGGCTGCTGTTGCAGTGAAAAAAGATATGACAGAATAAGCGTATTTATTGAATGATAAAACTGGGTCAGTTTATTGTACTGTACCCAGTTTTTTTATTTGCTGATTTTCCTTTCCTATCGTTTAGATAGCGAATGTCACAATAAGTTATTCTAATCTTCTATAAGAAATAATAATTTTCCCTAATAATTTTTTCTAATTAGAATCTCATTGAATAAAATGAATAATTATTAGGAATTTATGCATGTTTACGATTTATATTCAGGGTGCTTTACTTGGTGCTGCAATGATACTTCCATTAGGCCCGCAAAATGCATTTATTTTGCAGCAGGGAAGTCGAAAGCAATATCATGTGATGAGTGCATTTTTATGCTCCTTAAGTGATACCGTATTAATTATTGCTGGTGTTTTTGGAGGAAGTGCATTACTAAGCCAGTCTGAAATTCTGTTGCAATTGATTACATGGGCTGGGGTAGCGTTTCTAGCTTGGTATGGTTACGGCGCATGTCGTAGCGCTTTTAGTCGCGATGAAGTTAGGGTGCAAGCAGAGAATAAGGTTGCCAATCGTTGGCGAGTGATCGTGACTCTATTTGCGGTAACGTGGCTAAACCCTCATGTGTATTTAGATACTTTTGTGGTATTAGGCAGTGTGGGAGGGCAGTTAGAAAGCTCATTACGGCCGTGGTTTACGGCAGGGGCACTGACCGCATCTTTTGCTTGGTTTTTTGCTTTAGCGATATTAGCGGCTTGGTTTTCCCCCATACTAAATAAGCCACGTTCACAACGCGTAATTAATCTCTTTGTTGGAATGGTGATGTGGTTTATTGCCTTTCAATTAGCGAAGCAAGGGTTAGGGTATTGATAATTTCTTATTAATCCGAAACGAATTTCACATAGGATGTGTTAATGTTTAAGTAAGGTTGTGGGATAAATAAGTTATGTCACCACAACTTTCTTATTATTGATTATTAGGAGGTCCTGTGAAGTTAAAGTCTCTTGTTCTTGCTGCCATGATGGCTGGTGTTGCGGTTCCTGCTATTGCACAAGCTAATCCGCTTCCTGAAGGGCCACATATTACAACGTCAGGTAATGCAATAATTAAAGCATCACCGGATATGGCGACATTAAATATCAATGTTGAAGTGACTGAAAAAGATGCAGCAGCGGCTAAAACAGGCGTTGATAAACGTGTTGCTGAATATTTTGAGTTCTTGAAACAAAATGGTATCGAAAAGAAAGATATCAATGCTGCTAATGTGCGTACTCAACCAAAATATGAGTATGATAAAGAATCTCAGAAATCATCCATTGTAGGTTATACAGCAATTCGTTCTGTTGAAGTTAAAGTCACTAAATTAGATCAACTCAATACCTTGCTTGATGGTGCATTAAAAGCAGGGCTTAATGAAATTAATTCAGTTCAGTTCGGTGTGAATAACCCTCAACAATATCGCGATGAGGCTCGAGAAAAAGCGATTAAAAATGCGATTGAACAAGCGAATGCCTTGGCAAAAGGGTTTAATGTTCAGTTAGGGCCTGTGTACAGTGTAAATTATCGTGCACCAGATGCGACCCCATACCCTGCGCCAGTCATGAATTACAGAGCGAAAATGGCACTCTCTGCTGCCCCTGAGCGCGATGTCAACGAAACTTATGAGCAGCAGAGTATTGATTTTAACGACCAAGTTGATGTGGTTTTTGAATTAAAACGTTAAGTTTCATCTTCTTGTTTTAACATCTGGCGCCCTGTTTTGAGTAGGGCGTCAGTGACTTTCTTCATCGTACGGCTTTCCGGGGCAAAACGGTGCCAATATAGCATCCGACGTTGGCATAGCCCTGGCGTCAAATCAATTAATTCACCTGTACTAAGCTCATTAGCAATTTGTAAATGTGGGATCATACAGCAAGTTGACCCCTGTTTTGCCAGTTGTACAAATGCCTCTGATGAATTAACGATGTGACATGGCACACTACCGGGCGATAGACCAAAATTCTGTTGTACAAAAGCTTGGTGCATATCATCAAGGTGGTCAAAGGCTACTGCTGGCGCTTTAAGAAGCGATGAACGTGTGACGCCTTCAGGGAAATATTTTGCTGCAAAATCGGGTGATGCAACAAAAATATAATCCAATGCTCCGAGTTTATCGACTAAACACCCCGGCAATGCTTGAGGTTGAATACTGATTGCGCCAACCACTTCGCCACGTCTTAACCGTTCTTGTGTTCGTGTTTCATCTTCCACTTGGATATTCAAACGAATTGGGCTATTGCCTAAAACAGGATTAAGTGCAGGTAATAACCAAGTTGCTAGACTGTCGGCGTTGACTGCAAGTGAAAGTAGTAATGGCGTTGACCCCCCGTTTTCATCACCGAGCCATTGTTCTTCGAGTAATTCTACTTGATGAAGAAGTGCTAATAGCTTCTGCCCTTGCTCTGTGGGGTGTGGCGGTACTGTCCGAACGAGTAGCGGCTGACCAAATAGGTTCTCTAATTGTTTGATCCGCTGTGAGACGGCAGATTGTGTAATACATAATTTTTGAGCTGCCCGCTCAAATCCTCTTTCACGAATGACAGCATCCAGTGCTTGCAACGCGCGGTAATCAGGGCGCTTCATTGGGGGTATTCTCCTTGTTGTTATTCTACGACTCACTATGCCATATTTTGCCTCAGAACACCTGCAATATTGATGACAATGTGTGAATCACAGAATATTACGAACAAAGCTGAACTTGTTAGGTGTCCGTTATATAATATTATTAGCAGATAAAAACCTCATTCACTCTTAAAAATAGTAGAAGGCATCGCATGACTCAGGATGAATTAAAAAAAGCAGTAGGTTGGGCAGCATTAGATTACGTGAAACCGGGCACGATTGTTGGTGTCGGCACTGGCTCTACCGCCTCTCATTTTATTGATGCTTTGGCAACAATGAAGGGACAGATAGAGGGGGCAGTTTCAAGTTCAGAAGCATCGACAGCGAAACTTAAATCACTGGGCATTCCTGTGTTAGATTGTAATGATGTTGATTCGCTGGATGTTTATGTTGATGGTGCAGATGAAATTGATCACCATAAAAACATGATCAAAGGTGGCGGGGCAGCCTTAACACGTGAAAAAATTGTGGCAGCGATTGCCAAAACATTTGTTTGCATCGTAGATGAGTCTAAACAAGTGGATGTATTGGGTAAATTCCCTCTCCCTGTTGAAGTGATCCCAATGGCACGCAGCTATGTCGCGCGTGAACTTGTTAAATTAGGTGGTGTACCAGAGTACCGCCAAAATGTCGTTACTGATAACGGTAATGTGATTCTTGATGTGCATAATTTAAGCATTGTGGATCCTGTTGCTCTCGAAAACAAAATTAACGCCATTGCAGGCGTTGTTACGGTTGGTTTGTTTGCAAATCGTGGCGCTGACATTGTTTTAATGGGGACTTCTGAAGGCGTAAAAACGATTAAATAGTTTGTTCTGAATATCGATTTAATACTGCTGTTTGTTAGAAATCGGTTATTATTTGAATATCCCCCTTAGCCAGTTAGATTGACTTAGCTATGCTGATAACAGCATAGCTAGGAACGACTGACTTTAGCCTTTCTCAAATGATCATTTCATGATACTAGGGATGTATTGACATGGTAGATCACATCAAAGTCAAACTCGAACGCAACGAATATGTCCGTTTCAATAATTACTGTTATAAAAATGACTATTTTTCCGAGAATAGTGCATGGGATAAATCGTTGATTGTGATGGCGGTTGTTTTTTTCATCGCATTTATTGTGGCCTTTCAGCTTTTAAATATCACCCTTTTTCAGTTAACCATTGCGTTTATTATCGCCTCATTTTTATTTTTGTTTATTGCCGTTCGATTATTGAAAACGTTTAATCGAGCAATTCCTGATGAAGGCGGCTACCTGTTTTGTGAAAAGGAATATCGTTTTGATGAGATTGGGCTTCATGAGGTAAGTAAATATGGCAACGCATTGATTAAATGGGAGTCATTTAAATTTGTACGGACGGATGGTGATTTATTGTATCTTTTTATAGACCGTGTTTTCGCCATTATCATTCCAGCGCGCTGTTTTGCGTCGACAGAAGAGAGCCAACAATTTGTGCGAATGGTAAAAGAAAAAGCGATTAATTTAGTTAAGTAAATTTTTGCTGTAAAAACAATTGGTCTATTGGTTTGGAAGATAGATGCCTGTCTAAGTCATCTATTTTACTAATATCATCTAGCAATAAAAAAAATAGCAATTTTTATTTCCCCCTTATTTTGGTGATATATCTCACACTAATGCTTATTGCACAGGCAAAATCCTTATTTTGTGTTACCGCCCCTGATTTTCTGCCACATAACTTCTTTTTCTTCGCACTTAACCAGATAAATGAGGCAAACGATTGTATTGATACTGCGCTGTTTTTTGCTATGTTGGTACACGGAAAGTTCATCTGTTATGAATCTTAAGCTGATAGGGTAGGGTAAATGGTTAAGGTATCTTTGGAAAAAGACAAAATTAAATTTTTACTATTGGAAGGAGTTCACCAAAGCGCGGTTGATAATTTAAAAGCAGCAGGCTATACCAACATTGAATATCACAAAAGTGCGTTGTCGGACGAAGAGTTAAAAGAAGCAATTAAAGATGCGCGTTTTGTCGGTATTCGCTCCCGTACTCATCTGACTGAAGAGATCTTTGCGGCAGCAGAAAAATTAGTGGCTGTCGGCTGTTTCTGTATTGGTACAAACCAAGTGGATTTAGATGCTGCGGCGAAACGCGGTATCCCTGTTTTTAATGCGCCTTTCTCAAATACCCGTTCCGTTGCTGAGATGGTTTTAGGTCAATTGTTACTGCTGTTACGTCGTATTCCGGAAGCGAATATGAAAGCGCATCGCGGCATCTGGGAAAAACAGGCGAAAGGTTGCTTTGAAGCTCGCGGTAAACGCTTAGGGATTGTTGGTTACGGTCATATCGGTACTCAGCTAGGTATTTTGGCTGAAGGGATTGGTATGGATGTTTATTTTTATGATATTGAAAATAAATTACCGCTGGGTAATGCGACACAAGTTCGCTCAATGGCTGAATTATTAAACATGAGCGACGTTGTGAGCTTGCATGTGCCAGAAACAGCAAGCACCAAAAATATGTTTGCAAAAGAGCAGTTTGAACTGATGAAACCGGGGGCCATTTTCATCAATGCGTCACGCGGTACAGTTGTTGATATCCCTGCTTTGGCTGATGCACTGGAAAGCAAACATCTGTCAGGTGCGGCAGTTGACGTATTCCCGACAGAGCCTGCGGCGAACAATGACCCTAATGACCCATTCATTAGTGAGCTAATCAAGTTCGACAACGTGATTTTGACGCCTCATATTGGTGGCTCAACAGAAGAAGCACAAGAAAATATCGGGTTAGAGGTTGCAAGTAAATTAGCGAAATATTCAGATAATGGTTCGACGCTTTCCGCGGTTAACTTCCCTGAAGTTTCTCTGCCAGTACATACTGAAGATACTAACCGTCTATTGCATATTCATGAAAACCGCCCTGGAATGATGAATAGCATTAACCAAGTGTTTACTGAAAATAATATCAACGTTGTTGGCCAGTATTTACGTACTGCTGGAAATGTTGGTTACGTTGTAATTGATATTATCACGCAACAGCCCGATCACGCTGATGATATTCTGGTTAAATTGAAACAATTGCCGGGCACTATCCGCGCTCGACTACTGTATTAATCATTAAACCAAGCGTATCGAATGGATATTATGGCACTGGGTTACCAGTGCCATATTTTTTGTGGGGTAATAATTTCAGGAAGAGGAATATCCCAATGTGCCACGGGGAGAGCAGTGACCCGTTGGCAATCATGGGCAAGCCCTATTGGGTAAAATCCTTTCTGCTGCCAATTAGCTAAAGTCCTATCATAAAAACCGCCTCCCATACCCAAACGTTGACCCTGTTCATCAAAGGCAACCAGTGGGATCATCATGACATCTAACTGATTTATGGGTCGCACTTGGGTTACGTCTAATGGGGGTTCATCGATGTTAAATCGATTTTTAACTAACTGAGTTGTCGGCGCATAGTTTAAAAACAGCAGATGATGAGGGCTAAAGGGATGTAATACGGGCAGGTAAACTTTTTTCCCTTGCTGCCATAGTGCATCAATTAATGGTTGAGTGTGGATCTCGCCATCAAAAGAAAGAAACAACGCAATGTGTTGTGCTTGAGCAATCTTAGGGTGAGATAAGGTATGTTGTACGATTTTTTTTGCAGCCAGTTGTTGTTGCTCTGGACTCAGCTGCTGGCGTAACTGACGAACCGATTGGCGAATTTGCTGACGCATGACTGATAAGTTATCTTCCATAAGATCCGCAACCTTAGAGGCTATTATTAACTCTATTATTATTAGTGGTTTGATAAATATGCAAGTAATGGTTGGAAGTATAGCCTAATGAGCGTGAGATAATAGTATTAGAAGCAAGCTTATGGGAAAAATTGAGGGTCTCCAAGATGCCGTTGTAGGCTGTAACCCTTGAACCCTTGGTTCAAGGTGAACGTAGTTTAGCAACCTTTAGGCTTCCTGAGCGAATCAGGCGTGCTCACCAGCGCAATAACCACATTCTGTTTTTTTGAAATATCGGCTCAGGGGACTGACCCACTCACGAGCATCTCAGAGAAATTTGGTTTGAGTGCGTAACGTCACTCTATGTACTTCATTGTATGAAATTGGATTTAAAAAGCAACCCTATTTTCGTTTATTTTTTTATACTAGTGTATGATTATTAAGCAAATTTAGCCGATAGGCATAACCTGCCTCTCAGTGATTTTTACCTGATCGTGTAATGCTTGCTCGATTGTTTGTTGCAGCATTTTTATCTTCTCTTCCATATTATATGCATAATCGCGTGTTTTTGTCTTTTCTTGTGTTAATTCGTGACACACGTTCAATGCAACGATAAAAATAAGCTGTTCTGTATTAGTAACACCACTTCTATCTTTGAGATCTTGAAGGCGTTGCTCAAGTTCTTGGGCGGATGCCAGTAGGGCTTCTTTTTGTTCGACAGGGCAGTTGACTCTCATTGAGCGCCCGAATATTTGAATGTCAACAGGTTGTGCGGACATGATACCTCCATACGAATAGGACTCGCCGCAAATACAATGTTCGGCGTAAAATAATAGATGGTTTATTCACTAATTTTAGCTGCTTTATTAAAAATACAGATCAAAAGCTTACTGGTATAGCGACCATCCTTGATGGTAGCATATCATGAATCATTAGCTAACATGACGAATTCAGATGTCTATACAAAAATCTTTACCAAATTATGAAACGTTGGACAACCTTCTCCAACAGCATTCTATCGCACTAACTGCCGCAGAAATTCACGGTTTAATTACAGGACTGATTTGTGGAGGAAGTCGCGATAGTGGCTGGCAGACATTAGTCCACGATCTGGCTAATGATGGTTTAGCGTTCCCTCAAGCTATTGCTCAACCACTACGTGAATTATATGACACGACTTTCCAAGTGTTGGACGACAGTGAATTTGCGTTCTCAATGCTATTTCCCGATGAAAATGCGTCCGTCTTTGATCACGCAGATGCACTGGCAGGATGGGTAAACCACTTCTTATTAGGTATTGGCGTGGCTCAACCTAAACTTGCAGATAAAAAAGAAGTCAGTGAAGTGATTAACGACTTACGTAATATTGGCATGCTTGGTTATGATGAAGATGAAGACCAAGAAGAGCTTGAGCAGGCGTTAGAAGAAGTCGTCGAATATGTCAGAGTCGCTGTTCAGCTTTGTTATATTACTTTCACCGAAGGGAAAAAAGAGCAGTCGACAACTGGCAATAATAAACCCATTCTTCATTAAAACAGTTTGTGCCTGTTCACCATCTTTGCTTATTTGAGCTAAATAGCCATTTGTAAAGTGAAACAGGTACAGATTAACTGCTTGCCGTTGTACTCTACCTAATTCGAGTTGCATCTAGGCGGCAAGCAAAGATATCCCCTCGAAAGAGTAAAGAATTGATGTTACTTGGGTGATTGAGCCTGTGCAAATAACAAGGTAATTTGAAGTGTGGTAAGTATATTCGCTTAATAAATAAGCGTAACCCTCTACTCAACAATCTAGATAATAAGGCAGAAACGGTATGAATAAACAGGAATTTATTTCTCGTCGTAACGCATTATTGGCTCAGATGAAGCCAGCAAGCGCCGCTATTATTTTTTCAGCGCCTGTGGCTCAACGCAATGCAGATTGCGAATACCCGTATCGTCAGCACAGCGACTTTCTTTACCTGACAGGGTTTAGTGAGCCTGAAGCCGTTTTACTGCTAATCAAAAGTGATGAAAAACATAGCCATACGGTGCTTTTTAACCGTGTTCGTGATTTAACGGCTGAAATCTGGTTTGGTCGCCGATTAGGGCAAGAAGCAGCGCCTGAAAAACTGGGCGTTAGTAAAGCATTACCATTTGATGAAATTGAAGAACAACTCTATCAACTCCTTAATGGACTTGATGTGATTTATCACGCGCAAGGCGAATTCGAATATGCAGACAAACTAGTTTTCGGTGCGCTAGATATACTTCGTAAAGGTAGTCGCCGCAATTTGCGCGCACCAAATACTATGATTGATTGGCGTCCTTTAGTGCATGAGATGCGTTTATTTAAATCGGAAGCTGAAATTGCGGTGATGCGCAAAGCAGGTGAGATCTCTGCATTAGCGCATATCAGAGCAATGAAGACCTGTAAACCAGGCATGTATGAATATCAGCTTTGTGGGGAGTTGGAGCACGAATTCACTCGCCATGGGGCACGCTACCCCTCGTATAACTCGATCGTTGGCAGCGGCGAAAATGCCTGCATTCTGCATTACACTGAAAATGAAAGTGAAATGAAAGATGGTGAGTTGGTGTTAATTGATGCGGGGGCTGAATTTGATGGCTACGCTGGTGATATCACACGTACTTTCCCCGTCAATGGTAAGTTTACGCAGCCGCAACGCGCTATTTACGATATCGTACTGAAAGCATTGAATACGGCTTTAGAATTATATCGTCCGGGCACCAGCATTCATGAAGTGACGCAAAAAATCATTCGAATCAAAGTTGAAGGACTTGTGGAACTGGGTATTTTGCATGGCGATGTCGATCAATTGATCGAAAACAAAGCACATTTCCCATTCTTTATGCATGGTTTAAGCCATTGGCTGGGGTTAGATGTTCATGATGTCGGATGCTATGGGGTGGAGCGTGATAGGATCTTAGAGCCGGGTATGGTTCTGACTGTAGAGCCGGGGCTGTATATTGCGCCTGATGCAGATGTGCCACCAGAGTATCGCGGGATCGGTATCCGCATAGAAGATGACATTGTGATTACCGAAAATGGTAATGAAAACTTGACCGATTTAGTGGTGAAGGACCCTGATGAAATCGAGGCATTAATGGCTGAAGCTAAAAATGCTTAAAATAAGTAGTAAAAGGTAATTAATACAACATGAACGTGATTATTGTTGGTGGTGGAATGGCAGGGGCAACATTGGCTCTGGCTATTTCATCATTAAGCCAAGGAAAATTGTCAGTATCACTGATAGAAGCTTCCTTACCGGAAGGCACACATCCAGGGTTTGATGCTCGAGCGATAGCGCTTGCCCATGGAACATGTCAGCGATTGTCTAAAATTGGTATTTGGGAAGCACTGGCGGATTGTGTCACACCAATAACTCATGTTCATGTTTCCGATAGAGGGCATGCCGGGTTTGTCAATATCAACGCGCAGGATTATCACATCCTTGAGCTTGGTAATGTGATTGAACTCCATGATGCAGGGGAGCGCTTATTTGCCTTATTGCGTAAAGCTCCCGGCGTTACTCTGTATTGCCCTGCGAAAGTTGAAAATATCCAGCGGCACAGTGAATGTGTGTCAGTCACGTTAGATAACGGCGAAACTCTTTCAGGCTCCTTATTGGTGGCCGCAGATGGTAGCCATTCTGCCGTGGGCCATGCCTGTCATATGCAGTGGCAGCAGGACGATTATGGGCAAGTTGCAATAATTGCCAATGTAAAAACGGCGATAAACCCACACGGGCAAGCATTCGAGCGTTTTACTGAGTTTGGCCCTTTAGCCTTGTTGCCGATGTCGCAAGGGCGCAGCTCATTAGTTTGGTGCCATCATCAAGAGCAAGCCGAAACGATTAAAATGTGGGATGATGAAACATTCATTCAGCAACTTCAGCAAGCTTTTGGCTGGCGGCTTGGTAAAATCACTCAAGTGGGAACACGGTTTTGTTACCCGTTATCCCTTCGAAAAGCGTTAAATCCAATTAGCCATCGAACTGTGTTAGTGGGAAATGCAGCGCAAACGCTACACCCTATTGCAGGGCAAGGTTTTAATCTTGGGATCCGTGATGTCATGCAGTTAGCGGAATTGGTGGTTGCCGCACATCAACAAGGTCAGGATATTGGCGCTTATGCACTGTTAAATACGTATCAGCAAGCACGTGCTATTGATAGAGAACGAACGGTCACCATGACAGATGGTTTGGTTCGTATTTTTGCAAATCGCTGTTTGCCGTTAGTGGTTGGACGTAATTTAGGTTTAATGGCAATGGAAATGTTACCGTCAGTACGTGATGTATTAGCTCGTCAAACACTTGGCTGGGTGGCGGAACAATAACCACAGAACTAAGAGGAATAAAAATATGCAATCGTTTGATGTGGTTATCGCCGGTGGTGGTATGGTTGGCCTAGCACTTGCCTGTGGTTTAGAAGGCACAGGGCTACGTGTTGCCGTAATTGAAAGTCATCCAGCGAAAAAGCCTTTTTCGGACAGTGACCCTTATGCACTGCGAGTGTCTGCGATTAATGCAGCGAGCGAAAAATTACTAAGCTATTTAGATGTTTGGTCAACAATAAAATCAATGAGGGCTTCAGCCTACAACGGCATGGAAGTTTGGGATAATGACAGCTTTGGTCGTATCCAGTTTTCTGCAAAAGAGCAGAACCTCTCCCATTTAGGGCATATTGTTGAAAATAACGTGATTCGTGATGCGTTATGGCAAAAAGCATCCACCTTGCGAGAGGTGACTATACTGGCACCGGCGACTATTCAAAAAGTCGTTTGGGGGGAAAATGATGTTTTTATTACCCTCACTGATGATTCGATGTTAACCGCAAGGCTTATTGTCGGGGCGGATGGTGCCAATTCTTGGTTACGTGGTCATGCCGATATCCCCCTGACATTTTGGGATTATGAGCACACGGCCTTAGTTGCGACGATCCGCACAGAGCAGCCCCATGAGGCGGTAGCACGCCAATCCTTTGATGGTAAAGGGATATTGGCATTTCTGCCGTTGAGTGACCCTCATCTATGTTCAATTGTATGGTCTCAACCTGCCACAGAAGCAGCAAGACGTCAGCAAATGGATAAAGCAGATTTTGAAAAAGAGTTAGCGGTCGCATTTGATACGCGTTTAGGGCTATGTCAACTGGAGAGTGAACGACTGACTATCCCTTTAACGGGGCGTTACGCACGACAGTTTGCGGCGCAACGTTTAGCACTTCTTGGCGATGCCGCTCACACTATTCACCCATTGGCAGGGCAGGGAGTTAACTTAGGCTTTATGGATGTTGCCATGCTGTTAGGGGAAATTAAACGTCTACATCGTGAAGGTAAAGATTTCGGGCAATATTTCTACTTGCGTACTTTCGAGCGCCATCGTAAACACAGTGCGGCTTTGATGCTTGCTGGTATGCAAGGGTTCCGTGAATTATTTGATGGCAACAATCCGGCTAAGAAATTATTCCGTGATATAGGATTGGTGCTGGCAGATAGCTTACCCGGCGTGAAACCTCAACTACTTAATCATGCTATGGGCCTGTTTGATATGCCTGAATGGCTAGAAAAAGTTCAGTTAGCCCCCTCTAAATAATATTACCTATCAATTGGCAGTGGTAAACGCTGCCAATCCCTCTCTTTTTTGTTCGTGGAACACTCATTTTTTTCAATGATGGCAAGGCGATTATTGACGTAATTGCCATCGTTATTTTTTGTATTCATGATTGAGAAATTCTAATTATAGCCAAATTTCGCATTAGTTTTACTAATTTTGCTGTGGGGTGCTAACATTGGTTTTTCACTAACATCTCTAGAGATACGATGATTAACTCTACGCTTTTAGGTTAAATATAGTGGGATTGAGTGATCATTCTCAATTTTTTAACAAAATTAGCTGGATTATGTCGCTTGTAATCAGTAATACAGAGTGTTGGTAGCCCTATTTTTTTTAATGGTTTCTTACTAAAAACAGTGGTAGTTTTTAATAAGATGTTATCGTTTGCGTAGCGTTATTGGCTGTGGCGTGATAAATCATTTTCCTGCACAGCAACAGTGGCGCTCACCCTATCATATTCAAATGTAAAGAGGGTATTCATGGCAAAGCAAACCCCGCTATATGATGAACATATAGCCTGCGGTGCGAAAATGGTGGATTTTCATGGTTGGATGATGCCATTGCACTACGGGTCACAAATCAATGAACATAATTTAGTGAGAATCGATGCTGGGATGTTTGATGTCTCCCACATGACTATTGTTGATCTACATGGTGAAGGTTGCCGCGATTTCCTTCGCTATCTTCTCGCAAATGATATTGCCAAGCTGACCGACAAAGGGAAGGCACTTTATACGGGGATGTTAAATGCTTCTGGCGGAGTCATTGACGATTTAATTGTTTATTACCTTAATGATGATTTCTACCGCTTGGTTGTCAACTCCGCGACCCGTGATAAGGATATCGCATGGATTGAACAGCATATGAAATCGTATCCTGTCTCTATTGAAGTGCGTGATGATCTTGCCCTATTAGCGGTTCAAGGCCCTACAGCGCAACAAAAAGTCCATTCGCTATTGACGCCATCACAATGTGCCCTGTTGGCAGATATGAAGCCATTCTATGGGGTGCAAGCCGATGAACTCTTTATTGCAACTACGGGCTATACTGGCGAAAAAGGCTATGAAATAGCATTGCCGAAAGCGCAAGTGGTCGAGTTTTGGCATCAATTGCTGAAAGCCGGTGTTCATCCCGCAGGGTTAGGTGCGCGTGATACTTTGCGCCTTGAGGCTGGCATGAATTTATATGGGCAAGACATGGATGAGACTATCTCACCACTGGCTGCCAATATGGGATGGACGATCGCTTGGAAGCCTGAAGACCGCCAATTCATCGGTCGTGAAGCATTAGAGAAATTAAAAGAGCAAGGCACCGAAAAATTAGTCGGTATTGTTATGCGTGAAAAAGGCATATTACGAGCAGGCCAAACGGTACGTTTCACCGACGATTTAGGTAAATTACAAGAAGGGGTTATTACCAGCGGCTCTTTCTCGCCAACACTCGGTTTCAGTATTGCCTTGGCACGTGTGCCAAAAGAAATACAAGATAAAGCCATTGTTGAAATACGTAACCGAGAAATGCCTGTTGAGGTGGTAAAACCTGGGTTTGTGCGGGAAGGAAAAGCCCTCGTTTAAGAGTGGCTAATCCCCCATAATGAAAAAATTCGTAAATAAGAGTGAGGTTGATGATGAGTAATGTTCCTGCAGAGCTGAAATATACCCGTGAGCATGAGTGGGTCCGTCATGAAGGTGATGGCGTTTACACCGTAGGTATTACCGAGCATGCCCAAGAGTTATTAGGTGATATGGTGTTTGTCGATCTCCCCGAAGTGGGCAGCTCTGTTGATATTGGAAGTGAATGTGCGGTTGTCGAATCTGTTAAAGCTGCATCCGATATTTATGTTCCACTAAGTGGTGAAATCATTGAAGTTAACGAAGCGCTAGTTGATGCGCCTGAACTGGTCAATGAGCAACCTTATCAAGAAGGTTGGATTTTCCGTATTAAAATTACCGACGAATCAGAACTGGCTGATTTGTTAGATGCTGACGCTTACTCAGCATTGCTCGAAGAAGACGAATAATACCGTAAAACGCCCCGTAATGCTGTCATTACGGGGCGTTTTGCTTTGAAGCCTACCCTTTAGCAGCAGATTAGATATAGGAATGGGAACACAGCTATGACGATGCCTCTGAGTCAATTAGAAAACCGTTCGGAATTTATTCAACGCCATATTGGTCCATCAGAACAACAAGTAAAAACGATGTTGGACACTGTGGGTGCCACCTCTCTTGATGCACTGACAGACAATATTGTCCCTAAAGCCATTTTATTGGCAGAGCCACCAAGAGTCGGTGGTGGGGCGACAGAACAAGAAGCGTTAGCAGAATTGAAAGCAATAGCGAGTTTAAATAAGCGCTACAAGAGTTATATTGGGATGGGGTACGCCCCGGCTATTTTACCGTCCGTTATTTTACGTAACTTACTCGAAAACCCAGGTTGGTATACGGCTTATACGCCTTATCAGCCAGAAGTGTCTCAAGGACGCTTGGAATCGTTATTAAACTTTCAGCAATTAACGATTGATTTAACAGGGCTTGAATTAGCTTCCGCTTCCCTTTTAGATGAAGCGACAGCAGCGGCGGAAGCCATGGCGATGGCGAAACGTATTAGTAAATTAAAAAATGCTGAACGTTTTTTTGTTGCTGACGATATTCATCCACAAACATTAGATGTTGTTCGCACCCGTGCAGGCACATTTGGCTTTGAAGTGATAGTCGATAAAGCTGAGAAAGTCCTTGAACACGAAGGTGTGTTTGGGGCGTTATTGCAGCAAGTAGGCTCGACTGGTGAAGTCCATGACTACAGTGAACTGTATGCGCAACTCAAAGAGCGTAAAATTATAAGTTGTGTGGCCGCTGAAATGATGGCTCTGGTGATGTTAACCGCACCGGGTAAACAAGGCGCTGATATTGTCTTTGGCTCAGCACAGCGCTTTGGTGTGCCTATGGGGTATGGTGGTCCACATGCCGCATTTTTTGCTTGCCGAGATGAATACAAGCGCGCAATGCCTGGCCGTATTATTGGTGTATCTCGCGATGCGTCCGGTAATACTGCACTGCGTATGGCGATGCAAACCCGAGAACAACATATTCGCCGCGAAAAAGCAAACTCAAATATCTGTACGTCACAGGTGTTGCTAGCAAATATTGCCGCAATGTATGCCGTTTACCATGGCCCAAAAGGGTTAAAATTGATTGCTGAGCGTATTCATCGCTTGACATCTATTTTCGCTAAGGCGCTACAAAATGCGGGTATCACACTACGTCATAAGAGCTGGTTTGACACACTCTCAATTGAGGTAGCAGATAAAGCTGCCGTTCTGGCGCGGGCGGAAAGTGCGAAGGTCAACTTACGTACTGATATTCATGGTGCAGTTGGTATCACATTCAGTGAAACAACAACACGCCAAGACTTGAATGAGCTATTCACTATCATCACAGGAAATGAGCAAAAATTGGATTTCGAACAACTTGATAAACAAGTTTCGGCCCAAGAGAGTGCTATTTGCCCTTCAATGCAACGTGATGATGCCATTTTGTCGCATCCGAATTTCAACCGTTATCATAGTGAAACGGAAATGATGCGCTATATGCACAGCCTAGAGCGTAAAGATCTCGCATTGAACCAAGCGATGATCCCGCTTGGCTCTTGTACGATGAAACTAAATGCTGCGGCTGAAATGTTGCCGATCACATGGCCTGAATTTGGCGAAATGCATCCATTCTGCCCACCGGAGCAAGCTCAGGGCTATCATCAAATGATTGAGCAGCTATCACATTGGTTAGTTCAGTTAACAGGGTATGATGCAGTCTGTATGCAGCCTAACTCAGGTGCCCAAGGTGAATATGCAGGGTTATTGGCAATTCGCCGCTACCATGAAAGCCGCCATGAAGGACACCGTAATATTTGCCTTATCCCTGCATCGGCACACGGCACCAACCCTGCATCAGCACATATGGCTGGTATGGAAGTGGTGGTGGTACGCTGTGATGATGAAGGGAATATCGATCTGGTGGATTTACGTCAGCAGGCAGAAAAACATAGCGATAATCTTTCGTGTGTGATGGTGACTTACCCGTCAACTCATGGCGTGTATGAAGAGAGCATCAAAGAGGTTTGTGAGATCATTCATCAGTTTGGTGGGCAAGTGTACCTCGATGGTGCCAATATGAACGCACAAGTAGGCCTAACAACGCCAGGTTATATTGGTGCCGATGTTTCTCACCTCAATTTACACAAAACCTTCTGTATCCCACACGGTGGTGGCGGCCCAGGTATGGGGCCAATTGGCGTGAAAAAACATTTAGCGCCATTTGTTCCGGGGCATTCAGTTGTTGAACAAGAGATGATCACTGAGCAAGGCGCAGTTTCGGCAGCACCTTTTGGTAGTGCGTCCATTCTGCCAATCAGTTGGATGTACATTCGTATGATGGGATCTTATGGTCTGAGAAAAGCAAGTCAGGTAGCGATTTTAAACGCGAACTACATTGCTAAACGTCTACAAGGCCGCTATGACATTCTGTATACAGGTCGTGATGGCTACGTTGCTCACGAATGTATTGTTGACTTGCGCCCAATTAAGAAAGATACAGGGATCAGCGAATTAGATATCGCAAAACGCCTCATCGATTATGGTTTCCATGCACCAACCATGTCATTCCCTGTTGCGGGTACATTGATGATTGAACCAACAGAATCAGAAAGTCTGGTGGAAATTGATCGGTTTGTTGATGCGATGTTAGCCATCCGCAATGAAATTGACAAAGTGGCTAATGGGGAATGGACACTGGAAGATAACCCACTGGTTAATGCTCCACATGTTCAAACAGAGCTAGTGGCGCAGTGGGAGCATGCCTATAGCCGCGAGTTAGCTGTATTCCCAACAGCGGCCACAAAAGCAAACAAATATTGGCCTGCCGTGAAGCGCTTGGATGATGTTTATGGTGATCGCCATTTACATTGTTCCTGTGTGCCGATTGAAGAGTATATGTGATTAGCGTGTTGTAAATAATAGGTAGCCCTCAATAGTTGTATTATCAATTATTGGGGGTTTTTAGTTATAGTGGGGAAAGGATAAAACGCATCTTTTTCATCAATCGATAGCCGTTGGTATTTTCCGCGTGATAACACGATTGAGTTAAATACCCGATATTATTACCGGGTATTTGATTCACTGATTCACACCAAGAGCAAACTCTATTGGTGAATAAATTACAACAACCAACCTTTTTGCTGGGCGAGTTTCAATTGTGGTAAGAGTTGCTCCCAAAATTCAGGAAACACTTCTTCTATAAACTCATTTCGAGCGATCACTTGCTCTAGGCGAATATTATTCTCGACCCAACTTTGCCCTTGATTATGTAAATTTAAGAGCATAGGAATGGTTCTATCGATAACATTGGCAAATTTCGCATCCAATGTTTCTGCCGCATCATACTCTTTCCATAAAGCCAAAAATTGCTCATTTTGTGGGGAAGGGAGTAAGCCAAAAATACGAACAGCAGCTTTGACCTCTTCTTCGCGAATAGCATCACGTGCCGCAACATCGTAAACCAAAACATCACCTGCATCGATTTCGACGATATCATGTACTAAGGCCAACTTAATGGCGTGATCAACATTCACTCCTTTGACATAAGGCGCGAAACTCATTGCAGCCATAGCAAATTGCCAACTATGCTCCGCTGTATTTTCCTGCCTCTCATTGTTGAGTAATTTATTTTTGCGATAAACACTTTTTAGTTTATCCAACTCCATTAAAAATTGGATAACTTCGGTAAAGCCGCCAAAATCTAAAACGTCAACGGACTTATTACCTTTTGCAGATGACATAAAAACCTCAATTATTTTTCTTCTTCCAACGAGTAAGGGAGTGGCTGAATAGTTAGGTGGCTTTGCTCATCCCCTGTAACACGAAATACACTATCCGCTTCCATATCATTATTCATAATGATTTGAATATTCACTTCACCATTTGCTAATTTCACCGCAGCAAGAACAGTACCGGTACGGCGCCATTTATCACCTAATTGCCATTCTACACCTTCACCGACTGCCGGAACGGATGTTGCTGTGCCTTTCAGCCAATACATCGCCCGCTTATTGGCGCCACGGAATTTTGCCCGTGCGACCATTTCTTGTCCGGTATAGCAACCTTTTTTAAAGCTAATACCATAAGGTAAGGCTTGCAGGTTGGTGGCTTGAGGCAAATGTTGCGCGCTGCTGGCTTGTTCGATGACGGCGTATCCCGCTTCTATTTCTAGTGATAACCATTGCTCATCATTAACCACTTCCGCATTAAGCGAGTCGGTAATTTTTTGTGCGGTTGCTTGATCTGTGACGATAAGAAAACGTTCGTTAGGCAATGCGTAATGTAAAATTGTTGAGACGCCATCAACGGTGACTTGGTTTTCTGCATCAGGTAGCGTAGTGAATATAGTGGCTAATGCTTCGCGAGCGCCTTTCCCCGCGACACCGAGTAATTTTAGCTCTTGCTTATGTTCAAAGGTGACTTTCGAGAACACCGCGTATTTTTTTAGCTCGGCTAATTGGCTATCAAGTACGCTGGCTCTTTCAATATAAGAGAAACCATCAAGGTGGTGGAATAGACGCAAGTCACTCCACATTTTCCCTTTAGGATCACAGTGAGCGGTTAAGGTGTGTTGTGCTGGTGTCATTGCGCTAACATCAGCCGTAACTTGCCCTTGAAGGTACTTTTCAGCATCAAGGCCATGCAAATGAATTAATCCCCAGTTTTCCAGTGAAATCAATATAAGTGGTAAAGACTGAGAATCGAGAGGGAATTGTTTTGAGTGAGCAACTTCAGTAGTCATGATTTCACCTGTTTTTCTTTCGTATCAGAAGGGGGTTAATGGTAAAAGAGCTGGATTACATTGCAAGTAGTTATTATGATGCGCTATCAATTATTCAATATTTTTAATCGGCATTCTTGGATAAAAGCGCGATAGAGTGATGAAAATTATCGACATTGTACGATAGGTCATGTTTTCCCAATCAATTATCTGTTAGAGTATTGAAAATAATTAATCTTATCAGTTAACTGCAACAAATAAGGTCGTAGTGGAATGGATATAGAGAATAAAGCAAGAATTCATTGGGCTTGCCGTCGTGGTATGCGTGAGTTGGATATTTCCATCATGCCATTCTTTGAATATGAATATGAAGGACTCTCTGACAAGGACAAACGTACTTTTGTTCGTTTACTTGAGTGTGCAGACCCTGATCTGTTTAACTGGTTAATGAATCATGGGCGCCCAGACGACGATGAGTTGTTTGGTATGGTTAAATTGATTCAGGAAAGAAATAAAAATCGTGGTCCTGTGGAAATCTAATCTCTCCATTTCATGGAAAACTCAGCTTTTTTCAACCTGTGCTCATGGGGTAGTCGGCTTTATTCTATTGGTCGCACCATGGGCGCCAGGGAATTCAATGGTGTGGTTGCCGCTGTTAGTGATTGTGATTGCTAGCTGGGCAAAAAGCCAAAAAAGCATCAGCAAAATCAAAGGGACTGCGGTGCTGGTTAATGGCAATAAAGTCCAATGGAAAAAGAATGAGTGGAGTATCGTTAAGCAACCTTGGTGTAGCCGTGTGGGGGTATTATTGACACTCAGTGCCTTACAAGGTAAGCCACAGAAGATCCGTTTATGGGTTGCAAAAGATGCCTTATCAGAAGAGAGTTGGCGTAATTTAAACCAACTATTACTGCAATATCCTGATATTTAATCATTAGGGGTTATTGCAGTAATGGGGAAAGTCAGCATAGTCAACTTACAGTAATTCTTCAATCTCGGTTAAGATTTGCATACACCACTGTGCGATACGCTCATCGGTCTCTTCAAATTGATTCACATCATCTAAAGCCAAACCAACGAACTGTGTACCATCTTCTGTCAGTGCTTTCGGGCTTTCGAATTGGTAACCATCGAGTGGCCAAAAGCCTACAAATTGAACTCCTGTTGGCTTTAGTTGATGATATAGCATGCCTAGTGCATCAAGAAACCATTCACTATAATCAATCTGATCGCCCATCCCATACATAGCAACAATTTTGTTGTTAAGCTTAAGATTGGGAAGCGCATCCCAAATTGCCAGCCAGTCTTCTTGTATTTCACCAAAATCCCACGTAGGGATACCCAAAATGAGAACGTCATACTGCTCCATCAGTTCAGGCGGTGTATCGTTGACATTATGTAATGTAACCAAATCTTCACCGAGGATATCGCGTATTTTTTCCGCGACAATTTCGGTATAACAAGTACTAGAACCGTAAAAGAGACCTATTTTCATGTTAATGTAACTAGTTTTCATTGCAGTAGAGAGGTATTGTAACAGAATGAACGGTATCGGGCACACACTCTCAATATTTTAGGGGGATGAGAAGACGAACCGAACATCACCAATAGCGCTGTAACTTGAGATAGGATAGGTATAATAGCTTACGTGGCGGTTATGAAGAGGAATATAAGCAGCGTGGAAACCAAACAGCTTAATCCATTAATTGAGCAATTTCTTGATACCATTTGGTTAGAGCAAGATCTCGCTGAAAATACATTGGCATCTTATCGTTTAGATTTGCAATTATTAGATAAGTGGCTGGAAGCGAATCAATTGGATTTGGAAAGTGTTCAATCAATCGATTTACAATCGTTTTTGGCAGAACGGATTGAAGGGGGATACAAAGCGGCTAGCTCTGCGCGTCTATTAAGCGCTATGCGGCGTTTATTCCAATATTTTTATCGTGAAAAAATACGGCTTGATGATCCTTCAGCGGTGATTGCCGCACCTAAAATACCACAACGGCTACCAAAAGATTTGAGTGAACAGCAGGTTGAAGATCTACTGAATGCCCCTGCAACCGAGGATCCTCTTGAGCTTCGCGATAAAGCGATGTTGGAAGTCCTGTATGCTTGTGGGTTACGAGTCTCAGAGCTGGTGGGGTTAACTTTCTCCGATATTAGCCTACGGCAAGGTGTCATACGTGTTGTGGGGAAAGGGAATAAAGAAAGATTGATTCCTCTGGGAGAAGAGGCTATTTATTGGGTAGAAAAATACCTTGAAGAAGGTAGGCCTGACTTACTCAATGGTAAAGCCAGTGATGTTTTATTTCCTAGCAAACGTGGCACAAAAATGACGCGCCAAACATTTTGGCATCGTATTAAACATTATGCGGTGATTGCGAATATCGATTCTGAAGCGTTATCACCACACGTTCTACGCCATGCATTTGCGACACATTTACTGAATCACGGCGCCGACTTACGAGTTGTGCAAATGCTATTAGGGCATAGTGATCTCTCTACGACACAGATTTATACACATGTCGCAACCGAGCGTTTGCGCATGTTACATGAGCAGCATCATCCAAGGGGGTGATGTGCGTTAAAGGATAATTATGAAACATAAACTACTCTTATGGGCGGCTTGCATTGCAACATTTTCCGCCTCAGTGTCTGCGGCAACAGATGATAAAGTGATTGAAGAGAAGCTTGCCAGATATAATATCTCTGTAGAATCAATCAAACCATCGCCTATTGTAGGGCTTAATACTATTGATACTTCAGATGGTATTATTTATGTAACTGATGATGGGAAATATTTATTACAAGGCCCTATTTATGATTTAAGCGGCAAAATGCCAGTCAACATTTCTAATCAACCACTCATGAAAAAGGTTGAAGCGCTAAAAGATGAAATGATCGTCTTTAAAGCGCCGAAAGAGAAGTATGTGGTTACAGTATTTACCGATATTACCTGTAGCTACTGCAAAAAATTCCATGAATCGGTTGGTGAATTAAATAGCAAAGGTATCACAGTCCGTTACCTCGCTTACCCACGCCAAGGTTTGGAGCATGAGTCCGCAAAACAAATGGCATCTATATGGTGTAATGCGCTCCCTCAAAGTGCATTAACTAAAGCGTTTAAAGGTGACGAAGTTGCCATGATTGATGAATGTAAAATTGATCTCAGTAAACACGTTAAGTTAGGTAGCCAATTTAAAATGACAGGAACGCCAGCGATCGTGTTACCTGATGGGCAATTATTGTCGGGTTATTTATCCCCCGATAAACTGTTAAAGATACTCGAACAAAATAGTTAACCATTGTGAATGTAGAAACTTTTTTACGCCAGCGTACACTCGCTGAGGATATTAAAACACTGGATGGTTTTCCTGAAATCCTTCAGCGAGTTTATGCCCATCGAGGCGTGACGGATATTTCACAGCTAGAGCGTAAAGCCGCTAACTTATTAGATTACCGCACGTTATCAGGGATAGATAACGCATTAACGCTACTTTATAGTGCATTGGAGAACCATAGCGTAATTACCATCGTAGGGGATTTCGATGCTGATGGCGCTACGAGTACGGCTTTAGCTATTCGCGCATTAAAATCAATGGGATATGTGAACTTAAATTACATTGTTCCAAATCGGTTTGAAAATGGTTATGGGCTGACGCCTCTTGTCGTTGAGGAAGCCTACAAACGCGGCGCGGATCTTATTATCACCGTTGATAATGGTATTTCGTCACACGAAGGTGTCGAAGCGGCTAGGCAGCATGATATTAAGGTCATTGTGACGGATCACCATCTTCCGGGAGATGTATTACCGAAGGCCGATGCCATTATTAACCCTAATCTAGAAGGGTGCCAATTTGCTTCTAAATCATTAGCAGGCGTTGGCGTGACTTTCTACTTAATGTCCGCGTTACGCGCCAAATTGCGCCAAGAAGGCTGGTTTGTTAAGCAGGGAATGAGCGAACCTAATTTAGCCGAATTCTTAGATTTAGTTGCGCTCGGAACAGTGGCAGATGTTGTTCCACTTGATACTAATAATCGTATTTTAGTGCATCAAGGTCTGCATCGTGTTAGGGCGGGGCGTTGTTGTGCGGGGATCAAAGCATTAATCGAGGTCTCAAAGCGGGAATGCTCTCGTTTGGTCGCCAACGACTTTGGTTTTGCTTTAGGGCCTCGTTTGAATGCCGCAGGGCGTTTAGATGATATGTCTGTGAGTATTGAATTACTCCTGACCGATGATATGGCCTATGCGCGAGAACTGGCTAATGAGCTGGATGGATTAAACCAAGCACGGCGGGAAATTGAAGCGGGGATGCAACAAGAAGCTTCCGTGTTATTTAATAAAATTGAGTATAGTGATAGCCAATTACCCAATGGGCTAGCTATCTATCATCCTGAGTGGCACCAAGGGGTTGTGGGAATATTGGCGTCAAGGATTAAAGAACAATATCACCGCCCTGTGATTGCTTTTGCACCCGCGGGTGACGGCACATTAAAAGGCTCAGGGCGCTCAGTACCAGGGGTACATATGCGCGATGCATTAGAGCGCCTAAATACCCTACAACCGGGGCTAATGCAAAAATTTGGTGGTCATGCTATGGCGGCTGGCTTGAGCCTAGAAGAGAGTAAATTTGGCTTATTTAAGCAGCATTTTGAATCATTGATGGGGGAACTTATTCAACCCGATCAGCTATCAGGTGTTGTTTGGAGTGATGGTGAACTCAAACAGGATGAGTTCACATTAGAAATTGCTGAGTTACTACGTGAAAGCGGCCCTTGGGGGCAATCATTCCCTGAGCCTGTTTTTGACGGCTATTTTCGGTTGCTGCAACAGCGCTTAGTGGGTGAACGCCATCTTAAAATGATGTTAGAGCCAGTGAAGGGTGGGCCAATGCTGGATGCGATTATGTTTAATATCGATGTGCGGCGGTGGCCCGATAATAGTGTGAAACGTGCAAAAATTGCGTTTAAACTAGATGTTAACGAGTTTCGAGGTCAAAAGAGTGTTCAACTGATGGTTGAGCACATTTGGCCTGAATAAGGGAACTTTCTCAGTTTACGTCGATGAGAGGTAAGATTCGCTTTTGCAGTGCTATAAATTTTAGTGAAATTCCGTTATCATTGACGGTTTGTGAAGAATTTATTCTATTTATAACGACCAAACATAAGACATTGAAAAATGACGTTTGAAATTAACCCAGTAAAAAGTAAGATTCAGGACCTATCTGAGCGAACAGCGGTCCTTAGGGGGTATCTTTGACTATGATGCCAAGAAAGAACGCTTAGAAGAAGTTAATGCGGAACTTGAGCAACCAGATGTCTGGAACGAACCTGAAAGAGCACAGGCGTTAGGTAAAGAGCGATCTTCTCTTGAGGCGATTGTTGACACCATAGATCAAATGACCCAAGGCCTTGAAGACGTTGAAGGCTTACTCGAACTTGCTATTGAAGCTGATGATGAAGACACCTTTAATGAAGCAGGTGAAGAGTTAACTCAGCTCCAAGCAAAACTAGAGCAGCTTGAGTTTCGCCGGATGTTTTCTGGTGAATATGATAGCGCTGATTGCTACATTGATTTACAAGCCGGTTCTGGTGGTACTGAAGCCCAAGATTGGGCCAGTATGTTAATGCGTATGTACTTACGTTGGGCAGAATCGAAAGGCTTCAAAACAGAAATTATTGAAGAATCAGATGGCGATGTGGCGGGTTTAAAATCGGCAACCATTAAAGTTATTGGTGATTATGCTTACGGTTGGCTAAGAACAGAATCCGGCGTACACCGTCTCGTGCGTAAAAGCCCATTTGATTCAGGGGGCCGCCGCCATACGTCGTTTAGCTCCGCCTTTATTTACCCTGAAGTTGATGACGATATTGATATCGAAATTAACCCAGCAGATTTACGCATTGATGTTTACCGCGCTTCTGGTGCGGGTGGGCAGCACGTAAACAAAACTGAGTCAGCAGTACGTATTACGCACATACCTACAAATATTGTGACTCAATGTCAGAATGACCGTTCGCAACATAAAAACAAAGATCAAGCCATGCGCCAGTTAAAAGCGAAGCTTTATGAACTGGAGATGCAGAAAAAGAATGCTGATAAGCAAGCGATGGAAGAGAATAAATCGGATATTGGCTGGGGTAGCCAAATTCGTTCTTATGTCCTTGATGATGCACGTATTAAAGATTTACGTACTGGTGTGGAAACGCGTAATACGCAAGCCGTACTGGATGGTGATTTGGATAAATTCATTGAAGCTAGCTTGAAAGCTGGCCTGTGAGGAAAAAATGTCTCAGCAGCAACAACAGGGTGCAGAACAAGCACCCGATTTGAATAACGAATTGAAAGCACGTAAAGAAAAACTCGTTGCTTTACGTGAAAAAGGGATCCCATTCCCGAATGATTTCCGTCGTGATATCACATCGGAAAAGATCCACGCACAATATGATGAAAAATCAGCGGAAGAGCTAGAAGACTTAAATATTGAAGTCGCCATTGCTGGTCGTATGATGACTCGTCGTATTATGGGTAAAGCATCTTTTGCAACCCTGCAAGATGTGGGTGGTCGTATTCAAATCTATGTTTCTCGCGATGACTTAGCGGAAGGCGTTTATAACGAGCAATTTAAAAAGTGGGATTTAGGCGATATTTTAGGCGCTAAAGGCCGCTTATTTAAAACCAAAACAGGTGAATTGACTGTCCATTGTCACGAAGTGCGTCTACTGACAAAAGCACTGCGCCCATTACCGGACAAATTCCACGGTTTAGCAGACCAAGAAACACGTTATCGTCAACGTTACCTTGATCTGATTGCCAACGATGAATCTCGCCACACCTTTATGGTTCGTTCGAAGATCTTAGCTGAGCTACGTAACTTTATGGTCGGCAAAGGCTTTATGGAAGTGGAAACACCAATGATGCAAGTTATCCCTGGTGGTGCTTCTGCTCGTCCATTTGTGACTCACCACAATGCGCTGGATATCGATATGTATCTGCGTATCGCTCCTGAACTGTACCTAAAACGTTTAGTGGTTGGTGGTTTCGAACGTGTGTTTGAAATTAACCGCAACTTCCGTAACGAAGGCCTGTCTCCACGTCATAACCCTGAGTTCACTATGATGGAACTCTATATGGCGTATGCTGATTACCGTGACCTAATCGATCTGACTGAAGAGTTATTCCGCACGTTAGCGCAGAATGTTTTAGGAAACACTGTCGTTAAATACGGTGAGCAAGAGTTTGATTTTGGTAAACCATTTGCCAAATTGACCATGAAGGAAGCCATTTGTAAATATCGTCCTGAAACTAACGTTGCTGATTTGGATGATATGGATAAAGCGGTTGCAATTGCCCAGTCTATCGGCATCAAGGTAGAAAATAGCTGGGGCTTAGGTCGTGTTCAATGTGAAATTTTTGAAGAGGTTGCAGAAAGCCACCTGATCCAACCAACTTTCATTATTGAATATCCAGCGGAAGTTTCACCATTAGCTCGTCGCAATGATGAAAATCCATTTATCACCGACCGTTTTGAGTTTTTCATCGGTGGACGTGAAATCGGTAACGGTTTCTCTGAGTTAAATGACGCTGAAGACCAAGCAGAGCGTTTCGCTGAGCAAGTTCGTCAGAAAGATGAAGGTGATGACGAAGCGATGTTCTATGACGAAGACTATGTCACCGCATTAGAGCATGGTTTACCACCAACGGCTGGCCTCGGGATTGGTATTGACCGTATGGTCATGCTATTTACTGACAGTCATACGATCCGTGACGTGATCTTATTCCCTGCATTACGCCCATCTAAAGCTTAGTGCTATCAATAACAATGCCCAGCTGAGTCTGGGCATTGTTTTATCCAATCCTAAATCGTTAAATAATACGTTAGTACAGTTAGCGATTATTAAATTATTACTTAAGTTAAATTATTTTTGTTAATGTATTTCCTTTATCAATAGGGCTTAATTATTTTTTATTGTTGCGCTTAAGTGGAAATACTCAGACATCATTTTTATGTTTATAACATAATAAGTGTAATGTACTTAACAAAATGTTAATAGATAAAAGATTCGAATTTGTTTTTTTGTTAGAAAATATTTCATATATTGAAATATTGTACTTTTCAGAAAAATCAAATAGTCACCGCCGTCCTGCAGTGGAATTGTTTATTAACCGGATAAAGGTTTCGCTTGAGATCGTTAGATGATAATTTTTTACAGTTATTATTTATAAAACTCAAAATAAGTGTTCTTAGTAATTTTATTGCATTAAAAATGATGGGGTCGATACCGATTTAGTGCTAAGATTAAAATAATTAACCAAAATTTATGAGATGACTCTATTTCTAGATTAGGGCTTATAGAAAATAGATAAATTTTAGCTTACACTAGGTTTCTTGAATGTCATTATAATAGCGAAGAAAAGTGCTGGTAAGGTAACTATATGTTTTCAAACAATAAAATTTTTGTTGCGTCTTTGCTTTTGGCTGGGACAGCAATTCTCTCTGGCTGTTCTTGGGGCTCTAACACGAATTATTCAGAAAAAACTGATGCCACAGCTTCATCAACGGCTAATTCAGCGACGGGGCAGCAGTACATGGATTATTCCCATGCTGATTCTCAGACTGTTTTAAACACGGCAATTAATCATAAGCCCGCTGGGCAAAATCCTACGATGCTAAATCAATCTGAAAGCGAAGGTGAGTCATTCCAGAGTTTAAGCACCTGTATTAAAGAACTTAATGCACTGAAAACACTGTCACCAGCAGATTACAATCGCTTAGTCGGTTCCTTTAAAGAAGTGAGCGAAATTAATCAGCTTTATAAACAAGTCGCATCGACAGCAAGTCCAGACACGATTGAACTGTTACAAATGGCAATAGAAGCTAAAACAAAAGTTCTTTGCGCGAAAGTTCGTTATAACTCAGTCCTGTCTACCGAATCAACATTGGAAAAAATTAGTGGATTATGAGAATTAACCTAAGACTTTGTATATCTTTGGCCATTTTTTCGGCTGCTTTTAGTCAATTTGCAAAATCGGATAGCTTCAATAATGTCATTGATGACTTTGACACTTACCTGCAATTAGAGCAGGAAGGTAAAGTGCCGGAAAAGCCATTGAATATTCAAGGTCAGGGATATGACTCATTTTCATCTTTACCGCTCGCTCCTGAGCCAAAAGAAAAATCTAAATCTGCTGCGGGTAAAAATGCAGGCCAAAGTAAAACGCCTGCACGTACCCAACCTAAAGCTAAAGGGGCGGTCACTCAGCAGACCCAGACTAAAGTTACGACGACAAAAGTAGCTACACAAGCTAAAGGTCAGATGACAGAACAACCTAAAGTTGCTTTGTCTGAATGCCCATTACCAGAAGAAAGCATTGTGGATCAACAAACTGGTTCAGCACACCAGTCTTTGTTATTGTCATCCTACCCTTATTTCTTTAATTCAAACCAATGGCATCCACAGTATTTATCGAAAGATTTTGCTAAATACCAAATTGTTCTAGATCCATTAGGACTTTACTCTGCTAAGTACTCAATGGGGGTATTGCGTGATAATACGGCTTACCTAGAACAGCTTGCCGATCTGCTCGCGCAACAACAATCGACTCACCTATTTAGATTTGGTGCTGCTCAAGGCGCTGGTCAGTTAATTGCTTATCATCAACTTTTAACCGATAGGCAATTAGTCGAAAAATTAATTGCACATAATAAAAGTGTAGCGGAACTCAGTCATGATATCGCCGAGAAACAATTTGAAATAGAGCGTATCAATAACGAACTTGCCGAAAATAAAAATCAAGTTGCTTTGTTACGTGAAAAACTAAGTGCAACAGATGATAAAGAAACCATTGTATTACTGACGGATGAATTGAACTCCGTTAAAAATATACTGGCAGATAAAGAAAATAATTTAGAACAACTCACTGCACAGAATCAACAAGCGCAGAAATCAATTGCGGCACTTGAGAAAAAACTTAGCGAAAGTATTCAAGCTCAAGCATTAGCAGAAAAACAACTTGCTGAGAAAGATAAACAAATAGAGCAAGCAAAATTACAATTTGAAAATGCTCAGAAGCAAGTTGAACAATTAACCGCCCAGCTAACTCAATTAGAAACGGATGCAAAAGAGCAGGCGGAACGATTAAATAAAAATAGTGACGAGCAAGTTAAGCTCGTGACTGCTTCACTTGAAAAACAGAAGGAATTACTGAAGCAGAAAGAGTCAGAACTTCAGTTAACTCAAAAACAAAATAGCGATATTCAAGCTGAACTGTTGAAACAGCAAGCAGCTTCTAAAGCTTTTGAGGCTGAGCTAAAAGCGGCACAACAACTGTTAAAAACGAATAAAACAGAGCAAGATTCGCTGGCGAAACAGTATGCAGAAAGTCTGAAAATTCAGCAGCAGCTACAAGAAAAATTAGCGAAACAAGAGCAAGAGTTTGCAACAGCACAAACTCAGCTGAAAAAAGCCAATACGGATGTTGTTGAGCTGCAAAAAGAGATTGAGAAGCAGAAGCAGCTAATGACGCAAGCGTCCGATCAGCAAGTAAAAGCATTGACGGCTGATCTTAACCAACAAATTGCGTTATTGAAGAAACAAGAAGTGGTGTTGCAAAAAGCGGAGTCAGATAGCCAAGCGACACGCGAAGCGCTGGCGAAGCAACAGGCCACAGCGCAACAGTTAGTAGAGCAGAAAAAAGCGTTAGAAGCTGAGTTGAAGACAGCTCAAGCACAGTTACAAGCACAGAAAACTGAGCAAGCAACATTAGCGAAGCAATATGAAGCAGGTCAGAAAGCCCAGCAGCAGCTACAAGAAAAATTAGCGAAACAAGAGCAGGAGTTTGCAACAGCGCAAACTCAGCTGAAAAAAGCCAATACGGATGTTGTTGAGCTGCAAAAAGAGATTGAGAAGCAGAAGCAGCTAATGACGCAAGCGTCGGATCAGCAAGTAAAAGCATTAACGGCTGATCTTAACCAACAAATCGCGTTATTGAAGAAACAAGAAGCAGTGTTGCAAAAAGCAGAGTCGGATAGCCAAGCGACACGCGAAGCGCTGGCGAAGCAACAGGCCGCAGCGAAACAGTTAGCTGAGCAGAATAAGCAGCTACAAGCGCAGTTAAAAGATAACGAGCAGCAGGCCGCAAAACTGCAAGCCTCGTTAACGGCTCAAACGGCACAAGCGGAGCAGAAAAAAGCGTTAGAAGCTGAATTGAAGGCGGCTCAAGCACAGTTACAAGCACAGAAAACGGAGCAAGCGACATTAGCGAAGCAATATGAAGCAGGTCAAAAAGCCCAGCAGCAGCTACAAGAAAAATTAGCGAAACAAGAGCAGGAGTTTGCAACAGCGCAAGCTCAGCTGAAAAAAGCCAATACGGATGTTGTTGAGCTGCAAAAAGAGATAGAGAAGCAGAAGCAGCTAATGACGCAAGCGTCGGATCAGCAAGTAAAAGCATTAACGGCTGATCTTAACCAACAAATCGCGTTATTGAAGAAACAAGAAGCAGTGTTGCAAAAAGCGGAATCGGATAGCCAAGCGACACGCGAAGCGCTGACGAAGCAACAGGCTACAGCGAAACAGTTAGCCGAGCAGAATAAGCAGCTCCAAGCGCAGTTAAAAGATAACGAGCAGCAGGCCGCGAAACTGCAAGCCTCGTTAACGGCTCAAACGGCACAAGCGGAGCAGAAAAAAGCGTTAGAAGCTGAATTGAAGGCGGCTCAAGCACAGTTACAAGCACAGAAAACGGAGCAAACGGCATTAGCGAAGCAATATGAAGCAAGTCAGAAAGCCCAGCAGCAGCTACAAGCGAAATTAACGCAGCAAGAAGAAGGCTTCACTACCGCTCAGGCTCAACTGAAAAAAGCGAATACTGATATCGCTCAGTTACAAAAAGAGATTGAGAAGCAGAAGCAGCTAATGACGCAAGCGTCGGATCAGCAAGTGAAATCATTAACGGTTGAGCTTACTCAGCAAGTATCGCTATTAAAATTGCAAGAAGCGGTACTGAAGAAAGCGGAAGAAGATAGTCGAGCGACACGCGAAGCGCTGGCGAAGCAACAGGCCGTAGCGAAACAGTTAGCCGAGCAGAATAAGCAGCTACAAGCGCAGTTAAAAGATAACGAGCAGCAGGCCGCGAAACTGCAAACCGTGTTGACGGCACAAACCGCGCAGACGGAGCAACATAAAGCATTAGAAGCTGAATTGAAAGCTGCTCAAAAACAGTTACAAGCACAAAAAGCGGAAGTTGAAAAACAAGCTAAAGAGCGTGAGCAACAAATTAAACGCCTTGAAACTGATATTACGACTAAAGAGAAAAAAGCGGCTGAAATTGATAAACAGTTAGTCGAGGCTAACAAACAAATCAGTGCATTAAAACTGGATGCTGAGAAGCTAAAAGGAATTGATAATAAATATCAATCTCAGAATACTGAGTTAGAAAAACTGAAAAAACAGTTAGCTGACAGTGCTAATTTGCAAAAAGAGTTAGCAACAGCTAAAGATCAATTGAAGAAACTAGAAGCTGAATTGAAGCAGCAAATGTCATTAACTTCGAATGAAGCGCTTAAAGCTCAGATCATGGAGTTAAATAAAAAAGTCATGCAGCTTCAAGATGAAAATGACAAGTTAAAAGCGAAAATAGCGCCGAGTGGCTCTACATCGATTATGGGAGCACCTAAAAAGCAACTGTCTCAAAAAGAGCTAAAGGCAATTGCTCAAGCGAATGCAAAGCGTAATCAACGTATAATTGAGGAAATCACTAAGCAGAAATACAGTAAGCTTGATAGCTTTACGTATTATAAAATCCTGCAAAAAGGTAAGCCAATTACCAATGTGCAGAAGAAAAATATCACATTTATTATGCGAGAACAGCTTACTGATGGAACTCTGACGGTACTGTATAAGGATCAAGAGCCTGTCACATTGCCTTATAGTGAACTACCCGCACCGTTGAACTCCTTTGTTGAGAAAGCGGGTGAAGGGGGTATGGTTAAGGTTTATATTAAGCCAGAAGGTGGTTATGGCGTCGATGGAATACCTGGGGTCATTCCGCCAAACTCAATGTCGATTATTGATTTAAAAATTATCAGCGCTAAATAACCATAATCAAAAAGTTAAAAAAGGCCGTTTTACTAATTTAGTAAACGGCCTTTTTTGTTATCGTCCCTGCATAAGTACTGAAATTTTTTCCGTTATCCATTATTGAAAAACCACTGAAATAGAGATTAGAACCATCGAATTGAGAGCAATTCGGTTAGGGAAGGGCAGGCGTTTAGCTAATTATTATCTGCCTTTCTGTCAGTATATAGGGCAATGCACACATATCTATAACTGACAGGGCAAATGTATTTTTTAGAAATAATCTAAATCATCACATCAGTGAGTCGGTGATCTTGATTTACTTGGCGTATACCCAAAACGCTTACGATAGCTTTGTGTAAAATAAGATTGACTTGAAAAGCCTGCTTCCATTGATATTTCAACGATACTCATTTGAGTATTTACAAGCAATTGATGTGCATACATAATTCTTTTTTCGCTGATCCATGAACGTGGTGAGGTTGAATAAACCGCATTAAATAGTTCTTTAAAAGTTGTTAAGCCCATACCGAATGTTTTCGCAAAATCAGCCAGCTTCCACTCTTTTAAAAAGTTATTTTCCATGAAATTCTGTAATCGTTCTGCTTGTCGATTACTCAGTTGTCTTAAATTAGCCAGCAGCTTTGAGCCTTGTTCACTATAAGAAAGCAATAAAAGAAACTCAGATATACGTAATGTCACCAGTAATCTAGGGTATTGTTGGTCAACGATGGCTTTAAAGCTATTTTTTAATTCATCAATGAGTGTTGATGTAGTAAACCTAATCACATCATAGCTATTGGTTTCTGTACGTTCAATTTCACTCAATTGGCTGCCATAAAGATTAATGAACTCTCGTAAAAATTGATCTTCTAAGGATATCCAAAGAAATTCACAATCTGACTCATCATCCGTGCTTTTTAAAGCATATGAACCTTGTTTGTGATAAAGAATATCACCACAGTGTAATGTTTCTATTGATGTAGGGCTTTCCCATATCAAGCTGCCCTTTTCAATAATAATTAATCCTTTTGTAGGTTGGTCGATGATAGAATACGGGTTCTCTTTATTAACCAAGACTCTTTTTATACGACGGTTAGTTACATTGCTATCATTTTGCATAACGCATCCTGAGTGTTAATTTTTTAATTAAATGTTGAATTTGTTAATGTAAAGTTAAGGCTGAATTCCTTTATCTATTTATTAGATGAACAATAAATTCATCTTTATCTGATTGATCAAAATTATATAAATCAGCCTTTTTTGTGTCACAGATTAATTCTAAATATTAATAAATGTTTCCAAATGCTGATTTTCCGAATTAATATCTTTTTTTGATCGAAAAAAGTATTGTTAAAGATGTTTTTTGGTTATTTATAACTAGTTAGTTGTTTTTGTGTAGTGATTAATACTGATAAATGGTTTTTAGTAGCATAAAAAGTAATCTAATGGTTTTATTCAATTCTGGTGTTTTTTGATCTAGATGGGGTAAGCCACCTTTTTCTACATATTAGGAGGAAAATATAGTGATAGCTTTTATTGTTATTAATATCGGAAAATATAGTACTGATAAATAAATTTTATGTTTTTATCTGTTAGCCATGTTATCAATTAATTTTATTACATGTAACGATAATAAATATTTGTCGTAATAACATAAATCACACAATATTTGAGATAGAAATCTCATTTATTAAACATATTTTCTAAAAGTATGGTTTTTGATAGTTCTATAAACATAGATTTTGATTATTAGTTATCATGGGGTACTAATTTTTAGAGAAACGTCACTCAAATGAAATGGATATAAGCTCTGTCGAGGAAGCAACCTATTGACGAGTTAAAAAAGATTTACAAGTGTTTAGGGGGCTAAGCGATAAATGACAATTAGTATGCCATAAATTGATAGGGCAACAGTTGGCGTTAAGAAAGGGGGCTTTTAAGATTATTTAATGATTGTTTCTTTTATTATCATCACACTCATTATCAATATATTTTAGCAAACTAATAAACCCAGCGAATATCACAATGTAAATAAAAAGTTATCTAGCGGTTAATTATCTGTGGATGAATTTCTATTACGTTTTCTTTCAGGGAGTTCAGGAACTGGCTTTCGGTCATCAAGTAAATGTCTGATGGCTAAGATGGGGTGATGGAGTAACATTTTTGGCCCAGCCCAGCGCATTACTATTTTCATTTGTTCTCGCATTTTTGGCTGGTAACAATGTATTGGGCATTGTTTACAAGCAGGCTTTTGCTCTCCATAACGGCATTTTTCGAGCCGATTAATTGCATAGGCATAGAGCTTTTTATATTGTTCTGGCGAATCAGCCGGTGCAGGATGTGCCTTTTCGTAGAGTTGGATCATTTTTTCGATAGTTTTTATTTCCCGCTGGATACGTTTCCCAACCATCTGTGCACCTCAATCTATCTACAATAAATTGCATTTAATATACATGTTATTGAAGGGAATAGAAAGTCGGCATGATAAGAAGATAAACCGAAAATGGCATAAGTAACGACTTATGCCATAATAAACAATAAGATAAAATTAACTAGAAAATGAGTAATATAAATTGTTAATTAAGGTTTAACTAAACCAAAAACAAGATAAAAACTTACTTATTTAGCCTAGTAAATTGAATACTAACCTTTATTTGCCGATTGCATTATTTTTTGCATTTCGTCTTTTATATGCAATTTTTCTTTTTTAAGCTTAGCAACATGCTCATTATAACCAGCACCGGAAGGGCCTTCTAATTTGCTGATCTCTTTATCGAGCTGATGATGTTTTTCATAAAGATTTTGGAAGCGGGGATGAGTAGATATTAACTTTGAAACTAAATCTTGCTCTGTAGATAACATAGTACCTCCTCAGAATGTATTTAAGCCTCATCTCCAGTATAAGCACTGTCTATTATTTATGCATTAAAACAGAGAAGAATTTACATAGTTTTTATCAAATTTATGATCATTCTACTAAAATTAGCTATGATGGGATTGAATTAGATAGTTATATTTTCTTATTTTTGAAATTAAGAATTATCCATGGTGTAAATTGTAGTATTTTTCACTTACTCTAGGTAAAAAGATTTCTATTTTTTATTAATATGATTGCATTTGATGGGATTTTATCATGAAAAAAGCGATTTTATCTGTAATGGCAGTAGCCTTAGTATCGTCTTGCGCAATGGCGACAGGGGAGTTAGAAAAGATCGCACCTTATCCTAAAGCAGAAAATGGCATGACACGTCATGTGATCCAGTTGGCAGCAAAACCGAATGAAGATAATTATCAGGTTGAGCTTGTGATCGGTAAAACCATTAAAGCAGATTGTAACCGTCAATGGTTTATGGGCGATCTAGAAGAAAAAACACTGGAAGGTTGGGGCTATAGTTATTATCAGTTAGAAGATGTTAAAGGGCCCGCTTCAACGATGATGGCATGTTCAGAGCCTGCAAAAGAACGTTTTGTGACTACGCAACTTGGTGATGATGCTTTTGTTCGTTATAACAGCAAATTGCCTATTGTAGTTTACGCTCCGAAAGATATGGATGTGAAATATCGTATTTGGTCAACGGATGATCAACTGCTCGATTCGGTCAAGAAATAACATATCCTATAAGTGCCACGGTTAATGCTGTGGCACTTTCCTTTATGGCTATCTAATAACTAAGACAGATGTTTTTGCATGGCGTACGATAGTTGATGCCGTAGAGCCTAATAAATAGGTGGAGGCACTTGGACGATGAGAGCCGAGTACAATTAAGCTCGCACCGATATCATCGGCATAACTGAGTATTTCGTCTTTGGCGGAGCCAATGCCAATTTTGCAGGTAATTCTTTCACCGGCGATATTAATATCTTTGATCACGTCTTCTAATGCTTTCAGAGCAAGCACGGAGCGTTCTGCCGAGTTTTTATGACTTTCAGGTAAGATAGTCACTTCAATACCAAAAAATAGCTCAGCGCTTGGGATCACAGATAAAAAATGAATTTCTGGTGAGCCTAATTTTGCTAGTTCTTCGATATGTTTAATGATCTGTGGATTAAGTGAGTCTTCTAATAGGTCGATAGGAACTAAAATTTTATTATACATAACCACCTCATTCATATGTTTATTCAAGCCATTATAGCAGTTAAGATTTAATATAGTATAAAGGATTTAACTTTTGTTAAATCAATGTAATTTAAACAAAAAAACTATCATTTTCTGCTATTCAATTTAATACAAAAATAATAAAAATAACGATTATTATTCAATTCGATAGACTACAATTAAATAACAAGACTTTTCTTTAATTATATGTCATTATTTACAGTGGATTTCATAACTAATTGATTTAAAAAGTTTAATTAAATGATAATTATTTTGCTTTTCATTAAGAATATATTATGGACAAAGAGAAAATATTAAATACGACAGGTGATGAGCTTACTCTTCAGCAGAAAAAGTTTCATGCAGCTAAAAAAAGCACCTTAGTCAGTGTCATTGTGAATATGGTGCTTTCTATATGGCAGATTATCATTGGTTTTATTTCTCATTCTCAAGGGTTAATTGCCGACGGTATTCATACATTATCAGATCTCGTTGCTGACTTTGTTGTATTAATTGCCAATAAAAAGAGTCATAAAAAGCCTGATGAAGACCATCCTTATGGCCATTTTCGATATGAAAATGGTGCTTCATTGATCTTAGGGATTATTTTATTGATTGTTGGCGTTGGCATGATTTGGTCGGCTGTACAAAAAATGCTTGACCCTGATTTAATCCAAGAAGTTCACACGATTGCTCTCGTCGCAGCATTGGTCTCGTTGGTGGCGAAAGAAGGGCTTTTCCGCTATATGTTAAAAGTTGCCAATCAGGTCAACTCCAGCATGTTGGTTGCGAATGCTTGGCACGCTCGTTCAGATGCGGCATCTTCACTGGTTGTCGCGATTGGGATTATTGGTAGCTTATGTGGTTTGAAAATTTTTGACCCTATCGCGGCATTAATTGTGGGTACTTTTGTTTTCCGCATGGGCTATAAATTTACTTATCAATCAATGCAAGATCTGATGGATAAAGGTGCTGATGAAGAAACATTGCAAGAAATTCGTACTGTGCTTGAAAACATTGAGGGGATCAAAGGGTTTCACGATTTGAAAACACGTAAATCGGGCGATTTCTATTTAGTTGATGTTCATTTAGAGGTCGATGGTGATATGTCGATTGTGGCAGGCCATGAAATTGCGGTAAATGTACGTGATAAATTAATGGAAAACCCGCAAATCCTCAATGTCATGACTCACTTAGATCCTTACGATAAAGAATGTATTCATTAGCTGAAAACCGCCAATAGAAAAATAACCGAAAGGGCCTCGCTTTCGGTTTTTTCTTCAAACTATCTTCCTGATTAAGCCTCTTTATATCTCAATCGTGCTTTATTTCACAAACTGTTTCACTATGTGGCCGGTGTTGAACATATTGAAAATGCATTGCTCTTCGCCTCTGAAAAGCCCCTTATTGAGGTTATTTGTGTAAACGTTTACACTATCGCGAGATAGATCACAGAATAAGGTATTAGCCCGTTGCTATACTTTGCAAAGTGAATTTTCATATCCTTAATAGAATCAAGGGGTAAACGATGCAGCCAACAAAAGTGCTTGTCACAGGGGGGATGGGGTATATTGGTAGCCATACGTGTGTGCAGATGATCCAAGCTGGGTTTGCTCCAATCATTATTGATAATTTGTGCAATGCGAAAGAGGAAGTGCTCAATCGTATTGAAAAGCTAACCGCAGTGCGCCCGCTTTTTTATCAAGGTGATATTCGTGACGAATCTCTGTTAAACCGTCTTTTCTCTGAACATAAAATCAGCGCAGTGATCCATTTTGCGGGGTTAAAAGCCGTTGGTGAGTCGGTAGAAAAACCACTCGAATATTATGATGTGAATGTTAATGGCACCTTGGTGCTAGCCAAATGTATGCAGCGTGCTGGCGTACATCGTATCATCTTTAGCTCCTCCGCGACTGTTTACGGTGAACCGGATACGGTGCCTATTACAGAAAACTTTCCAACTGGCAATACACAAAGCCCGTATGGCACAAGTAAATACATGGTTGAACGCTGTTTATCCGATTTGGTGATCGCCGAACCAAATTGGTCTGTGACCTTATTACGCTATTTCAATCCAGTTGGTGCCCATCCTTCAGGTTTGATGGGGGAAGATCCGCAAGGTATACCGAATAATCTAACGCCTTATATTACTCAAGTCGCCGTTGGCAGACGAGAAAAATTGTCTATTTATGGAAACGATTACCCTACTGTTGATGGAACAGGTGTGCGTGATTATATCCATGTTATGGATTTAGCGGATGGGCATGTGGCTGCACTGAAAGTGGTTAGTCAGCAGGTAGGATTACATATTTACAACCTCGGTACGGGGAGAGGAACGAGTGTATTGGAAGTCCTACACGCATTTGAAAAAGCTGTCGGCAGGGAAATCCCATACGTTGTTGTGCCAAGAAGGGCCGGTGATATCGCCGAGTATTGGTCGACATCAGAAAAAGCACAGCGCGAACTTGGTTGGAAGGCAACTCGTACCATTGATGACATGGCTATGGATTCATGGCGCTGGCAGTCTCAAAACCCTAATGGCTATGAATCGTAATAGATACAGGAGAAATAGAACATCATGGATAAAATAGCGTTCAACCCATCAGATTGCCCGCATCGGCGTTATAACCCATTAACAGGACAATGGGTTTTGGTCTCACCTCATCGTGCTAAACGACCTTGGAGTGGGCAAGATGAGAAGGTGGAAGTGAAACAACTGCCTAAATACGATGGAAACTGTTTTTTATGCCCAACCAACCATCGCGTTTCTGGTGATATCAATCCTGATTATCAAGATACATATGTGTTTCAAAACGATTATTCTGCACTATTACCTAGGTCTTGTGCGCAGCCAAAAGAACAATCGCCTTTATTTAAAACACAAGCGGTCAGTGGCTTGAGCCGAGTGATCTGCTTTTCACCTGATCACAGTAAGACTTTACCTGAACTATCGACAGCTCAAATCGGCCGTGTAATTGAAACTTGGCAGCAGCAAATTGATGAACTCAGCCAACGGTTTTTATGGGTACAAGTTTTTGAAAATAAAGGTGAGGTGATGGGGTGCTCTCAGCCACACCCTCATGGGCAGATTTGGGCGAGTGATTTCTTGCCTAATGAAATTGCTCGTAAAGATGAGCACTTAAAACAGTATTACCAGCAGCAAGGAAGCAATTTACTGTTGGATTATGCACAGGCAGAGCTGAAAGATGGCTCTAGAACGGTAGTGGAAACAGCACATTGGCTTGCTGTTGTGCCTTATTGGGCGGCTTGGCCGTTTGAAACCATGCTAATGCCTAAAATACATATTCGGCGTATGAATGAAATGAGTGTAGAGATACGCGATGACCTTAGTGTTGCACTGAAAAAGCTCACCTGTCGTTATGACAATCTCTTTCATTGTGCATTCCCTTACTCGATGGGATGGCATTTCGCTCCATTTTTTAGTGATAACCGAGAGATTGAACACTGGCAGCTTCATGCTCTTTTTTATCCACCTTTGTTGCGCTCAGCGACAATCAAAAAATTTATGGTTGGCTATGAAATGTTAGCTGAAACTCAACGTGATTTAACCCCTGAACAAGCAGCGGAAAGGTTACGGGGTGTCAGTGATATTCACTACAAGCAGCAGTAAATATTTAGAGCATACAACCAGCATGGCCGAGCCATTCCATTATTACCCAGATATTATCGAGAGGTTGCTATGAATAGCATCGAAATACTCCAACAAAAAGTGACAGAAGCCTTTATTAAGGGCTTTGATGCTCAGCCCGAGGTCTATGCGCAAGCGCCAGGACGTGTGAATATTATTGGTGAACACACTGATTATAATGATGGGTTTGTTTTACCTTGTGCAATTGATTATCAAACAATGACGGCAGCCAGAAAGCGCCCTGACCGTTTAATTCGCGTGATTGCAGCCGATTATGGCTATGATATTGATGAGTTTAGCCTTGATGAAGAGATCCTATTTTTGCCTGAAAAAATGTGGGCAAACTATATTCGAGGCGTCGTTAAATATCTATTAGCCAGAGGGTATCAATTTGGCGGATGTGAAATTGCGGTAAGTGGCAATGTACCACAAGGGGCAGGACTTAGCTCGTCGGCTTCACTGGAAGTGGTGATTGGACAGACATTAAAGATATTGTATCAATTGGAGATTAGCCAACAAGACATCGCTTTGAATGGTCAGCAAGCTGAAAACCAATTTGTCGGTTGTAATTGTGGCATTATGGATCAGTTAATTTCTGCTTGCGGTGATGAGGGGCATGCACTATTAATCGATTGCCGTAGCCTAGAGTTAGCACCAATTCCAATTCCTGATGATCTTGTCGTCATGATCATCAATTCAAATAAAAAACGCGGATTAGTGGATAGTGAGTATAATATTCGACGTCAGCAATGTGAAACTGCGGCGAAACAATTCGGCGTGAAAGCTTTGCGGGATGTTACATTGGCACAATTCGCCCAAAAGCAGGGGGAATTGACACCTCTAGTGGCTAAACGCGCTAAGCATGTTATTAGCGAAAACGACAGAACACTTGCCGCCGCAAAAGCCTTAACTGAAAATAATCTTCCCCTATTGAGTATGCTGATGGAGCAGTCACATATTTCTATGCGGGATGATTTTGAAATTACCGTAAAAGAGATTGATACCTTAGTAGAGATTGTGAAAGCGGTTCTAGGGGATCAAGGCGGCGTGAGAATGACAGGCGGCGGTTTTGGTGGCTGCGTGGTGGCATTGATGAAACAGCAACTCGTTACTCCTGTCATTGATGCGGTTGAGCAAAAGTATCAAGCGTTGACAGGGCTGAAGGCCGATATTTATGTTTGCCAGCCTAGTGATGGTGCTGGGATCATGGCGAATGCATGAAAATTGTAGGGAGAAAAGAATGCAGTTATCGAAAGACCAAGGGTATGTGGCACGTGCATCTAAAGTGATTGCATTGACCAACAGACATGGCATGAAAATTTTATTGTCAACCTTGGGAGCAAGTTGGATAAGCTGCATATTACCCATGTCGGCAGGTAAACGTGATGTTTTACTCGGTTCACCGAATATGGCGGCCCAAATGGATCAAGGCGTTTATCTAGGTGCAACCGTTGGGCGAGTTGCGAACCGGATTGCACATGGCCGTTTTAATTTAGCGGGTCGTGAGTATCAGGTGACAAGTAATCAAGGTGAACACTGTTTACATGGCGGTCGGGATAATTTTAGTTATCGTGTTTGGAAGGTGACTCAAATTAACCCATATGAGGCAATTTTTTCGTTGGTTTCAGAAGATGGCGATCAGGGATTTCCTGGGGAGTTACAAGCTGAAGTCCGCTATGTATTAACGGATGAAAATAAAGTCATTATCGACTATCGTACACAAGTGAGTGAGTTGTGCCCTGTAAATTTAACCAATCATGCTTATTTTAATTTAGCAGGGGAAGATTCGGCGAGAACGGCCTTAGAGCACGATTTACAACTAGCGGCCACCCATTATCTGCCTACCGATAAGGGGGGGATCCCAACAGGCGAATGGCGTGATGTTTCTGAGACGTTTTTCGATTTTCGTCGTAAAAAGCGTATAGGCTATGATTTTTTGCAAGACGATGATCAAAAAGCAGTTGGTGGTTATGATCATGCGATGATCTTGGCTCCAGAGCTTACGGATGGTGAGCAAACGGTCGCTTCACTCTTTTCACCAGAAGGTGATGTTCGAATGGATATCGCAACAACTTTGCCAGCAATGCAAGTTTATACAGGGAATTATTTGATTTCGGTTCCGGGAAAATCACGTCATTATACCCCGTTTTCAGGTGTGGCCTTTGAAACTCAGTTTCCACCGGATGCCGTTAACCACCCTGAATGGGGGGAGCAATACAGCGGTATTTCACAGCCAAATCAAATATATCACCAGAAAACGAGCTATCACTTTATTTTCTGAGAGTAACGCCGCCTCATGCGGCGTTTTTCATATTACTATATTAAAAGTAGGGTCATCGTATCTATAATATACCCCATTGTTTTTTATACTAATGCATTGTTTAATGGCATCGACTGAACTTAGAGGTAAAAAATGGCAACGATCAAAGATGTAGCGAGAGAAGCGGGAGTGTCGGTGGCGACAGTTTCTCGAGTGATTAATCAATCACCGAAGGCAAGCAAAATGTCGATTGCTGCGGTTAAAAGTGCCATGAATAAACTCGGTTATCGTCCAAATGCAGCCGCTCGCGCATTGGTAAATCAAAGTTCTAACACTATTGGGGTATTGGTGAATGATGTCTCAGACCCTTTTTTTGGTACGATGGTCAAAGCGGTTGATGCGGTTGCCCACAAAAATGGTAAACACATTTTAATTTGTAATGGTTATCACACGGCGCAGGAAGAGCGCCAATCTATCGAATTGCTGATCAATAATCGCTGTGATGCCCTCGTTATTCACTCTAAAGCGTTGTCAGACGAAGAGCTGATAGAATTTGCCGAAGAAGTTCCTAGCATGGTATTGATTAATCGACGTATTGAGGCGATTGCTGATCGCTGTATTTCGTTGAATAACTACAAGGGTGCCTATCTTGCCACTGAGCACTTGATCCGCCAAGGCCATACTAAAATTGCTTATATTTCATCGGATCATAAAATAGAAGACGCTGAACAGCGGTTACTTGGCTATCGTGATGCATTGAAAAAACATGCAATTTCATTACCTGAAAGCTATATCGAATATGGCAAGCCTTATGGTGAGGGTGGTGAGCAGGCGATGACTAATCTATTGACTAAGTCCTTAGAGATCACCGCGGTTGTCGGGTATAACGATTTTATGGCCGCGGGGGCAATTGCAGTACTTGATGAAAATGACATTCATTCCCCAGAGCAGGTATCCGTGATTGGTTTTGATGATGTACTGATTGCCCGTTATATTCACCCACGTTTAACAACCATTCGTTATCCTATCCAAATGATGGCTGAACGTGCCACTGAATTAGCGCTTGCTTTAGCACGTAATGAAAATATAGAGGCTGGTGGTTTAATCTATTCCCCTACACTGGTACAGCGTAACTCTGTACGTCCATTGAAAACCTCATGACTTCAACAATGTAAACGTTATCATATCTTTTGATGACGTTGACCCACCAGAGACATTTTTTCTCAAAAAATCCAAAATCGGACATTTTATGTACGTAAAATCGCCTTTAATGTGTTAAATAACATACAATTATTTGACATTTCGTTGATAAAATTAATCTATTATAAAAATCTGTGATTAATCTAACAGTGATATGCAATGGTAACGTTTACACTAATGGTGAATCATTTGGTGAAGGTGAAGGAACTTGATCATGCATACAGAAGGCGTTGGATTGAGCACATTAGACTACGGGATATTTATCCTGTATGTGCTTATTATCATATCAGTCGGTTTATGGGTTTCTCGTAATAAAAAAGGCGAGAAAAAAGGCACGAAAGACTATTTCTTAGCAGGAAAAACATTACCGTGGTGGGCAATTGGCTCTTCATTAATAGCTGCAAACATCTCTGCCGAGCAGTTTATCGGTATGTCAGGTTCAGGGTTTTCTATCGGATTAGCGATTGCCTCTTATGAGTGGATGGCTGCGTTAACACTAATTATCGTTGCTAAATATTTCATGCCTATTTTTATCGATAAGGGTATTTTTACTATCCCTGAATTCGTTGAAAAACGGTTTAATCGTACGTTAAAAACGATTTTAGCAGTATTTTGGCTAGCTTTATTTGTCTTTGTTAACTTAACATCTGTTCTTTATTTAGGTGCGTTGGCTCTACAGACTATCCTTGGCATTCCAATGTCTTATGCAATATTGGGTTTGGCGCTGTTTGCTATTGCCTACTCTCTTTATGGTGGTCTATCGGCAGTGGCGTGGACCGATGTTGTTCAAGTCTTCTTCCTTATTTTGGGTGGCTTACTGACGGCTATCATGGCGGTGAGTTACATCGGTGGTGATGCAGGGATCATGGCAGGTATGAGCCGTATGGTTAGTGAAGCTCCCCAGCATTTTGAAATGATTTTAAGCCAAGATAACCCTCAGTTTAGCAATTTACCGGGTATTGCGGTGTTGATTGGTGGTTTGTGGATCGCTAACTTGTATTATTGGGGTTTCAACCAATATATTATCCAACGCGCTTTAGCGGCTAAATCTATCAATGAAGCACAAAAAGGTCTGGTTTTTGCTGCCTTCTTGAAATTAATTGTTCCTATCCTTGTTGTTGTTCCAGGGATTGCAGCGTATGTGATTGTCACTGATCCACAATTACTTGCGGGACTTGGTACAATGGCCCAAGAGCATATTCCAACGCTCGCACAGGCCGATAAAGCCTATCCATGGTTAACGCAATTCTTACCTGTCGGAGCGAAAGGGGTTGTATTTGCGGCATTGGCTGCTGCAATTGTTTCATCATTAGCGTCAATGTTGAACTCGGTCGCAACCATTTTCACGATGGATATCTATAAAGAGTATATTGCGCCTTCGACCAGCGATCATAAATTAGTTAATGTAGGTCGAGTCAGTGCGGTCGTGGCATTAATTATTGCCTGCTTTATCGCTCCATTACTGGGGAATATTGGCCAAGCTTTCCAATATATTCAGGAATATACAGGTTTAGTTAGCCCAGGTATTTTAGCCGTCTTCTTATTAGGGTTGTTCTGGAAAAAAACGAATGCAAAAGGGGCAATTATTGGTGTGCTTCTTTCTATTCCGTTTGCATTATTCTTGAAGTTAATGCCTTTAGGTATGCCATTCCTTGACCAGATGATGTATACCTTCTTCTTTACTGCGGTAGTGATTGGGCTGATCAGCTTAACAACATCAAAAGAAGATGATAGCCAAGGTGCAATTATCCTGACATCAGAAACTTTTAAAACATCAACAGGCTTCAACGTTGCTTCTTATGCAATCATGATTATCTTGTGTGTACTGTATGCACTGTTTTGGTAAGACATGGGCTTGATCAATAACGGGGACAGATGTCCCCGTTTTAGATCGAATAAATAAAGTTTTAGGTGTTGATTTCTTATTTTATTGGGAAAGTAAAAGAATAATACACTAATAATTTGTCAATCATTGGAGGATATTTCTGAATATTTTGTTTTAAGATGTCATGAGTAAACGCGTTATATTGGCCAGTTTAATGAACATGTTATTACTCAGGGTAACAAGGAATGTATATGCGCCATTTATTAAAAATTGCAGTTTTGCTGACTACAACTCTACATTCGATATCAGTCAGTGCAAATGAATATGCCCAATATGATGAAAGTTACCTTCAATTTCTGAATGAAGAGGTGTCATATTATTGTTATTCCGAGCTAGAAAATCTTATTCTTAGTTCAAATTATCCACCCGCCGTAAAATATAAAAAGTCTTCCGATAGAGTCTCTATGGATGCCAGTTATCAAGACGAAAATATATTAGAAATAGGCATAATCGACAGTTGTAGCGATTATCTTCCGGGAGAGCAATTACAAAGGCCAATAGGCACTTTAAGTTATTTACTGAGATCAAATACGTTATGGACGACAGATAGTGATGGTCGGAAATTAAAGCAATTGGCGTTTGATAAAAAGTTAGGGGAGCAATATCAAAACTGCATTAAAAGAGAACAGTTTTGCTCTCAACGGCGCGAGCAGATCGGCTCTGAATTTTTTTCACCTAAATCAGATACATGGGTGGTCGTTGGCGAAAAAAAAGCATATTTCCACTCCGCTCCAACACCAGAATGCAAGAGTAATATTAATTTTGTAATACCTAATGATAAGGTGAAGGTTTTTAATCAACTAGCTAACTCTATGATTGATGATGAGGAAAATGAATATGTCTTTGTAAGTTATGGTAGAGCGAGAGGTTGGTTAAATGTGGAATCCGTATCCAAGCCTGAGGATATCTATTATAAGCTTGAGGAGCCATCAAAAGGGAATTATAGAGTTAAAGAAAAACGCCTCTACTTTTATGAAGACCCAGCCTTAGCTTGCGAAAAACCTGGACAGCCTTATGTCATTGAAGGGGATTCAGTATGGCTATTTAGTGCGCAAGAGTTTCCCGGTTTTGCTTACGCAAGTTACACTAACCCTAATACTGGAACGTTTACAACAGGGTGGCTACGGATTAATGGGCTAGAGAAAGAATAGAGTCAGCCTATAGAAATTGAAATAATAAATGAATAGAGCCATGGTAAATAGCGTTATATCTATTTAGCCACGGGTTAATATCTTAATGGGCATTTACTTTTTATCAGTATAAATCTGGCAGGGATAGTATTGGTAGAAAGAGTATTCACAACTTTTGTGAGTTTGACTTGTGCTAAATAATAATTCGCTTTTTCTTTATCCATAACAACGTCATATCCGTGATCATACATATAGGCTATATTTTTAAAGGCGGTGTTTTCGAGAGTATTTTACCAATGAAATAACGTATGGCTCCTTTTTGACTGTTGGATGAGCTTTATGCCGATGTAGGGAGTCACTTGAAAACGGTATTCGAAAATTTGCAGTGCCAGAGATGACGAGTAGAAACCGCAAAGCAGATGCAAATAACGACCATGGAAAGACTTTTAAGAGTATTGTCTGTAAGAGGAAAAATTGACATTCTGCCATGGTCGTTTAATTTCAATCGGTTTAGCGTTGAATTAACTTAACTTCCTGTAAACCAAATAAAGCCACCCATTGTTATAACTGATAAAATGGTACTCCAAAATAGTGTTGATGCCATTTCTTGTTCCCTTGTTTTATATTCCACCGCAAAAATAACCGCTATTGATGCTGTAGGGATAGCCAGTGTTACAGACACTAAGCCTCGCTCGACATGAGGTATATGTAACGCCATCATAATTACCAGTATAATTAAAGGTAATAGAATATTTTTACTCGGAACATTTATGATAACAGATAGAGAAAAACTCACTTTTTGTGCATAGAGAACAGCGCCTACAGCAAATAATGCCACTCCACCAGTTGCTTGACCTAATAAAATAAATGAACCTTTTAAAAACTTAGGCATATCCAATCCAATCAGTAATAAAATAAAAGCTAGGATAGGTGCCCATACGACAGGTTGCATTAACGCATTTTTTATACTGTTAGCAACAATTGAAAATACACTTTTCTTATTTGTTGATGTGTTGTCAGAATCGCCACCAACTAAAAAGACTAATGCTAATGGAACCTGAATTAAATTCATTAATAAGCTACCGACGGCAATTGCAATATCAGCATCTGTAGTAAACAGAACGCCTAATACAGGGGTTCCAACAAAAGGTACAGCAGGACCGGCAATAGCAATGGAACGTAATGCGGCTAAACGAGCGCTAGATTTGAAGATGAAGCGGGAAATAAGGAAAACAGCAAGAAACCCCACCACCATGCCCACGAATATCCACAAGAAAACATCAACGTTATTGATTACTTCTGTTAATGGAGTACTTAATATTCCTGCAAATAGCAATAATGGTAAGGCATACAACATAACCATTTTATTTAATATAGTGGCTTGATCCTTATTGAAGTCATGTCGATACCCTGCAAAATATCCGAGTAAAAGAGTAACCACAATAGGCAGTAACGCTGTAATAATAGTATCTAACATTAGATAACCTCTTTTATACGCAAAAAAGGCGCAATAACACGCATTGCGCCTCAAGTTTATTTAATTACAACAAAGGAGGTGTCGTAGGAATAATAGGAACTTCAATCACGGTAGGAACTGAACGTGAAAATGCCACCTTACATATTTGGCTTATCTCATCTATTGTTTCAGCACGTACGCCAACACAACCATAACCTTTAGCTAAAGAAGTGATATCTATATCAGGCAAGTCAAGGCCCGGAACGCCTGGGGAATCTTCTAATTCAGCAAAGGATTTCAAGATCGCATATTCATAGTTTCGTGGTACAACAAACAATATAGGTAGCTTAAGTTGAGCAGCTGTCCATAGGCCTTGAATTGAATATTGCAAAGAACCATCACCGATAATGGCTAGAACAGGACGATTTCTACCGCTATCTCTTTCTGCTAATGCGATACCAATACTTGCGGGTAAATTCCAGCCAAGGCTTCCGCTTGCAAAAGTGTAGAAAGAGTCTGGCTTATCAATAGGCCATGCGGTATGCAATTCACCAAGATTAGAGGGTGATTCTTCGATTAATACAGTATTTTCGGGAGTAAACTCACGTAACCCTTGAAATAATTCTAATGCAGAAAGCTGTTGACCTTTATGTGGTAATGGCGGTGCTGCTGGGTGAGGTGACATTCTGTGATGTTGTTGCGGAACTTTAGGCGGTGTTATTGAGCGTTTTGGCACTAGATTGAGTAATGCTTCCAGTGCTAACACCGGGCTAGATAACAAACTATCACCAACAGGAGCTCTTCCAGATTCATTAGGGTCATCAGTAATATGCAGTAATTTTAACCCCTCGGGAATATATTCGCCTTCCACATAAGGATAATAGCGAAATATCGGTGCGCCAATAACAATAGCGACATCATAGCCTTTCAATTTTTCTGATAACGGTTGAATAGCAAAAGGCAATCCGCCAGCATAAAGAGGATGGTTCTCAGGGAATGAGGGCACCTCTGACGCGGGGGCACTGAATACATGGCAATTCAATTTTTCTGCTAATTGAATCCCAATATCCCAGCCTTTCCCTCGAGCAATACCAGAACCATATATAAGTGCTGGATTTTTAGCCGTTGATAGCTTATCGGCAAATTGAGAAATCCGGATAGGGTCTGGCGCAAATTGTGATGCAACAGTGCGTACTACAGCATCACCTAATGCAGGTTTATCCCAATCATCTAGCGGAATGGATAAAAAAACAGGACCAGCAGGTGGTTGTAATGCCATTGCATAAGCGCGCATAAATGCAGCGGGTACATCTTCTGCTCTGACAGGTTCATAGCTCCATTTTATCCAAGGTTTAGGCAGTTCTGTTGGTGAAACGTTGGTTAACCAAGGTTCCATTAACAACATTTCACGAGTTTGGTTACCCGCAGTAATAATTAATGGTGTTTTATTCTGTGCCGCAGTCATAATATTACTCATTGAGTTACTTAGGCCTGCGGAGGTATGGACGTTGACGATAGCTGGTTTTCGAGTCGCCTGAGCATAGCCGTCGGCAGCACCAACCGCTGATGATTCGTGTAATGTTTGAATGTAACGAAAATCTTTAGGGAAATTTTTTAAAAAAGTCTCCTCTGTTGAGCCTGGGTTACCAAATAAAGTCGTTAGTTCAAGCTGACGTAATAAATCAAAGGTGACGTCACGGATAGTTTTTGTCTTCATATCGTACTAATTCCTTAAATCAATAAAAGTTAATATTGGTCATGCAGGTTCTAGCTAAATGAAAAACAACAATGGCATTTTGAAGAGTGTTAACTATCTAATTTCGTTTAGTTGCTTGATTATTTATCATAACACCAGTTATTTAAGATGTAATGAAGTTATAATATTTTAATATTAACTCTATTGATATTTATAAACATTAACGCAATCATTAATAGATTTGTTTTAGATTTAATAACTATTCACTTTTGATTATTATTTATTGAGTGGTTTTGTTTGATAAGGTGTAAAGATTAATTCAAATAAACATAATGTTGCGTTTATTTTTTCTATTTATGATTGCTTTTCTTATAGGCTAATTTTATTTTTTTATATCTTATAAGGTGTTTTATCAGTTGGTTTTTTATTTAAGTAAACATTATCCATAAAATCAATCATATTCATTTAACTGTGCTATTTATGAATTTTAACTGTTTTTATCGGTGCTGCATCACTGATTGCTGTATATTGGGAATAATTAATTCTTTTTCCATCTAATGCATTAAGATAACGTAAATTAACATTAACTTTTAACAGATGAACCGATAATTGCTTTTGATGGATTAAAATAAAAATGGAGGTCAGCTTCGCTGATTTTGAGAAGTAATATTGGGCTCACTGTTAAATGTGTACATATTGAATCAAAGGTAATTCATATGATAAAACCAGTATCAACCACAAAACTATCACAAGTATCTGCATAGGCAGTTGCAGAAGCTACGAGTATTAAAGTAACCATAGGAAATCGGTGCATAATATCCTTTTAGGTTTATTCAATAGAATTAAAACTAAAATCTATCGCTATTAAAGGGATATTTCATTTAAGAAAATTGGGGATGAGTCGATTATGGGGACAGGGGTCCCCATATTTGGTCATAATGATTAAATAACAAACAAGTCCATAAACGCATTGACCGGCATCGCTTCAAGCAATGGTTTATCAAGTGATGCAGCAAGAATTCGTCTTTGTTGCGTTTCAGGGAACTGACGTGCCAGATTGGTTCTGTATTTCTTTAATAGTAGAGGGATCCCTTCTTTACGGCGACGTTTGTGGCCAACTGGGTATTCGATTAATACTTCATCAAGGCATTGACCATCTTTAAGCTTAATCGTTAACCCATTGGCGATAGAGCGCTTCTCTGGATCATGGTAATCCTGTGTGAAGCTAGGCTCTTCACGGCAAACTATTTTGCTACGTAAGTTATCAATACGTGGGTCATTAGCAATATTATCTTCATAGTCAGCAGCGGTTAAACGCCCAAAAATCAGTGGGATCGCAACCATATATTGAATACAGTGGTCTCGGTCAGCTGGGTTATTAAGTGGCCCTTGTTTATCAATAATCCGTACACAAGCTTCATGGGTGCGTATCGATACGCTCTCAATATCATCAGCACTTTTACCAAGTGATTTTAATTGCTCATGCAGTTGTAATGCAGCTTCCACCGCAGTTTGTGCATGGAATTCAGCAGGGAACGAAATTTTAAACAGCACATTCTCCATAACATAAGAGCCATAGGGGCGTTGGAAACGGAAAGCTTGCCCATTAAACAGCGCATCATAGAAGCCCCATGTTTTTGCGGTTAGTGCGCTGGGATAGCCCATTTCACCTTTTTGTGCCATAAGAGCTAGCCGAACTGCTCGAGAGGTTGCATCCCCCGCAGCCCATGATTTACGTGAACCTGTATTTGGTGCATGTCGATAAGTACGTAAACTGTGGCCGTCAATCCAAGCGAGGGATACCGCATTTAATATCTCTTCGCGATTGAGTCCTAACATCTGTGCTACGACGGCGGTAGAGGCTACTTTGACTAAAATAACATGGTCAAGCCCTACCTTATTAAAGGCATTTTCTAAGGCGATACATCCTTGAATTTCATGTGCTTTGATCATAGCGGTGAGCACATGCCGAATTGTTAAAGGTGGTTTACCTTTTGCGAGCGCTTCTCGCGATAACCAATCCGCGACCGCGAGAATACCGCCTAAGTTATCAGAGGGATGGCCCCACTCAGCGGCAAGCCAAGTATCATTAAAATCTAACCAGCGGATCATGGTGCCAATATTGAAAGCGGCCTGTACAGGGTCGAGTTGAAATTGCGTGCCAGGTACTTTTGCGCCATTAGGCACGACCGTACCTGGAACGATAGGACCGAGCAATTTTTTACATGCAGGATACTCGAGCGACTCCATACCGCAACCAAGTGTGTCTAGAAAGCAATAATAGGCGGTGTCATAAGCTAAGTCAGAGACGATGGGATATTCGGTGACATAATCGACGATATCACTGATCACTTTATCGAATTCTTGCTGATTTAAGGTAGCTGTTGTCATTGATATGATCCTTATTAACGCTGTTCCATGCGAGTAAATAGTTTGTTTTCTGGGCCAATATAGTTAGCAGAAGGGCGAATAATTTTATTATCTTGGCGCTGCTCGATGATGTGTGCAGACCAACCTGCGGTTCGTGCCATAACAAACAGTGGGGTAAACATGACGGTCGGAATTCCCATCAAATGATAAGTGACTGCGGAGAACCAATCTAAATTCGGGAACATATTTTTTTCACGCTTCATCACCGACTCTAAATGGTGCGCGATATCATAAAGTTGACGGTTTAAACTTTGCTCAGACAGTTGCAGTGCTACCGATTTAATAATGGGGTGACGGGGATCTGCAAGGGTATAAACGGGATGACCGAAGCCGATGATCACCTCTGATTTAGCGAGGCGTGCCATAATATCGCGTTCGGCTTCCTCAATAGAGGCATAGCGTTGTTGTATCTCTAAAGAAACCTCATTTGCTCCACCATGCTTAGGCCCACGTAATGCTGCGATTGCTCCTGTTATTGCAGAGTAAAAATCGGTGCCTGTTCCGGCAATGACACGAGCAGCAAAAGTGGAGGCATTAAATTCATGTTCAGCGTAGAGAATAGAGGCTATGTGCATGAAACGTTCCCACTGCGCTGGTGGCTTCTTACCGTGTAAAAGATGCAGAAAATGTGCGCCAATCGACTCATCATCGGTTTCTGTTTCAATTCGGCGTCCATGATGGCTAAAGTGATACCAATACAGCAGCATGGAGCCGAGAGAGGCAAGTAACCTGTCAGCAATCTCTTTGGCTCCGGCTAATGTGTGCGCCTCTTTTTCAGGTAAAACACAACCCATGACAGAAACGCCTGTACGCATCACATCCATGGGATGGGCATTTGCAGGGATTGATTCTAAGGTTTGTTTTACACTGGCGGGTAAGCCCCTTAATGCCTTTAATTTTTCTTTATAAGCCGTTAACTCAGAGCTTGTGGGGAGCTTTTCATGAATGAGGAGGTAAGCGACCTCTTCAAATTCACACTGAGTAGCGAGATCGTGTATATCATAGCCTCGGTAGTGCAAATCATTGCCATTTTTACCGACAGTACAAAGTGCGGTATTCCCCGCCGCGATACCTGAAAGTGCAACGGATTTTTTGGGTTTAAATTGCGATGTGTTAGAAGTGTTCAGTTGTTCAGTCATCGGATCATCCTTTGTAGGGTTTACACAACGTGTTTTATTGAATTAATTATTTCTGTTGTGAAAATAAGGCATCTAATTTTTGTTCATAATCGTAATAGTTAATACTTTGGTACAACTCGTCACGGGTCTGCATGATTGGCACAACACTTTTTTGCGTACCCTCTTGACGTAAAGTGGTATAAACCTGCTCTGCGGCTTTATTCATCGCACGGAAAGCAGAAAGGGGATACAGCGCAATCGCAATGCCAACACTGCGTAACTCATCAAGGGTAAAGAGTGGGGTTTTCCCAAACTCAGTCAGATTGGCAAGGACAGGTACTTGAGTATGATTGACGAATTGTTGATACATGCTTAATTCGGTTATTGCCTCAGGGAAGAGCATATCAGCCCCCGCTTCGATATAGGCATGCGCTCTTTCTAGAGCGGCCTCTAACCCTTCAACGGCGAGAGCATCAGTCCGAGCCATGATCACAAAATTATCATCAACACGCGCATCGACCGCAGCTTTAATGCGATCAACCATCTCTTGTGTAGAGACTATTTCTTTGTTTGGTCGGTGACCACAACGCTTTGCTCCGACCTGATCTTCTAAATGTAGGCCGGCTGCACCTGCTTTATAGATAGATTTCACTGTCCTAGCGACATTAAATGCGGAGGGGCCAAAACCAATATCGGCATCTACCATTAAAGGGAGATCACACACATCGGTGATGCGCCGAATATCAATTAAAACATCGTCTAAAGTGGAAATTCCTAAATCGGGTAAGCCTAAAGAGCCAGCCGCTACGCCACCACCAGAAAGATAAATGGCTTTGTAACCTGCACGCTGGGCAAGTAAGGCATGATTGGCATTGATCGTGCCAACTAGCTGTAGAGGTGTTTCACTATCCAATGCATTACGAAACGCTTGTCCGGCTGAAATAGATGACATAGAAAGCCTCATGTTATCAAAGTGCTAATAAAGTGTAGCTGAGTTTGTTTTAATTATGCGTAGCAAGTGCCGTGCCATAATCGCCGAATAATGGGATAATTATTTTATTTATTGAAAATCAATTAGATGTGAATAGTGTTGTTTTTGTGAGCTAACTTGGAGTTTTGTATAAAGCCATTGCGTTGTTTCAATGAAACAGTGCTAATGTCTATTGAAACATTATATGAAACGTAATTGGGTTTCAGGATCAAACTTATGCAAAAACCAATTATTTGGACAGTTTCTGTCTCTCGATTATTTACACTATTTCGTGATATCAGCCCAGAATTTAGCGCTCAAGCGGAGATAACACCACTCAATATGGGGTTTGAGCAGGCGGCAGAAGAGGTGCGTGAACGGCTCAAAACCGGGCATTGTGATGCAATAATTAGTGCTGGTTCAAATGGCGCTTACTTAAAAAGTCACGTATCGGTTCCGGTGATCATCGTTAAAGTCAGTGGATTCGATGTGATGCAAGCGCTCGCGAAAGCACGTGAGATCAGTCATAAAGTTGGCATTATTAATTATCAAAAAATTATCCCTTCATTAGATGAGTTTCAAAGAAACTTTGGTTTGCGCATTGAACAACGTAGCTATATCACCGCAGAGGATGCGAGGGCGCAATTAAAGTCATTAAAAGCCATGGGGATCAATGTGGTTGTTGGTGCAGGGCTGATTATGGATCTTGCCCAAGAGTTGGGAATGACGGGGATCTTTATTTATTCAACCGAAACAATACGCCAAGCTTTTTACGATGCTATTGAATTAAGTCGCATTTCTTACGATCAAAAAACCACACCAATCGGTTATCAGCCAGAAAACACAACCAAGGTACGACATACAATCAATGACTTAATTGGTGCTTCCCCTTTAATGGAACGAGTACGCCAAGAGATTATGCTTTACGCGCGCTCTGAGGCAACAGTGTTAATTCAAGGGGAAAGTGGCACAGGGAAGGAAATGGTGGCGCAAGCTATCCATCATGAATATCGATTATTTAATCAGCATAAAAGAAAGGCACCTATGCCATTTGTTGCTGTCAACTGTGGTGCTATCCCTGAAAATTTATTAGAAGCAGAGCTATTTGGCTATGAAGAAGGAGCATTTACTGGCTCTCGGCGCGGAGGGCGAGCAGGTTTATTTGAAATGGCAAATGGCGGCACCTTATTTTTAGATGAAATAGGGGAAATGCCATTAGCGTTGCAAACTCGGTTGTTAAGGGTATTGGAAGAAATGACGGTGGTACGTATTGGCGGATATCGCCCATTACAGGTGAACGTCCGTGTCATTTGTGCGACCCACTGTGACCTTGATAATTGGGTAAAAGAAGGGCGTTTTAGAGCCGATTTATTTTATCGACTGGGTGTTTTACGCATGAAAGTACCTTCATTACATGAACGCGGAGAGGATATCTATATGCTAGCAGAGCGGCTACTAAAACTGGCATTTGCTGGCTTACAACAATCACTGCCCGCATTTAGAGTTCAGCAACTATTTAGTTGCCGTGATTTTTTTAAGCACTATTTATGGCCGGGTAACGTGCGTGAATTACGCAACTTAATGGAACGAGTGGCGTTATATTGCAGCGCATATCCAGATAAAGCGATTACGCAAACGATGTTGGTAAGTTTATCGCCTGAACGTGAAACGGTGACGGCGGATTTTACACAAGCTAAGCAAGTCGGTGCCTCACTTTCTGAGGTGATGGATTATTTTAAAGGGGATAGACAAGCCGTTGCACGTTATTTAGGAATAAGCCGCACAACATTATGGCGGAGATTAAAACAGGAAAACGAACAAAATTAATTCAAACGACGTTAATTGCCGATAAATACGATTTTCAATTATAAAAATGAATAAAAAAGATAATTAATCCTAGTAAGTATCTTTAATGATCAAATGGCGCAGCACAATATTGTAATAAAATATTTTTTAATAGATAACCAATAAAATTTATCAATACGAGTGTGGTTAAAATTCAATCAATCAGTGCTATTGCTTTTATTGAAAGGGTTGCTTTTAATTTGTTGTTTTAAAAAGTGTTTTTATTTTTATTGCCTTTGCGGCCAACAACACTTTCCCAAGAAAAATTGTGATTTTTCTCACATAAATATTTTTACTAGTGAGCATTAGTTTTTCTCATTTTAATTTACCTCATTAAAGTTCTATATTGCCGCCAAATTAGTCTTACCATTTTTATTTAAACACCTGCACTAGTCGCCGGACTGGGTATCTTTTGGGTACTCAATATTGCCGCGTGGCCCCCCGATGAATGCAGCGCAGAGACTCAAAATAATTCAATCTGTAGTTAGTTGGCCAAGTCTGAATGGTTAAGTGCATTAAGTAACAATGTGACTAGTGCGAATAAACCCAGTCAACAATGCTGTTATTTGAATGATGGCGAGTCATTATTTATTTTGTCAGTGGGAGAGTAGGTCGTGAAACAGGCCTCTACATTAATGCGCAAACAAGACAGTACATTTGTACCTGTCGCGGGCTTGACCATTTTTGCAATTGCTTCGGGGTATCTAATGAGCCTTATCCCATTATCAATGGGTGGCTTTAATATCGATACAAGTTATGCGGGCTGGTTAGCTAGTGCCTACTATATTGGTTTATTAATTGGGTCAATGATGATCGAACCTATTATTGCTAAAATAGGTCATCGTCTCTCATTTATTGCTTTTTTATTAATGTTGGCGGCAACCGTGGTTATTTTGCCGTGGACACCGAACATTTCTGCTTGGTTACCAAACCGTTTGATTGCGGGGATTGCCGTCGCTGGGATTTTCGTGGTTGTTGAATCGTGGCTCCTGATTGGTGACAGCCCTAAAGAGCGAGCGAAACGCCTCAGTTTTTATATGACATCTCTTTATGGTGGAACCACATTAGGGCAGTTGGCTATTGGTGTTATTGGCACTCAAGGCGCTTATCCATTTATGGTTGTGCTTGGGCTATTACTGCTTGCCGTTTTACCACCACTGTTATTTCGTCAGGGGCAACCAGCATGTGATTCGCATCAAAAACTATCATTGAAAAAAATTGCTCGTCTCAGTAAGCCTGCAATGATTGGTTGTATGACATCCGGAATTTTGATGGGAACAATTTATGGGTTAATGCCTTTATCATTAAAAAATGGCCCATTTAACACTCAACAAGTGGGTGTGTTGATGGCATCAATTATTCTAGGCGGTATGCTGATCCAGCCAGTCGTCAGTAAACTATCAATTATGATGAGTAAAACGTTGCTGTTAGCGATGGTGTCGTTACTGGGGGTATTTGCAATGGGGATTATTTATATCTCTAACGATTACCTTGTGATGATAGTCGCATTGGCGCTGCTGGGGATGTCTTCGTTTGCACTATACCCAATTGCGATTACGTTGGCCTGTGACAATTTAGATTCTTCTTATATTGTTGCGGCAACTCAAGTTATGTTGTTTAGCTATAGTGTGGGATCTGCTGTGGGTCCATTAGTCGCTGGAACCTTCTTAGAGCAACATAATGGTTTGGTTAACTTCTTCTTTATTGTATTAACGGTTACAACTATTTATATGCTTATTGCCAGTGTGCGTCGCAAAGCGGGTGTATTGGCAAATTAACTATAATGTTTAAGCCAAAAGCCGTGTTGTTCATTGAGTTAACACGGCTTTTATCGATTAAATAGGGCTATTTCTTTTTATTAAAAGAGATAGCCGCTAATGTTTCACCAACCTCAATATTACCTGTCGCCCCAACAATGCGTTGTTGCCACATTTCCCCTAGTCGAAAATCCCATGATAAAGGTTGAATGACTGTGCGGCCCGCATTTGGTGCAAATGTCAATTCGCTAAAATATAATGTGTCTTCTGACATCAAAAAATCAGCACGGCAATAGTCAAAAGGGCTGACAAGCCGCTGAGCCAACCTTAGCATCTCTTGGAATAACGGAGGCTCTGCAACGGGCTCTAACATATTCGGATAGCCAAATGTCACAGGTTGCAGCTGCCATTGCGTATCATAGATATTAATAAACTCATTACCCAACTCATCGCTATAGTCGATCTCTGCGTACATTGGTTTACCTGCAAAACAGTGGATACGACAGGTCTCGGGAATGAGCTTTCTATTTTTGTTTGCAAACAGATCAATATATGATTCACAAATTATTTTGGCTTTAATATTTTTATAATGCCGTTCACGCGTGATGTAATACAAATTTTTCATTAAATGAAATGAAAGCTTGTCTTTCGCTTTTTGTAGATTAAATTGTGCTTTATTGACACAAATAACACTACTACCACTATCATGATTACATTTCAATACGAAACGTTCTGGTAATTTATCAATATTGATTTCATTAACGTCATTATAGGTGGCTAAAATTGGTACTAAATATTGGTCCCCAATTTTTCGAGAAACATATTCCCTGACTGCCAGTTTATCGGCTAATTGTGTATATAACGGATTTCGGTCATATATCATCCGATAATTGACTTTCTCATTAAAGCTTTTGGGAGTATCAAAATTAGGGGTATAACCGATTTTTTTTCTAAACTTATTAGTGAGATAGAGCTTATCGCTGATAACTACCGAACGTAGTTTTTTGAGTAAATATTCGACTTTTTTCATATGAGTCGCCAACCATTCTTTATGTTATTTTTAATATTTTTTTACAATTTGAAATTGTTTGAAGATTATATTTCTTTAAACATAAATAGATATTAAATATGAGGGCTATTGTTAATAAATCTGCTTTTATAATTAATTTTTTCTTAAGGTTGCTTTTAATATAAACAAAAACCCAATAACCTTAACTCGTCTAAGGTATTACACCTAAGATTTATCCTTTTTTATATCAAAATTCATCGTTTTATTTTTATACTCAATAAGTTGAGCCTAGAGATAAGTTATCGTATCACCCGTAACCCCGCTAAACCTTAAGAAATAATTTAATTCGAAACTATTAGTTAGCTAATCAATGATTAACCATCTATATTTAAAACGTAAAATTAATCAAATGTATGATGAGGTAACAGTGATGAAAACTAACGAATTTTCTCAGCCTTATTTATTGCTACTCGATATAATCAACCCTGCAATAACACAGTTTAATAAAACAACGAGGGAGACTCACAACCTCGTTGAAGGGTTGGGTGGTACGCCTGATGGTATAGATGTTGATCCTGTAAGACGTTTGATTTACTGGAGTAATATGGGAGATGACTTTGATGCTGATGACGGCTCTATCAATGTGATGAATTTTGATGGAACAGCCAGAAAGATGCTGATAGGCAATGGTCAAATCAGAACGCCAAAACAGCTTCAACTTGAGCAACAATCACAACGATTATATTGGTGCGACCGAAAAGGAGGGAAAATTAGTTCATGCAAAACCGATGGATCCGATTTACAAACTCACGTTGAACGACCACGCAATAATCAAGGTAAAGTCGATATATTAGACCAATGTGTGGGAATTGCCCTCGATGTTGCAAATAATTGGCTCTATTGGACACAAAAAGGTACTGCAAAAGGTGGGCTAGGTCGTTTATTTCGAGTGCCATTACAGCCAAAAGCCAATTATCATCCATCCGATAGGAAAGATATTGAATTATTACTCGACAAGCTTCCCGAGCCTATTGACCTATTAATTGATGAAGAAAAGCAAATTCTGTATTGGACAGATAGGGGCGGGGAGCCAAATGGTAATAGCCTAAATTGTGCGGAAATGACAGAGCATGGATTGGCTAATTATCGAGTGATTTGCCGAGGTTTTAACGAAACTATCGGCTTAACGTACGATAAAAGTGCTCAATTGATGTATATTGCCGATTTACTTGGCGGGGTTTATCAGGTCACTTTAGCAACTGGCAAAGTCGATAAACTACATCAAGGTAAAGGTTATACAGGTATAGCACAGTATTCGGGTTAGGTATGACCACTTTTATGCGTTTTTATATGGTATATAAAAATAAATTAAAGTATTTCTATATTGACTGATCCTCTTGTCCACCATTATTCACAATCAAGTTTATTTAATGGTGGGCGGAAAGAGAGATAAGGCCTGTCGAGCGACTATTTTGTTTTATGGTTATCAGTCGTCACCCATTTGGATAGAATAATTAAGCCTTCATGCACTGTAAAACCATTACGGCGATAATAACTTTCCGATGGAAAACCTTTCTCAGTATTTAGAATAATAGCGTTAAGGTTGCATGTAACGCATTGCTGTTCGATATATTGCATAAATGCACTGCCTAGCCCTTTACCCTGAAAATCAGGATGAATAAATAGCTCATCAATATAGTATTCAACCCCTTGATTCCATGGTTTTTTAAAACCAAGGCAAGCACCAACAATGCGCTTTTCTACCTGTATAACATAACCCATAAAATAATTATTACCTAAATGATGGGTAATAAACTCAATTATGGGGTGATGTGATGGCCATTGTTCAAACCAAGGAGCAGAGCTGTAGGTTTCACAGTAAAGTTTTGCGCACTCTTCAACCATTTCGCTGGTTAAAGTAATAAAATTAGCAGGAGGTAGCATGTATATCATCACCGTATTATTTTTTATTGTAATAGTTTATCAACAGAGTCGCACTATTAATACGTTTTAAATGCTCTGTGAGTGATAATAAGAATGGTGTATTTTATACTGATTAATAGATCTGGCTATGTTAGTAATAATGGTAGAATGGGGGTGTATTCGAGTCGTTATATGAAATTAATTTTAATATTTGTATGGATATATAGCTAAAAAATAATTATTACTTTTTCTCATCATAGCCTATTGAAAATGAATATTCATTATTTTTAAAGTGAGTCTACAAACACGTTTCGAAGATAAGAATAATCAGTGAAGTTGTTGAAGGTCTATTTGTTATATGTGAGTTATAATAATTTCTTTTAAATAGGTTTTTATTGCCTTATAGTTATTATTGAATTAGAGTTTGAATTAAACCAAAGGGGATGGATATGAAAAGATGGTTAGTGATATCAATGCTATTATTATTGAGTAGTACTGTATTAGGCGCTACAGATAGATATGATGATTATTTATCTAGAATAAATAGTATTTGTAAAAAACATCCTGAGCCAGCAAATTGTGAAGATGAGGTCAATATTCTTTTACAAAATGTGCTTATGAATGGTGACATACTCTCACGGTGTGAAAAAGAGGAAGAAACGGGAACAATGTCTACAGAATGTAAAAATTTCGCTGACTTTTGGATGTATTTGACCAAGTAATGATGTTTTTTAATGAGGAAAAGGCTTTAGCATACATTACATTTTTCGTAGTCTTAAGCCTGAGAGGGATAACATATTCTGGAAAATATTTGGAATATCAATACAAACCTGATAATTTTACTATACAGTAGATAAATATTGTGACTTGATTATGAATTAAGGTTCTGGGTATTAATTAAAATTATAATGCGGTCTGATAAACGTTATTTTTAAAACTATCTGCTGAAGGTTAATTTCTGAAAATAATCCGATGCAGTAACTTGTTGTTTGAATGGTATTAAGATAAAAAGTCATCTTTAATTAATTGATGACTTTTTATTTAATGAATTTTTAAATGTTGTATTATTTAGCCACTTTTTGAGAAATTAGAAGCCCAACGCCTGCACTAGCTAATAGACCAGAACAGGTGCGATTAAAAACCTTTTTAGCATTTGGTTTTCTTAGTAACTTCTTCATATGTAAACCTAACCAGGCATAGAGCATGATTGCAATGAATTCAAGTAACAAAAATAAAGAGCCAAGTGCTAGAAATTGGGATTCAGTTGGTAGTTGTGGATTAACGAATTGAGGAAGAAAGGCTGTGAATATGAGTATCGCCTTTGGATTTCCCGCTGCGACCAAAAATTCTTGCCTTGCTAATTTTATTATCGAACTATTTTTCTTGGTTTCTTCAAATTTGAACTCATCAGTTGGAGAGTTCCATAATTGGTATGCAAGCCATAGAAGATAAGCAACGCCAGCAAATTTGATTATGCTGAAAATGACTTCTGATGTCTGCAAGACAACAGCTAAACCAAATGAAGCTAAAATAAGCATAATCACAAATGCAAATAACCTACCAATTCCCCCCGCGCAGGAGTATGCAAAGCCATAGTATACTGCATTGTTAACAGAAAGCAGGTTATTAGGCCCAGGTGCTAGGTTCAAAGCAAAACAAGCAGGAATAAAAAGAAGTAAAGTTGAAAGTTCCATATCTGTCCAATAGTGTTTTTAATGTATGTTTGCAAACCAATCATACATATAAGCAGAATAACAATCATCTTGAAAGTCGCCCAGTGCGGCTTTTTTGTATCTGTCGACCCAGAATGACACACAACACTTCACGTTCATATAAGAGCCTTAAGTCGGATTTTTATTAACTTTAATCATAAAAGATGATATCGATAAAGCATTTTTTCTAGATAAAAAGTCAAATGATGTCATTATGGTTGTTACTGAATCAGAAAAAATATCTAACATTAAAGATATTGTTGAAGACTGTGAGCTTTATATTGTTGTTACAGATGACAATGAAAATTCAGTATAATATAAATGTACGGATGATAAAGGTAATGAACAAAAGTAATGAACAAAAGTACAGTACAAGTGGAGAGCCTATTCAGTGATTCCATATACGATTTATTTTATCTTAACCATATTGGGAATTGTTTTTTATTTTAAGATTAGAAATCAGTATTCCTCAAAGTTTAGACCAACTAGCACGTTAATATATGTACGACGATTTTTAATCGTTTATTGTTATATTGTTGGCGCATATGGTATTTATCTAACAACAAAACAGAGTGAAGAGACGATTGTTAATTGGGTGATGTTTGGTTATTCAGTCATTATTTTGTTATGCTATTTAAAAATGATATGGAAGCTAGAGTCTTTCCGTAGTAAACGGTAATCATCATGTCCTATTAGCCACTATAAGTTATTAGTGGCTTGTTTCTTATAGTGCATGTGTATTTAGTATGCATTCTAGGTAATATTACTGTTTGCTCAGCTTCTCTAACTTACTGTTTTTTTTAAGTTATTATTGCTGGCGGAGTCTGAATTCGTCGCGTAACTAAATGATTTTATAGTGCTAATGTTCAATTCAACTTTTCAAAAGTGCCTAAAAATATTTTGATTGATTTTTAGGTTGCTTATTGCTTAAAGTTGATATTTGTATATTGTATCCCTTTGGCTAGTAGCACACAATAGCGTTATTAGTCTTGCTGTTATAATCATAAATTCGTTAATACGAATTTATTTATACTAAATGAAAATTATATTCATTCTGTATTAATTTATTTCTTTATATTATAATACATGACACTTAATAATTAATTTTATGTACGTCAATAAATGCTTTTTGCTTGGTTTTCTAGATATTAGATAATTATCAAGTTAGTTGCTATCAGAGAGTTGACGGAATATGATAGTCTATTAATGGTAGTTAACCTGATAAACTAAGCTCAATACGCTTTTGGATGTTTTTAATTCAGGAATAGGTTATAGATCAAATGGCGTGGAATATGAGTATATGTAGGGATAGTGATCAATTAGAGTTAAGCCACATACTCCCTAGGTTTATATTTAAATATGCAAAGTTATCAGCACTAACAGGGCATCTTAGAAAAACTGAAAATCCAAATAAGATATCTCAAGATGGAAAGAAAGTTTATTTTCTTTGTAAGAAATGTGAATCTATTTTTAGTAGCTGGGAGAGTTATTTTTCTAAATAAATCTTTTATCCTTTAGAATATAATGAGAAAAAAGAGTTTGAATATGATTATAGGTTAAATAAATATTTAGCATCAGTTAGCTTTAGAGTTTTATCATATGTATATGAAGTTAATTTAAATTATTTTTCTTATGAGGAAAGTAAAGAAATAATTAAAGCCATTAAAAATTTGAGAGGTTATTTATTAGGTTATAATCCTCATCCTAAGGAACAGCGACAGTTATTGATTCTTTTAGATAAGACTGATGATAATGATGACTTAAATATATATTTAAATAAGGCTATTGAGTTTGACTTTGTTAAAGTGGGTAGTGAGTTATTTATTTATATTAAATATCTTAGATTTCTACATTTATGCCCTGTTAAAATAAATTCTAATAGAGGATGGAAAAGTGCTAGAATTAATAATAGTTCTGGTGCGCTCTCAGTAAAAGATCAGGAACTACCTAATTATATCCAAGATAAAATTAATAATTCTATGGTTTTTTTTCAAGAAAAAAGAACTCTTTATCTTCAAACCAAAAACAAAAAATAGAAAATAGAATAATCGAGTCATTATCTAGGGAAAAGTAAAATCAAACCCCACATATAATTTAACTATGAGGTTTGATTTCTTTATTTAATCCATTCTAATGGAATTAATCCATCATTCTCATATTTCCAACGCGCTGATTCATGAATGTTTTTCACGTCTCCCCATATGGTTCGATCAGCATGCTCCAGAACGATAATTTGAAAATTATAGTTATTTTCCTGAATAGCATGAGCTAGTACTTCAAATATTTTTTTTGTAGCACTAATATCATTTTCTCTAGTATTCTGTATGATTTTCATTTTATTAGCATCATCTAGAATATTGTCTCCAGATTCAGCACTTGGAAAATATACTTGACTAGGTTGATCTATGACTAAAAAACTGAATGGTGGCAATTTTTGATTTTCTTCTTTAGAAAAATATTCATGGAATGCTAAAAATGTAGATATATGATACCCCATCCAATTAGCGCCACTACCTATTTCCCAGAGATATTCATATTTTTTTAAAGTAGGGTGGAAGAAACTCAGTGTTAATTCTTTTTTATCAAACTTAATTTCCCCACTACGTTTAAGGTTAAATTTATCTGCATATTTCTCTATCAAATTATTGATTGTTAAATAGGTAGTATATTCATCATTATCAAAATTTTTATTTTCAAAATATTTTTTTAGGGGCGTCAATTCTTTGTTTATTTTTTTCATTTGCTCGCTTATATGGTTGTTATTACTTATTTTTTCAATAGATAGTAGTTTCTCTTGTATTTTCCCAATAACAATATAAATATTATTTAGTGAGTCCGTATTTTCTTTATCCATATTTTCCAAAGATATTTTTTTTATTCTTATTGAATGTAAATCACTTTGTAAATTTCTTAATTGTATTTTAAAATTGTTTAACTCTCTGTCTTCAATCGGGTTATCAAATAAAGCATCTGATAATGAGTTGATTGAATTAACTTTTTTCTCCAAATTATCAATTACTACATGCAATGATTCAGTTTTTGAACCACATGCAATACATTCATGATTTGGAGCTAATGTTTCTTTAAGCCACTCAAAACCAACGGTGCGTTTTTGTTCTCTCTTAATAGCATTAGTAAACTCTTTTCCTTTAGATAATAATTGTTCATAATTTATTATTTGCGTTTTTAAGTCATCAATACTTCTTTTTTTCTCTTCTCCTTGGAGGATCAAGTCATTTATTAAGCTGTTATGATGCTCATAATTTGTTTTTTTTAATACATCTAGAATTTTTCCGTCTAAGTATTTTTTATTTATGAATTTTAAATTGTTGATTTTTTCTTGCGTATCTATATTTTCTAAATTTGAAATTAAGCCTAATTCAATGCATTCTTGCCATAATATTTCAATTTCTAATTCCCAATTAGATAGAGCATTTCTATGAATTTCTAACTGCTTATTCAGTATATTTAGTCTCTTTTCTAGGTCACTGCGTTCCTTTTCTTTTACCATGTACTCACGGTCTATAATACCTAATGCAAAGGGCATCACTCTCTGTAATTTTTCTTTATTTTGGTAAGAATCAGCTTTAAAGAACAAAGTATAAGGATTAGCTACGATATGTTGCGGCAAAAAATTAAATGCAGCCATATCTCTGTAAGAGGCTCGGGAATCAAAACCGGGATTTTTATCATCATCAGATTGATGTAAATCGCTTAATTGAACTAGTTGATTAAATTTTTTTTTGAATGTAACCAAATTATCAGTAGCAGTTAATTCTGATGGTATTTCATCAGAATATGTTGAAAGATAAAACTCTTTACTAACTGACTTATTGTCAGGAGTTCTACGTGCTATAAGTCGTTCATGCCCTTTTATATTAACTTTTATACCAAACCATGCTACTGACTCTCTGATTATACCAACAGGTATTGCACATTTACTTGAACCTAAACAATAATCAATTATTGATATAATAGATGATTTTCCAGTTCCGCTAATTCCATGTATGATATTTACTTTATTCTTTTCAAAGAAAATTTCTTGAATGTTATTCTCAGAGTCAGATGGCCAAAGAATAAGTGAGTCTATCATGAATTTCATAGTTATTTCTCTAAAATTAAATTATAAACTGTTGGTGTATCCATATGATAAAACCAGTAAGCTAATCGCGTGATCGCACGAATCATATCTGAAGGTAATTGTGTCTTTATATTAGCAGGCCATTTTTTCTTGCTTCGTTGAAACAATATTTTGTTATTGTTACTTTCTCGTATTAGTAATCCAGATGAAACGGCTAAATTTAATCCTTGAAGTGTTATTCCTGAGTAGTTATTTACGCGATTTTTAAAATTGAATTTAATAAGAGGATTGTCTTGAATTACAGTATTTAAGGGAGTTGTTCTTTTTTTTGATTTTATGGTATCACAACTAAGTTTGTGCCAAATAAATGGAAGAATAAGTAAACATTGCATTAAATCAGGTCGGCGATTAGCAATGGATATTTTTTCATATTCCTCAGTAAATAGCACAAATAGAAAACAAGCAAAAGAACTATTGTTAATTATATTTTTATCTGTATAAAACATAGCTACTTATCCTTCTTATAATTATCATGCCAATAGATAAAATAATTACTTTCATAATCATTTGCTAACGCATGATAATTTCCAATCGTAAAATAAGAATTAGTTGTTTCATGCCCATTTATGGGAGCGTTATAATCAGGGTTTACTGTTTTAGAATATATATTTTGATAGTGAGGTAAATCTTTTCCATTACTATTAACTATTGTGTTTAAATTTATATTAATCCATCGATTATATAGCTGGTCATCACGATCTTCCCATGCTGAAATAGGTGTTTCACCTGCTTCTTGTAATCTTATCTTTTCCGAATAAAAGGCCCAGTAGTATTTTAACGCTAAATTGCATGCATCAGTATTATGGCCAATACTTTGTAATTGTTCTATAAAGATATGATTTTTTGAATTGTTATCATTGTTTAAATATTCTTGAAATGAAGTTTTAAAGAATGGTTGCTCAGTAAATTTTCTCCTTTTTATTTTATATATTTCATTCTCTAATAATTTAAAAATAGGATCTTTTGTTAGTAGAACTGGCTCTTTTTTTCTCCAAGATGTTTGGCATTTATCTACGATAAAACCGATCAGGGTTTGATAGAGATAGTTAGCATGTTCATTACATTCTGATGTTAAATGAAATAAATTAATTGTTGCTTGTTTTAGTGATTCGCCTGATGTAGTTCCATCATTATCAAGTAGGACAATGCATTTAATTAGATATTTTAAATCATCTTCAGGATAATTAATTACTTTTTCTGCGATTTCTTTTGTTTTTCCTGAAATCGTCTCTGCTTGATTTTTTAATTCTTTAATTGCTTTAATTATATCTTCATCATTTTCAGCAATTGAAATTTTTTTGGCTAGTGTTTTTTTTTCGACAGATTTATTTGTGACCAAACAATAAGTTATTTTTTCATACTTATTTTTATAATCATTTATTGTCGATAGCCATATATGTAGAGTGTGCCAAAAATTTTTATTGCTATCTTGATAGGGTTGACTATTTAAAGCGATTGAGTGTTTATCTTGCTCAAAAATGACATGCAGTTCACCATTGCTATATGTGATCTCTTCTACAACATCATCAGCAGTTTCAACGCTAAATACGGCTGAACTATGTTCGCTTGAAAATATTCGATAGAGAACTCGTTCTATCTGATAAAGAAAACCTAAAAATTTAGAACTTGCTTCTTGAGTTATCATCCTTTGATTATTACCTGTATAAAATCACGTGGTTAAATTTATTTAAATAAATTAACATCTCAATTTTTAGTATGTTCTTTACATTTAAGCGTAATTTTAATCTTTATGCAATCACATATTTAGTAGGTGATAAATGTTACAACTAGTTATTTAATAGATAGTAGGTGTATTATATTTTTCTCGGTTTAAGAGAGTCATCATCTGATGTGATTGCTATTTTTTCTGACGTAATATCATGTGGTTACATTAAGTTATTTTTATTCCTATAAGAGCTAGAGGTCAAGGCTAGATATATTAGGATCTAATATTTTGGGGTATG
>NZ_JAMPOG010000037.1:0-43976 GCF_028480065.1 Providencia sp. PROV189
TTCTCCCGATATGTCTTGCCCTGACCTCACTGCTGTTGGGGGGCTGTGCAGATAAACCCTCCCGGCCTGCTGAACCGGTGGCTGATAGATACCGCGATTCTGGTCAACACCGGTCATGCCCAGCCGGTACTTCCGGACCTTTATCCATCAGCTGGGGCTGGTACAGTTACTGCCGGTGGGCGGACGTTATCAGGGGCGTACGGTGACGTTGCGCCTACCATAAAAGAGATGCCGTGATGAAAAACATAAGATTTGTGGTTTTACTGAGCGGGTGTCTGATGACAGCGCCGCTGACAGCCACACAGTCTGTTTCCGGGGGGCAGATTGGCAGATTGAGGCGGGGAAATCGGCTAAGAGTCAGACTCAGTCATTGCAGTATGAGGCGCAGGAATGGGGACTGAGTGCGGAGGAGTATGCCCGTTTTGAAGCGCTGATGAAAGGGTGGCGCGGTATTCAGTCTCTCGGCCTGGATCCTCTGACGACACTGGGCATTGAGGCCCGGTCAGATGAGGAGCGCTGTCGGCTGGCTGAAAAGTGGGTACAGCAGGAATTTGCCTGGGCAGAAAAAGAGCTGGCGTTTCAGCGGGAAGTGGATGCAGCCTAGAAACGGCTTTATGGTCAGATATTATCGGTCAGTCTGGGAACAGCCGGCTGAATCCGGTCTGTATTCTTTTTATTTAAATCAATTACACCTGTTAATCGATTAATAATATTAGTCGGAATAACTTTATCTTTATTAATAATAGCGAATACAGGCTGTCCAAAGCTATTTTGTTCAATAAAATCGAGCCTTCCATCTTGAATATTATCAAGTGAAATAATAATTGCGGCAATATAAGAGAAGTCAGTATGTAGAATATTAACATATTTACGATGAGTTGAAATAGAGTCAGACATATCATAGCTGACTGCGACTTTATAATTTTTCATTTTTAATTCCTTTTTGGTAAAAAATCTTGCTGAAATATTAAGTGAAAATATTTCATTTATTTATATTTATGTCATCACGGATATAAAATAATGTTATAGGTTGGTGGCTTTTATAATTTTAGTAATCTTTTTTTTAGCAAAATGACTAGGAATAAAAGCTGTTTAGCTGCACATTACTGTGCATAAAAACCAAGGATATGAATGTTCAATAAGAGCTCGTTATAACCACATTAAATGTGATATATAATGATAAAGAGATTGACTATCCATTTGATGAAAATATGCAAACCACGTGATAGAAGCCAATAGAGAGATTATCTTTGAGCGCTGAAAAGATTAAAACTAAAACATGAGAAATGTGAAAGCATCATTATATGTGTAATAAGTTTTATATGTGGTCAAAATCGGTTATTATTTTCTATTTTTGCATTCATTAATTGTTAAGGTATATATAACAACTATAAGTTATATGTAATTAAATATCCGAATTATACTGTGATGCAGATCAAGGTATATCATTTAAAGAATGATTTTTCTTTAATTCATATATTTATTTTTTGTTATTTGTTGTTTTCTTTTTAACAAAAGAATAGGTGATTAATATAGTCGCCAAGTCTATGTTATAAATATTAATACAATGTATTTATGGTGCCTTTCCTATAATTAAAGATTATAAATTATTATCATTAATGGTTGCATTAATATATATTTATTTTCTAAATAATTATTTTAAAGTTTTTTAAATTTGCTTATATAGTCATTAAGATTAATAAAATATACTTTGAAATATATTCTGTATTACCTATTCCCTTCTATATCAATATAAATGAGTTTTACAATCAGTATAAATTGTTAAAAATGATCGTTAAAAACGATTGTTATGTTTATATTGATGGTTTTAATCTATCAAAAAAATACATTATCGATCAATAATAACATATTAACATAATTTATTTTTAGAAAGAAAATTATATCCATTAATTATATTTTAATTACATGAGGTTACATTTTAATAAATAATAAGTTTGTAATTTCAAATAAAGCTTCCGTATTTTTCATGTTGGTGAATGTTATTAATTTTTTATTAAATAATGGCGTTTATATTTAATAATTTTAATAGAGTAGCACCTGTTTTTTATAGTTTTAATATATAAATTAAGGATATAAATACCCTCAATGAAGTTTATAGATTGATTTTTATGTTAGTAACCAAATAATGAAATTTAAAAATAATATTGCTTTAAGTACGGTACTGTCTGTTGCTATTTTTAACTCAGCAATGGCATATGACGGTACAATTAGTCTTACTGGATGCACTACTGGACAAAATGGATCTAGTAATGTGAAAGCTTTTTTTGAACCCGGAGCTAATACTGACTTTAATACGAACAAACTAAAAAATGCAAGCTCTGACGGAGCACAAAATGTTCAAATTCAGTTATTAAATAACGATGGTACTACTGCTATTCAATTAGGGAAAGACTTTGTCGGACAGGATGTCCATTCAGAAGCTATTAATAGTGACGATGAAGCGACACTACGCTATATGGCCCAATATTATGCTACAGGAAAAGCAATTGTAGGGGATGTCATTTCTAGTGTTAATTACACTATTGCCTATGAGTAATAAATAATAATCGTGCGTTTTTATTATCATTATTTACAAGGCAGCTCATCTGCACTGCTTTGTTCGGAGTTTCCATGAAAAAACTTTTCTTTTTCATGATGGCCGGCTTATTTTCTGTGTCAAGTTATGCTAATGTTGGGTACCTGAGTTATTTATCCTGAAAACTAGGAAGGTATTAATATTAAAATTAATAATGATGAATCTACTCCATCTTTAATTCAGTCCTGGATTGATACTGGTGATGCCAGTGTTGCTCCAGACTCAGTCAATGTTCCCTTTATTATTACTCCGCTTATATTTCGTATAGAACCTCACACAGGGCAAACATTACGAATTATGTATACGGGTGAAGCACTGCCTAATGATCGTGAATCAATTTTTTGGCTAAATATACTGGATATTTCAGCTAAACCTAAATTTGAAAATAAAAATAATTTAAATGTAAACTCAAATTATCTTCAACTCCCGATCCATAGTCGCATAAAGCTATTCTATCGTCCAGAAAAACTCACACGTTCTCTCAGTGAGGCCTATAATTCTGTTATATGGCATATTGAAAAACAAGGAGCAAAGGCCTTTCTTTGTGCAGATAATCAAAGTCCTTATTTTATTACTTATAATCATATTACTTTGATTCAGAGCGACTACTCACAATCAATTAATCCAGTAGATATGGTTGCTCCTTATTCTTCAATACGCCTTCCTATACATGGAAATATGTCGGGATATGGAAAAGTGAAGTGGACAGTTGTTAACGATTATGGTGGGCATGAATTAAGTGAGTCAGCTCTGAAATAAGGATAATATTTATGAAATATTGCACTTAAACTGAACATCATTCATTCCTGCCTGCCATATTTATTTCACTGGGAGTTTTTTCCATGGACACAGTGGCTATGGAATATGCTGAATTTGATCCCAGTTTTTTACAGCATACTCAAGGGAAGACGACGTTAGATATTCATCGTTTCAATCAAGGAAATCCAACTCCAGCAGGAAAGTACTATGCTGATGTTTATCTTAATAATAAATGGAAAGGGCTCTGCCTTAGTGTTTCTTACGCCATTTGTCACATTAACATTTTTGGTGTTTACACCTGAAACCTGGGTACATGGAGCAGATGCTTATACTGAGTTTCCTTATCTTTCCGGTGCGGGAAGGTTAGTTCTGAAAGATACTATGATGATAGCAGCAGGATTTGTTGCAATGGTACATTCTGCAAGGTGTATCACTAAAAAGTAGTGAACACTATCATTTATCTGATTTTTATTTTCTAGTATTATATGAGGTTATCGCGTCGTGGAGGGGAACTTTCCCCCTCCACTCCCACGGAGCCGGACGTGGCAGTATCCCGTCATCTGGCTCTTGTAGTTGACTGGTAACATCGCGTACAAATAGTCCAGTGTGCAAACAAACTGAGTTTAACATTCCGGATCCTGTCTAATCATTCATACGCTTGAACCAGACTACCGTGTCCCCTCTTGTATTTACGGGTAACCCATTTAGCAAGGTACAGATCGATATGTCTGGCTATATAATCCATTACTGATTGACAAAAGCGTCCATAGTACAATACCCACGTAGCCTGAGATTGAGCCAACGTACCATTGTATCCAGTGATAACGGTGCTCTGTGGCTTCAATCCTAACCCCGCACTGTCTGACGGATTGCCTCGCAAAAATGGACAATGCCGCTGAGGAACTGGCGTATAGTAATAGAGTCGCTTTATTGTCGAGTTCGGTGACCGCGACCGCCAGGATGGTCACTTTTGAAAAAGGCGTTTACACAGCATGGTAAACGGACTCGAAATTCTCTTACATATACTGAAAATTAATTACAGTAACCTATTCGTTATAACCTGTTTAAACCCACTCCAATTCGTTATTTATCTCACGTCTGATCATGAATATATAAAAATCGCGTATGTACGGTATGTCCGGTTAAAGTATTCAATGAAAGTGTCCTGCGTCGGCTTACCTGGCTGGATAAGATCCCGTTTTACTGCATGTTTTTCTGCCCATTCAGCCAGTATCAGTGAGATAAATTCTGGACCATTATTCATGTGCAGCATGATCGGGTAGCCGCAGTTTGCCGCGATCCTGTCGAGTACACGGATCATTCGCAGATCTGGCAGATTCAGAATGATTTTAATCGACAATGTCTCACGGTTAAAGTCATCAACTTTAACAGTCCGCCCGGTTTCAACCGACTTAATTACGGCGATGATCTGATGCTCAGTAAAACAGGCTTTACGCATAGCGATCTCCTTCGTTGGCAAATTAATTATGCGGGATACTTACACCGTCAACCCCAGTATGCAGAGGATGAAGCATCAGATCGGAGCATTGTCTGATGGTGCCATACACCAGATTTAACAATAACCCGTTTAATACGCCAAGCTGCAAAGAAGCAATTAAGTATTCTAAAACAGATAGTTAAAACTTAAACCTTATCTAGGACAGCCCAAATTTTTATTATTTTTTAAATAATCACTTGCTAATGATAATTATATATACATACAATGTGATATGTTATAACATAACAAAAAATGGCGGATAGTATGAAAAAATCTATTTTTAATTATACAACATTTTTTATTTCAATGAGTTATTCCTTATTTGCAAATGCAAGCCCTGCAATAAAATCAACTGAAAATCGGAACAATGAGGTATTAGAGGTCTATTCAACACCTTTGCATACTCCGCAAGAGAAAATGGCGATCCCCGTTTCTGTTCTGACACAAGAAGATCTACGCGCTAATCGTAGTGCCTCGATTGCTGAAACCTTAACATCCTTACCAGGTTTTCATGCCAGCTTTTTTGGTGGAGGCTCAGTTCATCCAGTTATTCGAGGAATGTCAGGCAATCGAGTCAAGGTATTACACAGTGGTAGTGATCTTATGGACGTATCCTCTATTGGTGCAGATCATACAATCACCAGTGAACCCTTTTTAAGTCAACGCATTGAAGTATTAAAAGGCCCTTCAACATTACTTTATGGAGGAGGCACAATAGGCGGTGCAATTAATGTTATTGATAGCAAGATTCCTATGTCAGTGCCTGAAAAAGGCTATGAGGGTGAATTGCATTATCAATACGATTCTGTTTCTAAAGGAAATACAGGATCAGTAGGATTAACGTTAGGAGAAAATAATTTGGCGCTTCGCCTTGAGGGTACTAAACGTTATCAAAGTGATTACAAACAACCAGAACCTTTACATCAAGGAGAAACTAGCCGTTTAGCAGGATCTTATCAAGATAACCAATCGGCAAATATTGGTGTATCCTGGCTTTTTGATGACGGTTATATAGGGATTGGTTATGGTGAACAACATCGTCGATATGGGCTGCCTGGTCATACGCATTTTCATGATCATGAAGATGATCACCATCATCACGCCCCAATTCGCCCTCCTTTAATCGGCCATCATCATCATAATCACAATCATGAATACCCTGATGAACAACATCAACATGGTATTCCTTATATTGTTATGGATAGCAAACGATGGGATCTTCGTGGTGAAAAAAACAATCCATTTACTGGTATTGAATCAATACGTTTCAGTGCGGTCAGAACCGATTATCATCATGATGAAAAAGAAGGAAATGAAGTCAGTACCTCATTTAAAAACAAAGGCGATGAATTAAGACTGACATTTACACATCAACCTATTTGGGGTTGGCATGGTGTTATTGGCGGGCAATTTAACCAGCGTGATTTTAGTGCTCAAGGAGAAGAAGCTTATGTACCGTCAACAAAAACAAAAAATCACTCACTCTTTTTATTAGAAGAATACCAATTAGGTGATTTTCGCTATGAATTAGGATTTCGCCAAGAGTGGCAATCACTGTTAAATAGAGAAACTCAAAAAAATAATAAGCAGAGTGCATCTTCTATTTCTGCTGGATTAGCATGGAATTTTACACAAGACTATTTTTTAAATTTATCACTTTCACACACGAAAAGATTACCTGTTGCAGAAGAGCTTTACGCGAATGGTGTTCATGCTGCAAGTCGAACTATTGAAAAAGGCGATCCTAATTTAACCGCAGAGGCTGCAAATAATATTGATATTGGAATAACTAAAGTAACAGGTGATATTCAATTCAATATGAGTGCCTATTATAACCGTATTAATAATTATATTTACGGTCAATTTACGGGGACTGAATTAAATAATGGCTATCGTTCATTACAATATGTTCAAAATGATGCACAGTTTAAAGGTATAGAAGGAAATATTGATTATTACTATAACCAAGATAGCTTAATTGGTATTTCTGGTGATTATGTTAGAGCAAATTTACTACACAATAAGGGAAATATACCAAGAATACCGGCTTATCGTTTAAGTACTTATATTAAACATAGTTTTACAGAAAACGTAATTGGACAAATTCGCATTGATCATTTTGGAAAACAGAATAAAACAGCAGACTATGAAACATCCACAGAGGCTTATAACACAGTTAGTTTAGGTAGTGAATATATTGGTTATTTAGATAACACAGATTATACCTTATACGCCAAGATTAATAATATCTTTGATGTAAAAGGGAAAGACAGCACCTCTTATATTAAAGATGAAATGTATTTACCTGGTCGTAATATTATCTTAGGCGCTACTCTTACATTCTAATATGAATATCATGAAAAAAAGTAAACTCTCTATTATTTTACTTATACTTTTGTCGTCTCCTTTATATGGAAAAGAGAATAATCAAGATAAAAGCCAAGAAAAAGAAACATCAAACGATGTTATTACTGTTAAAGCAACATCAATAAAAAACAAAGAGACATTCTCCTCTTTATTACTCAATAATCGAGAAGAGATAAAAGGAAAACAACTTGAACAAATAAAAACAAATACGATTGGTAATACCGTTTCAAAAGTTGCTGGTGTACAAGCGGAAGGTTTTGGCCCAAATGCGGCAAGGCCTGTTATTCGAAGTCTCTCTGGCAATAGAGTCGGGATTTTAGTTAATAATCTTCCGATTAATGATGTTTCATTTATTAGTGGGAATATGCCTATTCCTGTTGATATGAATAGAATTAACGAAATATCAATTAGTAAAAGCTCCGAAGCACTACTTTATGGTGGTAGCAGCAGTGGTGGTGCAATTCATTTGTGGGATGATCGAATAATGACACAGTTTCCTGAAAAAGCAATTTCAGGTGCCGTGACATTTAATGGTAGCACTAATAATGGTAACGGTGGATCAGTAAATATTAAATTCAGTAATAAAGAAAACTGGATTTTTAATCTTTCCGGTGCTACTAAACGAGTCTCAAAATATAAAATTCCAACACGCTCTAAAGTTGGTGCTTGCTATAGCTATCAACAGCTAAAAGACCACTCTGCATTACGTGATCAATGCCAAGTGGATATGAAAGTGTTTACTAGCCGTAACCCTGAAGCGTATCCTTACATTAGTGAGTTTTGGAAAAAATATCAGGTTGAATATGAGTTAAGCGAGGATGATAAATATACCTTTAAAGATAAGGACTATTTTTCAGGTATTGGTTATGTAGATAATGAACCTAACTTACGATATAAACCTGGTAGCCCCACATCTATTGAACATGTCACACCTCCAAAGCATTATGTTGAAAATAATAATAACGAAATTCCCAATAGCTTTTTAAAAAGCCAAAGTGGTAACGCATCACTCTCTTATATCGGAGATGACGGTTACTTAGGTTTTTCTGTCACTGATTTTCAAACATCGTATGGAGTGCCAGGCTATGCTTATCTCACAACTAAAACAACTCGAGAAAGGTATAAACCTGTTTCGGTTTCAAATAGTAATCGAAGAATAGATATACAAGGAAAACATGATCATTTAGCACCATTTTTAAGAGACAGTGCTTTTTATTATTCTTATTCTGAATCTAAAGATGAAGAGTTAGTCGGCCAAATTGCTTCATCGGTATTTAATACAAAAAGCCATCAGTTAGCTTTAGAAACTGCACATACTCCGCTATTTAATCGACTTAATGGTGCGTTTGGGATCAACGGTAATTATCGTGATCTGAAAACGTCTGGTTATGATGCTTATTTACCCAGTGTATTAACCAAAGAGTACGGAATATATTGGGTTGAATCGCTAAATTTATCTCCTTTTGAGCTCACTGCTGGATATCGTAAAGGTTACACTCAACATAATCTCAATATTCCAGCGAATTATAATCGTGGTAGAGGGCAAGGTTCTAATTTACAAAACCGTCATTTTGATACAAGTGCAAATACACTCGCTCTATCTTTTACACCAATTGATGAATGGACATTAAAACTACAACAAAATATTTCTTATCGAGCACCAGAAATTAATGAACTTTATACACATGGCCCTCATTATGCTTATTTAATTGAAGAACAAGGAAACAGTGAATTTAATACCGAAAAAAGCAAAAGTATTGAATTATCATCTGTTATTGAGATTGGCAATTTCTCTAATAAACTTAATTTGTATAAAACAGACTACAGTGGTTTTAAATTTAGACGATTAACGGGTATCAGTCGTGGTGCTGGTCCTGTTATGGAATGGGATGACACCGATCTTGAAACAAAAGGATTAGAATATGAATTTAAATATTTATATGAAATGCCTCATGATCACAATCTAACATTTACACTATTTGGTGATTTTGTCGAAAATAAAAGCAAAAGAAAACTGTTTATTGCAGGTCACTATTTGCCAAATTTACCTAATGAAAAGCATGGTATCAGTATTTATTACCAACATGATGAATTAACTGCATTTAGTAGTGCAACTTACTATAAAAAACAAAAAGAAAGCGGTGGGTTAATGTATGGTGGAGATATGGCCTTTCCTTCCTATACGTTAGTTGATGCGGGGATTGGCAAAAAATACCACCTTGATAAGGTAGATGTTTCGGTTGATTTTATTATTAATAATCTCACCGATACTGAAGCAAGACCTGCATCTTCTCAATTGAAATATTTAGTCCCATTACCGGGTCGAAATTATGGGATAAATGTCAAAATTGATTTTTAATATATTCTGATTTAATAAGATATAAAGTAAGTGAGGTACTCTATGGGTGCCTCTTTTTTTTATAATCATGCACAATTAACTTGAAGATGCATGTTTTAGGGCTCTATCACATTAAGGTAAGCACACCTGTTTTAATTCTAGACATTTTTTGAGATCTCGGTGCCAACAAGATGTTTCTATCAGTACCAATCCCCAATTCATTACCACAAATCTACTTTTCACCAATACGGAGTAAAGGGCGCTAAGTTCGGCTATGCAGGGACCGATTTTTCCTCCTGTGTGCTTTTTGTTCCCGTATCAGCTTCCGGTTAATCATTTCACGGCACAACCGGTCCCGTAAGGGTGAAGTGCACGCATGCTGCACCCTTGTGGGCCAGAACGATGCCGAGAAAGCGAACTGTCAGGCGATACGAAGATGAAAATCACATTACTGATGGAGAAAAAACTATGATCACTTCCTTGCATACTCAGACAAGTGCCTCTAACACCGCAACGGCGACCAGCGTATCCCCGCTGGACCCGTCAGGCTCCTCAAAAACGAAATTTTCCAAAACCAGAACCGATATTTATCAGATCGTTACCGACCTCATCATTACCACACTGGAAGTAGGCGTTAAACCCTGAGTGTGTCCGTGGCAGCGCGTACCGGGTATGTCCGGCATGCCTTCCAACTACGCTACTGGCACAGCCTACAGCGGGTGCAGTGAATCAGAATGAGGATTCAGTGATTCCTGCTGGATGACATACAAACAGGCTAGGACAGAAGGTGCGCAAGTTCGTAAGGACTAGCACGGCATGACCGCCATTTTTTATACCATCCTGGAGAAGGAAAACGACACCGGAGAAATTGACCATATCCCGATGCTGAAAACCTTTGTCGTGTTTAATGTCGAACAAATTGATGGCCTCTCACTGACGGCAGATACCGTTGCCCCACAAGCGACGTTTGACGCGTTGCCACAGGCTGAAAATCTGTTCTGTAACAGCGGTGCTAACATCATTGAGAAAGGACAAAACGCCTTTTTCATGCCATCAACAGATGAGGTTTTGTTACCTGAACGTCGTTTTTTTCCGATGCCGCTAGCTTTTATGCCACGGATCTGCATGAGATTGTTCACTGGAGCGATGGCAAAAGTCGCCTGAACCGCGAAATGAAAGGAAGATTTAGCAGTGAAAATTATGCATTTGAAGAGTTGATCGCCGAGCTGGGAAGCGTGTTCCTGATGGCGGATCTGGGGATTGTCGGATAGGTTCAGCACGAAAGTTATATTGCTTCTTGGCTGAAAGCACTGAAAAACGATAAGCGCTATATTTTTAAAGCCGCCAGGCAGCATCGAAAGCGCATCGTTATATGATGGATAAGGTCTGAACAGAGGAATAAGACGCCGCAAAGGAATGCGGCCTTAACCTTATTTTTGGATCTGGCAGAGTGACATAGATTTCAATTTCCCTGCGAATGCGGACGGTAAAGAGCCCGCTCATCCTGCAAACTACATTTTTATACTGTTGATAATAGGGTATTCCTTAGTCATGGTAATAAGGCTCAGAAAGCCATATTTAGCTTTCCATAATGGAATATTATCGCCACCTTGAAGAATTCTTTGTTCCGGTTACAGAATCTGCATTTTTATTGAGAGCAAGGGATTTAACCTGCCACGGCGTGGTCAGATTAAGGATGTGGGCATAGAGCGATTTTTCGGCCATTAATTTGACGCTGATGCTTACTTTAAATTGTTATTATTTTTTGCCCACTTTTTTAATCTTCCATTCGCGTTGGTATAAGGCGAAGATGTATTAAATGAGATCATTCGGCCCATCGTCCATTTTTTGTATCATGGTTCACCATACAAAACATCATCAGTTCGTTCATCAATAAGCTTTTGTAGTGGTCAACTAAAACTGGCCACGGTTTTAGAGTTTTTTCGGTATCGGTTTTCCGATTCATTTGGTGGTAATCCACCGTTATATTCGTGCGGCCTGAGTTCGCTGTAATACCCGACGATATAACCCGTTATCGCTTGAGCAGCTTCACTGAAGCTGGTGTAGCCTGTCACCGGCATCCACTCATTTTTCAGACTCCTGAAAAAGCGCTCCATCGGACTGTTGACGCTCCTATGTCAAGAGCGGCGATTGGCATATGCGAGGTCCGATAAAATCAATGGATAGAGCTCACGGACGATGTAGCGTTTTAGGCATCTCAGGATCTCTTTAGTCGATAGCCCTTCACCAGTTCGTCTGTCGACATAGATTCTCGTGCGCGGATCGCTACGCATACGTACAAGGGCTATTGTCCACAGGGCATTGTTTGCTTCACGTGAGCCACCACGGTTTAATCTGTGCCTTACTGTTTTCCCTGATGATGCTGGCAGTGGATTTACGCCACAGAGCGATGCCAGGGCCGCTTCATTTTTTAAACGTTCGGGGTTATCACCCGCAACTGCCAGCAGTGTTGCAGCCGTCTGTGGCCCAACGCCAAACTGGCTACGAAGGTTACTGGCATACTTGCGGGTCAGTTTATCTAGTGATTCGTCTAGTTCATTCAACTCTTCAGTCAGGGCCATCCATCGTTTCGCAAGGCTTCGAAGCGTACTGCACAAGGCTATACGTAACGGTGAGTGCTCTGACACTTCGCTGTTAATGCAGGCAGTTACGCATTCGTGTGGTTTCGATTTCCAGAGTTTGTCGCGAACATCTTGCGGGGCACTAACCAGCAGTGCACGAAGCTGATTAATCGCCTGCGTACAGGCTTTTACTGCACTACGTCGGGCAACACTAATAATCCGGAGAGCCTCACATGCACCTGACTGCATTTTTGGTATGGCCTTGCTGCTCCCTGAAAGCACTGTCCGGGCTGCATTTTCTGCATCTAGTGGATCTGACTTCCCTTCAAGGCGGCGTTTTGAGCGATCTGGCCGGTTAACTTCAACAACATAAATGCTATTCTTGATGAGATAGCGTGTTAATGCGGCACCATATGTTCCTGTTCCTTCGATGCCTGCTCGTTCGAGGCTACCGAAAGAACGTGCCCAATCAAGTAGTTCCAGATAGCCCGCTTGATTTGTTTGAATAATGTGAGTTCCAAGCAGTTTACCTGCCTGACTGATAACAGCGCCGACATGAATATCAAGATGGGTATCGACACCCAGAATCACGGTTTCAGAAGATTGGCGGTCGTTTTGCATGGTTTGCCTCCAGATATTGGTAGCACAATCATCCCCATCGCAGGACAGGACACTCGGGATGCAGCACAAAGCTCCTATCAGGTCACAAACTCTGGGCCCGGTTATGCCCGGGAAATACCAGAATCGGACGACAGGTCAACACAAAGGCATTTGAGCCAATCCCAGCACGGGTCAGTCCGATCCGGTATTTGAAAGTATATTAGAATGAGTATCCCAGCAGTTTCCGCGCCTGCTCATACTTTGCCTGATCCGGTATCGCCACAGTAACTGCCTGAACTACCTGCTTGTATAGTGACTACCCTAATCACTGTGGAACATAACCCCGGATGGCTTACCGCGTCTTTCCCATGCCATTTTCAGTGCTTTGGTGGTCAGCCTGCTGTCCGGAGAGAACGACATTGCCCACCCCACGGGTTTCCGTGCAAATAGATCGAGTACCACAGCAAGGTAAGTCCGGCGTTTACCTGTCCAGATATACGTCACATCGCCGCACCATACCTGGTCAGGCACTGTCACTGCAAACTGACGTCCGAGGTGATTCGGGATAGCAATATGTTCGTGTCCCCCACGTCTATATCGGTGAACAGGCTGCTGACAACTCACCAGCCCCAGCTTCCTCATAAGATGGCCGGCAAGCCATCGTTCCATCCGGAAGCCCCTGTGTGTGGCCATTGTGGCGATACTTCTTGCATCCTCGGAGCCATGACTGAGGCCGTGTAGTTCCTGAACCTGACTGCGTAATACAGCTAGCCTGCTATCCGGCTTGTCAGGACGGTTTTTCCGGTATTTATAGCTGCTGCGGTGAACCCCAAACACGTGGCAAAGCGTGGCCACAGGATAATGCGCTCTGAGTTTCCCGATTATCGAGAGTTGTTCAGGGAATCTGACATCAAGAGCGCAGTAGCCTTTTTTAATATTTCATTTTCCATTTCAATACGTTGAAGTTTTTTCTTCAGCTCACGTATCTCAATTTGCTCCGGCGTGATAGGGGAGGCTTTAGGTGTTTTGCCGGCACGTTCATCTCGTAGCTGCTTTACCCACCGGGTCATAGTGGAAAGTCCGACATCCATGGCATTTGCGGCATCTGCAACCGTATAGTGTTGATCCACCACTAACTGAGCGGATTCACGTCTGAATTCTGCACTGAAATTTCGTTTTTTCATTAAAGCACCAGTGTTGTCCTGAGGGTATTCATTTCGTCGAAGGTGAGTCCCAGAGATTCACGATGGTGAATATTGTCTTCTTTCAGCGCACGCAGGGCATCTGTTAATACGGCGTAATTCAGAGACGGAATCATGATTTCGGACCTTCCTTAAACACTTCAGCGGTTGGCTAATTTGAGGTTGATCCATTCATCAATTTCAGATTCGAGCCAGGCTACGCTGGCAGGGCCAACCTTTATTATTGAACGAGGAAAAGAGCCCCCTTTCATATACAGATAGATTTGCGAGCGTTTCAGACCGGTTTTTTCTTCGACCTGTTTCAGGCGTAATAACTGATGTGATGTCATGATTTTCTCCAGTGTAGAGTGGGGTTGGAGAAGATAAAAAAGCATAAGCGAAGGTGAAGAAGAAAGCACGTAAGCCCGTATTAAGAGTTTTTGAGTTCTTAATACGTATTTCAGTATAATGGTGAGTTAAATCAATAAGGCACTGAAGTGGGAGAACCGCGTTCAAGTGCTGTTTTCAGTGTATCGCCGCTGAATTTGTCAGTAATACCTTCGGTAGATGCCCATTGTTCGAAAATGGATAAAAGCTTGTAAGGTTTTCCTAGTAATGGACTGATGACTTCATTATGTTTACATGAAAGCCAGAAAAGACGAGATAAAGGGCTGGATATGCGTGTCGATGTTGGAGTGTGTTTAATATTTACATAGGCATTCATCAGCTTTTGTAGTTCAGTCAGGCGAATTACAAAACAGGAATCTTGTGGTAATTTATAAATAGGGAAATATTCTTTGTCACTGGATTTATGAGTTTCATTCGATTAATGTTGTTATAAATCTCAGATTTTAGTTCTTCAGGTAATTACATTAGTTGTTGGCTAATTCGTTCTTTTCATGTTATTTTCTCAAACGCTTGAAATAGAGTTCTTGATAATAAAACTGAAATGCCATAATTAATACATTGATTGCCTGTGATTGGTGGTGATATATTGATTGAGTGCGCCAGTAAGTGTTGAATTGTTACGAATTCATACCCGATCAGAGTGGTATCAATGACCCATTTTTTTAGAATGAATATATTTATCTTGAGTGAGTGTGGTATAATTTATATGTTTAATGAAACAATGTGTATCAAGATAGCATAAACGATCTGTGAGAGAGTTTCCTATTTTTTTCAATTTAATTTTATTCTTAATTTTTGTGACTTTCCTTAATATAATTGTAGATTGAAAGTATATAGATAAATAAATGTTTCAAGATAGCGCATGGCGATAAACGTCGCTGTCGGTTAATTGTTTCTCTGTTTTTTTCTGGTTGGCTAGGTATACAGCTTCAGGTATGGTTAACCAATCGGATTTATTTTTAATAATAGTATTTTTTGTTTTATTGTTAAACATAATTTTTCCTTATTTATATGAGTGCTAATATATTGATGGTTTTTTATAATTTATTCGTGTTTTGGTGTGAATATATGAATTGAATTGTCATATCTTTTATATGACCTATAGTCAGTCAAATAATACTTAAAACTAACTGTTAATATATAATTTCATTGTGGTCGTATAACTATAATAAATGATGTGGCAGGTTGCTTTTTATATCACCCCATGTTAAGAATTTATAGTTAAATGGATGGTGATATGTGATTATGGATATTTTATAGCTATCTAATATTGATTTGGTAATATATGAAAGATGAGCAGAGTAATGCTGTTCTATAAAATATAATTTATCAAATTGATCTCTCTTTATATAAAAATCTAAATTCTTAATGATTTCTTCTGATAATCCAATGCCTCTTGATTTAATATAGGCTTCTTTTAATGTCCACATCTTATAGAAATTATGTTTTTTTTGAGTCTCGTCAAAATAAGATAGGTATTTTTTTTCTTTTTTTGAGAAATAATAATCTATAATGCTATTTATTTCTATATCACGGTTGAAATATTCAATATCAATACCAACGGATGATGTATTTGAAATAGCGAGAGCAACACAATTATTTGAATGTGATAAATTGAAGTAAATGCTTTCCTTTGATTCGTTTAAAATAAATGGTTTCCCGTACTCATTTTTTGAAAATCTTACATCTTCTGGTGAAATTTTTAAATAAAATGATAAAATATCGCGTAACATGACTCTTGATAGCAAAAAAATATTTCGTTGTTTTATAAAAGGGTAGTCGAATAACGATGAAATTTCATCGTTATTTAAGATGTGCATTCTGGATTTAGCTTTACTTAAACATGGTATCGTTTGTAGATTACCAATCCAGATATGCACCTCATTATCTATAAACAAGTTGCTATTACTCATTGCATTTGGCTATTAGCATAACGCTTTCTGTTGTAACCATAAATGTGCATATAAGCCATTTTTTGCAAGTAACTCAGCATGTTTTCCTTGTTCTGCTATTTTTCCATTTTCCATTACGATAATGTTATCGGCATTTTTAATGCTATTTAATCGATGGGCAATCATAATGATTGTCTTATCTTTTGATAACAATGATAAAGCTTGTTGAATTAATACTTCTGATGAACAATCGATACTCGATGTTGCTTCGTCGATCAGTAAAATTGGTGCATTTTTTAATAAAGTTCTAGCAAGAGAAAGACGTTGACGTTCTCCACCTGAGAGTAACATACCACCGTAACCAATAGGAGTATCATAATTTTGTGGTTTTTGTATAATAAACTCATGTGCATTAGCTAATTTAGCTGCAGTTATTATTTCATCATCGTGAGCATCTGTTTTTCCCATTAAAATATTATCTTTAATTGTTCCTGAAAATAAAACGACATCTTGATAAACAGAAGATACATATGAACAGAGTTTATCGGAATTTATTTGGTTAATATTAATATCATCTAGCAATATTTCACCTTGGTTAACATCCCATAGACGAGAAATAAGCTGTAGTAAAGTGCTTTTCCCTGAGCCACTAGGGCCAACAATAGCAGTAAAGCTTTTTTCAGGAAAACAGCAAGATATATTATCTAATGTTAATTGACTATTATAAGGATAAATAAAGCTTACATTGTTAAAATAGATATCTGTTCTTATTGGTAATTGAGTATATTTAGGCTCAGAAAGTGGAACCACTTTCATTACTTCTTCTATGCGTTGTAATGATTTTTGTGCATAATTTAACAACATACTGGATAATCCTAAATCAAAGAATTGTCGATAAATGGGGAGTGCTAATACAAGGAAAAAAACGAATTGAGAAGGAGAAAGTGAGCCACTAATTAAACGGCTTGTTCCTATTATCATTAATAAAATAAAACCTGATTCAAGAATAAAACCATAAAGTGCAATCCAAGGGGCAGGCTTGGAATCTAGAACTATTTGGGTTTTATTTTGTGTTTCTAAGGCTGCTTTTAGTTTTTTCCATGCAGGACCAAGTCGCCCAAAACTACGAATAACCATAATTCCTTGGATATAATCGAGTAATTCGGATTGTACATTGGCATTAGCATCAGCTGCCTGTTGTGCAGCTTTTAACATTATTTTATGGCTTATGGATAATGCGAACAGAGCGATTGGAATAGAAAATAATATAATTAAAGTGAGTTGCCAATCTACCCATACTAAGAATAGTGAGAGAAAAACAGGCATCGCTAAAGTACTGATAAACATTCCTAAGAAATGTGACCAGATATTTTCAATGATCTCTAAATCAGCAGTAAGCCGTGATGCAAGATCACCACTGCGTTGAGAAGAAAACCAGCCAATCGGGATTTTTCGTAAATGATCGGCTATTCTTAGACGGGCTTGTCCCATCATTTTATAAGCACCAATAAAAATCATTGGCATACTATAAGTACCAATGACAATACGCAGAACAATAGATAAGAGTATTGATAAAAAGTAATAAAATAACTGAGCTAGTGTGATTTTATTGGCAAAAAGATCAATTAATAAAAAATAGAGTAGAATATACGGAATAGTAGCAAAAAGACCTTCAACTACGGCAAGGCATAGACCCACCATTAAATCTTTATCTTTTTTATTAGAAAGCAAATAACCTGATTTAATTAATTCTTTAATCATTATTATTCTCCTGGATTAATTGCCAATGAATAGTGTGACTATAATCATTCCATAATTTTTGATAGGTTGGGCATTGGTTTAATAAATGGGTGTGTGTACCTGTATCAATAATCTTTCCATTATCAAGCACAATAATTTTATCTGCGTTAATAATAGTATGTAGGTTATGAGTGATCATAATAACAGTCCGATTCTGGCATAGACTCTTTAATGCGCGATAGATCAAAATTTCATTTTCAGCATCAACATTGGCAGTAATTTCATCGAGAAGTAGGATTGGAGAGTTTTTTAATAGTGCTCTTGCAATTGATAATCGCTGTTTCTCTCCACCTGAAAGTTTATTTCCTTGTTCACCAATTAATGTATTATATCCTGCTGGGAGTTTTTCAATAACATGATGAATATTGGCTGCTTTAGTTGCTTTGATAATATCCTCAAATAAGGCATTAGGATTTGCTATGAGTAAATTTTCTAAAATAGTTCCATGAAATAGATATACATCTTGAAAAACAACACTTATTTGAGAAAGTAAATCAATTTCTGGCCAGTAGTTGATATCATATTGACCTATTTTTATTTGGCCAGAAGTACAATCATAAAAACGGGGAATTAGTTTTAATAATGAGGATTTTCCTGCACCACTGTGGCCTACAATTGCAGTTGTTGTACCCGCTTGGGCATTAAAACTAATTTTCTCTAATATCGGTTTATCACCATGATCCAAACAGACATCTTTAAAAGTAATATCGCTATTTTTAGGGAGAGTAAAATGTTTATCATGTTGTTTATGCTCTGAAAGTTCAAGGATCATACTGATATGTTTTAAGGTTTGTTTTCGTTGAGCTTGTTCTCCTAGCACAAATGTTAGTCGTAATAACGGCGCAAGTACGAGGGGGGATGTCATTAAAAATAAAATATAAGTAGATAAATCAATATTTTGATTTAAATACATCCACCCACCTACTGGTGCTATAATAACGAGATTCGCTGTTAATATCCCACTAAATACCATCCAAGAGCCTGTACTAGCTTTGACATTATTTTTTATCCATTTAACAGAGGAATTGATAGATTGAGATAATTTACCAAAAGTATGGGAGGTTAAGTTAAACGCTTTTATTTCTCGTATTCCTTTAATATATTCTCCTATTTCATTAGCAATTTTTTTCTGAATATTCATCCACTCATTGGTTTGTTTATTGGCTCGACGCAACATGAGAAGTTGAGCCATAAAAGCAATGGGTAATGGGGTTAGAGATAATAAGGCAAGAGGCCAATTTACATAAAAAAGTAATATAATAGCGATAAAGGGAGTCACTATGGCTGAGACGAGATCAGGTAGCATATGTGCGAAAAAACCTTCTAAGCTTTTTATATCATCATTGATAATACGTCGCAGATTTCCACTGCCATATTGAGCAAAAAATGATAATGGTACTTTACTGATTTTTTTAGCTATTGCGAGTTGTAATTGATGCTGAATATAAAAAGCACCCCGATGTGCGGCAATATGACTTATTGCCATTAATCCCCAACGTAAAATTAAAATAATCACAGTGATATAAACTAGATTATTTATTTGTTGAATATTAGGTGATGTTGAAAAACAAATCTGGCTGATTTTATAGATGATCCATAATGGTGCTAAACTTAGCATTGTTGAGATTATTGCCATAATAATGCCACTAATCAGAGGGAGTGGGGCTAATTTTATTAAAATACGAAAGTTAAGTGGCAAAGTATCTATTGTTTTATTCATATATATTACCTAATCAATTTAATCATTGATAAATTGGTGATAAAAATCAATAATAAAACGACAAAAAGTATTTGGGCGTGTAATTGGATAAAAGTGATCTCCAGCGATGCAATTAATAGTGCAATGCTTATCTATCCAATCTTGCCATGCTTCAACTTCGTTTTTATCAGCTTCACTATCATGACTACCATACATTAATAAAACAGGGGTATGAAAAAGCCGTTTAGTGCTTTTTTGAAAAAAATAACGCTCGGTAGCAAGGAAATCAGCACGTAATAATGGCATAAACTGTTTTAACAACTGTGGCTGCTTGATTAATTCAGCATCACATCCACCAATGGCAATTAATTGTTGAATAAAGTCATCATCATTTAAATCACTCAGTAATCTCCTTGCTTGAATATGAGGAGCTTGGCAGCCTGATAATATTAGTCCAGATAATTCCCAGCCATTTTTTTCTAATTGAATAGCAGTTTCAAAGGCAACTTGGGCCCCCATACTGTGACCGCAAAGTAATAATGAATTATGCCGTGGTGGATAAAATTTCTTTATTATTGTTATTAATTCATTGGCTAATAACCCAATATCATTAAAGGCTGGTTCTTTAAATCTGCAACCATGGCCAGAGTAATTAACTAATTGACAATTTAACCCTGAAATATCGGTAGATCTCCACGAGTTAAATGCACTATTACTGGCACCAGCAAATGGGCAAACCAATAGGTTAGCATTGTCTTTATTTACATTTTGCTCATTTAAAGGAGTAATATATTTGGGAGATTGTTTTATCATTATTTTCTCCGTCCACTACTTTTGGTGAAGTTCATTCGCTTAAATGGCGCAATTGTGCCATCAATGGCTTTACCTGCTGTTTGCAATGTTTTTATCCATAATTGAGATAAAGCTAATTGGTAATGGGGTTGTAAAATCATTGGTTTTTTATCATTAGGTAATTGCCAGCATTTATCTATCTCTGCCAGTAAGTAATTAATAGCTTCTGGTGCTTCACATTCCATCACATCCTGCCAACTATTTGGTGGAGTATGAAATGAATGAAACAGTGGTTCATCAAGCTCCATCGTGGCAGGAGATTGATACATGGCTTTTTTACTATCTTGGTGATGATGAATATAAAGCGCATTATTCCATTCTACTGGCCCATAACTTCCAGCGAGAGTTAAATAACCAGCTGGCCAGCCTAATATCATATGATGCATCACGAGGCTATGCTGATCAGGATCGTTAGATGACAAATGTTTTTGTAGGCATAAAAGCAAATCACCAGTAGGGTTGGATAGTCGTAGAAATTGTAGCGGGGTATTATCTTTTTCTAATGTGACTGTAATATCATTAGGGTGTAATTTCATTGCTTGGCAATATATATCTAAGGCGGAATAAATTAATTGCCTGCTTGTGATAATTTGTCCCCACACTGGTCGTTGTTGTATTTGCTGATATATCTTCTGTGTGTTTTCTATCCATAAACGTCCTGCTTTATTATGTGGATAGAGGCTGTTAACGATATAGTGGCAATGCATTTTTTCTGCTAATGATTGTAGTCTGGTAATTTCATCAGGATGTACAGGATGTTCCTGTACAACCGAGATCCCCCGTTGTAAAAATGCTTGCGCAAGTTGGCTACCTTCGCCACCAACAATGGCTGATCGCACAACAATACAAGCTAGATCTATTTTTTCAGGTAGTTGATCAAATCGAGTAAAAAGTGGAATACCGAATGCTTTAGATAATTCTCGAGAACGAGTGCTACCTTTGGAAAAAAGGCCAATAAGATGCCATTTGTCTTGAGGTTGTATAAATGCATTGAGATAAACCTCTCCAAATTTACTGCCTACAATCACCACTTTTTTTGCCGGTTTCATTAATTACCTCCTTCGGATGGATATCCGTTATTAGAAAGTTTTTGTTGCACCCACTGATCAATGATTTCGGCCAGATGTGTGCTGGTAGCGCGATCTTGCAGTATTGACCAGTGCTCCCCTGAAAAATAGTGATGTTGGGTATGTGGCGGTAATCGTTGGTACCACTCTTTTTCAGGTGATGTCCATTCTGTTGGGTGGTTGGTGGCTTCCAGCCATAAACAGGCGATATCATCAGATAATGGTAGGTCACTTTCAGGTAGGAATGACATAAGTCTTTTAGTGCATGCAAGCTGCTTATTTTCATCTGATGAACTATCTGAGTCATCATGACAAAATTTAATAAAATCATGTCGATAGACGGGATCTATTAATACTAATAATACGGAATGATTTTGTTGCGAGAGTTGTTCTGCAAGGTAACTGGCAATAAAAGCACCATATGACCAACCAATAAGAATATAAGGGCCAGTCTGTTGTGCTGTTTTTATGCTAGATAAATGTAATGATAACAATGTATCCAAATCAGTTAGTTTTGAAGCATCTGTAACTGTTAATCCCCACACTGTATTATTTAACGACTCAGCAAGAGGTAGGTAAACACCGGGATCACCATCAGAAGCATGTACCATAAAGTAGTGGTAAGGTTTTGGAGCAGATACAGCGCTTAGAGGTATCAAAGAGGAGTACTCTCGTTGAGATTGCTTTTCCTGCTCTAAATGAGCACAAAAATCGGCTAAGCATGGATAGGTAAAAATCTGTTGTAATGTTGCTGGATATCCCCGTTGATGTAATTGGCTGATCATTTTGGTTGCAATCAAACTATCTCCTCCAGAACGGAAGAAATCATTTGTACTATTGACCTCACGACCTAATAACTCAGACCATAATGCAATGATTTCATTAATCATATTGGTTGGTACATCAGGTATTGCAACAGGTTGTATCTGTTCATTTAGCTCTTGAGCGGATGATGTTGCTATGCCATTAAGGGTTGCTTCAATATTTTCACATTGGAACAACTCAAAAGAGTCGATATTCTGATCAAGAGAATGAGATAAATAATCACGTAATTTACCTAAATAAGGTTTTCCTCCACGAGTGGGAGAGGCTAAAAAGAGTGTTTGTCGCAAAGATGAGGAATCTGTTTGGGGCCATTGACCAATAGTTTCAAAACCAGTATTGATTAAAATATCATGCCAACTTTCACTATCAAGCATCGCTTTATTCGTCAATATACGCTTATCTTGATATGCACTTAATCCCTCAATAAAGCCAACAGTCGCCATTTGCATAGCACTTTGACACTCGGTTGCTTCGATAAATAATAAATAGCCTTGAGGTTTTAACAGGCTTCTAATCCGTTTTAGTGCGTGGCCGATATGTGATGCATCATGTAATACATTAGATGCAATGATCAGATCATAGCCATTATCTGGATGATGAGAAAATTGTATTGGTGCATTAATATCAAAGAGTTGATAGCGCATTTCTCCTACAGCAGTGAATTTTTTTCGCGCTTTATCAAGGAAGTAATGTGATATATCAGTAAAGGTGTATGAGTAATGCGTATTCTTAAGTACTGCGACTATACCTTGAGTGGTAGCTCCTGTACCTGCCCCTATTTCTAAAATATTGAGTGAAGATGTTGCACCAACCATTGCACTAACAATATCTTTTGCACATTGATTTAAATAATTTAGTGCAGGGTGTTTGGCGTATAGTGCTGTGGTAATTTCATCTGAATTAAAAAGTAGTGAAAGAGGAGAAACCTTACCACTAAAGAGTAATTCATGTTGGGTTAGTGATTGTTCAAGGTAATCCCAAAGTACATATTCCCAATCATTAACAGGTTGTTGAAATACTGGGGCAGATAAACATAAGTTAATAAACTGTGTTGTGGCATAAAACTGATCACCCTCTTTGGTTAATAAGTGATGCAGGCATAATAAATCTAGCCACTGACTAAGTAGCCTCTCATACTGAGGCTTTGCTTTTAAACGAGCCACTATTTCAGCTAGGGTGATTGGTGTGTTTAGCTCGGTAAAAAGAGCATTTCGATACAGTGTGTGACATATGCCATACCGTGCTCGTTCCTCAAATCGTTGCCAACTCTTTTCAATAATGTCACTGAGTGAAGCTGATGGCGAAAGTAAATTAGGTAACCAATTGGGCTGTTTAATAACGGATAGTGGAATATCAGAAGAGGCTTCAAACAGTAATTGTAGAGGAGGCTCTACTTTCGTATCGTCTTTTACCATTACCATAGCATGAGCACGTTTGATTTGCGGATGATTTTCCAATGTTTGCTCGAGTTGTTGATAGCGTGATTGGAGGTGATTATCTATTGCTAAATGTTGATATGAAGGAAGTTGCGCAATAATCTTATCAACTGATTGATTATTATCTTCATCTTGGCATAATTGAGTGATCAAGCTTTGATAATCAGAGAACATCATTGTTAATAAACCGTCAGCAAAGATGTCATCCATGCAGAACCAATTTAATGTTAGCCCCTCTTTTCCTTCCATTACTTGGTGATCTAACCAAACTTGAGGTGTTTGCGCGAAGCTATATACGGGTTGGCCGAAAAGCTGATTTAATGCTTCATCAATATTGTCACCATCTAGTGTCATACCTAACATGCTAGTAAATACAATAGGTAACAGAGATTGGCTACTATCCCCTTTATAGCGTCCCCATTCACGTAAAATCTCTACACCATTTACTTGGGACTTACTTAAATGTTGCCAAAGTCTGCGCTGTATTTTTGCCATTGACTCATTTAATGTACAGTCGTTATCTAGATAAATATCTATAGGGAGTACAGAGGTAAAATCACCAATAAGTTGTGTAACATCTGGGTGCCATGGTTGACGATTAAAGAAAGTTAAGTTTAGTGTAAAGGCTGGGTATTTTGTCCAGCGACCTAAAACTAAAGCAAAAAGTGTTAAAAGCCCTGCTGATGGTGTAATACCATGCTTTTTCCACCTCTGTTTTAATTTGTCCCATTGCGCTATAGAAACATGATGTTGGAAAGTCGTAAAACGAGGTTGTTCAGTAATGGATGAATTCTTTATCGGTAAATATGGGGCAGAAGGTAAATCAGATAATAGATCCTGCCAGTAACACCATGCCATTTTCCACTCATCACTGTTACGATTTGTTTGATTTTTTAAGCAGTAGTCGCGGAAGGTAAATGTTTGTGGTATTAATTCTTGTCCTGAATAGGCGTTAAATAGATCATCAAACAGAATTTTAAAGCTCATGGTATCAAACTGCAGTAAATCTAGATTGATATGTAATCTGTAACAATCGTTATTTAGCCAAGAAATTTCAACTTCAAATAATGGCCATGACTCAGTCGGTAATACCCGATAAGAAAGGGCTTCCCTTATCTGTGTTAGGCTCTCTTGTTGCTCTTGTTGGGTTAAATTTGTTAGGTCATGTTGAATAAAATGAAAATAAGGAACTTCTTTTAAGATACGTTGTTGTCCATCATCATCTATGATCATTCTCAACATATCATGACGCTGAATAACTTTATTCCAAGCTTTTTCAAGTGAGGCCGGCTCCCATATATGGCGTTGACAATCCCATTCAAAAATTGCATGGCAAGCAACGCCTCCGTAGTTAAAGAGGTTTTTACGTCCGATCCAATAGGCGTGTTGAATTGGTGTTAATGGAAATGGGGCATATCGTTCTGACTCCATTGTGTGGGAAATGTTGTCTTGATTATGGAGTGCTTCTGTCACAGTAAATTTCTCAGGTGCTGCGGTTCGAATAACTGAGGCTAAACCAGCAATAGTCATATCATCATAAGATTGTTCAGCGTCAATATTGACCGCAAACTGTTTCTTAATTTCCGCACTGAGATCGAGGAAAGAGAGAGAATCTAGTCCTAATTGGAATAGTTCAATGTGAGTATCAATATGTTCATCACCAAGACGCAACAGTTGTTTGATACATGCTGTTAGCCACTGTTCTAAGTTATCACCAACGCGATAATCAACCCTGTTAGGGCTTACCGGCTCTGTTTGATCCGTTTGAGTTGGGGTTTCACAAAGCTGGCGAGTGTGATTAATTTCATGGTTATCATAATGATCATTATGATTAGTCTGATGAAATAAAGGCGTTTTTTGTGTCATTAAAGGTGGAGTCGCTAAGCGCATTGCAAGGCGACAAGAGGTATTATCTAGCAGACAAGCATCTAAATGTGCCAGTCCTTCCTCAGTAGTAAGCGTACTCATACCTTTGTGTTGTAATTTATCATGGAGTTGTTTTTCTGCCACAAAGCCAACACTTTGCCATGCCCCCCAAGCGATAGAAATGACGGTTAATCCCTTGATATTGCGACGTGCATATTCAGCTAATCCATCTAAATATCCACAAGCGAGGGAATGAGCTGCTTGTCCTTCAGAGCCTATAGTTGCAGCGGCAGAGGAGTATAAAATAAGGTAACTGGCATCTGTTTTTTCTAAAGCATCACAAAATTGCTTGGCAGATATCGCTTTAACAGAAAATACGTCAGACATACGCTTAGGGGTGAGTTGTGTCATAAGTGCATCATCCAAAATACCTGCACTGTGTATAAGCCCCTCAATGCCACCTTCATTTTCAAGCTGAGTGAGTGCTGCATGACATTGAGCGTTATCACGACAATCACATGTTAGCCATTTTATTTCTAGCTGGTTAGATTTCTGTAAGTTATTCATCCAATCTAATGCGCTGCTATCAGCTCGTGGTGCCAAAATAGCGATACGTTTAGCACCTTGCCTTACTAACCAACTTGCTGTAATTCGACCTAAGCCTCCAAAACCACCAGTAATAATATGCCAGCGCGGGGATACCATGATGTTCTGCGCTATGATCGTAGAAGATGAGGGCAGTGGGGTTAATTGTGGTAAGTAGCAGCAATGGTTACGAACAATAATTTCATTATTACCTTGTTCTATTTGTATAAAAGCAGGAACTAATTCAGACCATGAGGCATTTATACCTAAATCAACAATGGCAATTAACCTTGAGCTATATTCTTTTTGAATAGTTTTTAATAAACTTCGAATACTACGTTGTGCTGGATTAACCGTTTCTATGGCAGTTAATGCCCAGGCTTGTTGCGTGATAACAACAAACCCATCAGACGATGACAGTAATATTTGGCGGATCTGCTCGGCGATAATTAAAGGATCTGCAAGGTTGGCAACGATTAATTGATTTTCGCCCTGTTCAGAAAGACATCCAATAGCGGATAAAATAGCTGTGATTTCAGAAGGCAATGTTTGTTGATGGTTAAATATTAATGTTGGCTTGATAAGATCTTGTTCCACACAAGGTGTTAATTGCCATTGGTAGTGTGAACTTTGTTGTATCTTGGTGTCACTAGGTAACTCTTGATCAAAGTGATCGTTTTCTGTCGAAACACTGGCGAGAATAATATGTTCACACATATCTTTGGTTTCTGGTAATGCATCAGGTAACCAGCGAATATGTTGAAATCCTGCTAAGCGACACTGTTGATGCCATAATTCTGGTGATAAAAATAGTTTTCCTTTACGGATCTTTTCATCATGGAGGGGTAACACCAGTGGGCCAAAAACAAAATCAAATAAGCGAGCTTGTTTGGTTATTTCGCGCATAAGCAAATGACCATTGGAACGCAGTAAAGTACGAAGAGCAGTTAATGTATCTCCAATATGTTGAGTGGCATGAATAACATTAGCAGCAATAATAATGTCATAATAATCAGATTGAAAACCTTGTATTTCAGGGGATTGTTGTAAATTGAACTCTCGATAGTTAACAAATGAATATTGACTAAATTTTTGTGCGGCACGTCGGGTGAAGATAGGTGAAATATCGGTAAATTCGTATTCAACATGTTGTATGGTTGATAAAATAGGTAGCAGCCAAGAGGTGGTTCCTCCCGTGCCACCACCGACTTCAATAATTCGCAAAGGCTTAGCCACAGTGGGCTGGTAGTGAGAAAGTAATCCTTTAAGTACCGCGGCAGCAATTTGGTTAAAATAACGACCAAAACTAAAATCTTGATAGAGAACTTCAACACCTTGAGATGCACCTTCAGGAAAGATCACTGAAACAGGTTCAATCACGCCTGTCATCATATCGTAGAGTTGCTCTCCTGCTCGCTTGACGGTGTCAGGAATAGATTGAAGACCTTCGCTATCTAATTGTAATTGATGGAATAATAATGGTAATTTATCACTAGAAATAGATTTTATTTTTTTATAGTAGTTGTGCTGATTTATCTGTTGGTAAATATAATATCCATCCTCAACACAGGCCTCTAATAAACGTACTAATAATTGATAATAGCGGGGTAAAATGCGTCCTGCTCGCATAATATCGATTACAGACATGGGGGTATTCAACTCATGGCCTAAACACGAGCATATCATTTTATCGACGTAATAATTATGTAAAGTGGTAAGTGTTGAATTAAATGAGTTTAAACGAGGAAGATCGAGTGTTGTAAGCGCTTTTAATGCCGTTTCACGACCTTGGCTAATAGGTAAATCAAATGCGCTTTTTTGTGGTTGATATTTTTCACTATCCTTTTTTTCATACCAATAATATTGTTTTTCAAAGGGATAGAGAGGTAATGGTATATAACTTCCTTGAGTTTTAAACAGTGACTGCCATGGTAAATCATAGCCTGCAATAAATAGGGTTGTTGCAGCCTGTTGTTTCATCTGAATTTCATCAACTCCCATTCTGGCAGTTGGTATCCAACTAATCTCAGTAATGCCTTCACGTTCACCAAGATCACTTAATACAGAAGTTGGTCCTAATTCCATAGCATGGGTGACACCATGATTGACTAACGTTTGTATTGCATCTTGATACATAACTGTATTGCGTAGTTGCTGAGCCCAATATGATGGATGTTGAAGTTCTTTTTGAGAAATTAATTGCCCTGTATAGCCTGAGACTAAGGCTATTTTTCCTTGTGAGGCTGATAATGACTCAGTAAATTCCATCAATTGATCAAGAATATTATCAATATAAGAGGTATGAGCAGCACACACGTTATTCATTTCTCTAAATCGAATATTCTTTGCTTTCAATATTTGAGTAAACTTTTGCATATCATCGGGTTGCCCCGCGAATGATAAGTTGTTATGGCCATTAATTGCAGCTAATTCAACATGACATTGTTTAGCAATGATTTGAATATCTTGATATTCTGCAAATACAGCAATCATTTCACCATTAACATGACTTTCCATTAATTGTCCACTATATACAGCAAGTGGCATCATTTGTTCGATTGTATAGAAACCAGCGATAACGGCTGCGGCATATTCTCCGCAAGAATGACCTACAATTATTTCAGGTAAAATACCGATTGCTCGCCAATGTGCTGCCATTGCGATTTCATAGGCGACAATAGCCGCTTGAATATAACTGGCATTAACAAGTTTATCGCTATGTAGGCCAAACATGACTTCTTTTAACGGAAATGTTAAGTGTTGCAGGCATGCTTGCTCACAACGATCGATTGTTTCGGCAAATGTTGTTGAATGTTGGTACATCACTTTACCCATAGCAGGATATTGTGATCCCATACCAGAAAATAGCCACGCTATTTTCTTATTTGTTGATGTATGACCATATTGTATTAAAGAATCAGCACTTCCTTGAGAGAAAGCTAACAGTGAAATATCACTCTCACTTGTTAAGGGGATAGATAAGCGCCATGGTAAGTTGAGTTGTCTTTGCTGTAATGCATTATGAGCCAGAATGTTTGCTGGGGTAATTTTTATTAATGGTGCATAATCACCAGCAAGTTTTTTTAGACTCTCTTTTGTGGCGGCACTAAGCAATAATGAGTATTCAAAATTATTGTCTACCTCTTGTTCAGGTTTGATTGATACTAATGAGTCAGGCAATGATTGCACAATGATATGACAGTTTGTTCCACCAATACCAAATGAAGAAACACCAGCAGTTCGTATTCTGCTAGACCAAGCTTTAGGGTTTTTAGGAATGTAGAACGGGCTTTTTTCTATTTGTAATTGAGGATTTGGGTGATTAAAATGCATAGATGGAGGAATAAGTGCTTTATTTACCGCTAATATCGTTTTAATTAGGCCAGTGATACCTGCTGCTGTATCCAGATGTCCGATATTGCCTTTAACTGAGCCAATAGCGCATTTAGAAGCAGTAAGAGAGCGATCAGCGAAAACCTGACATAATGCACTAAACTCAATTGGATCACCTAATGGTGTAGCTGTTGCGTGTGCTTCAATAAGTTCAATATCTTCATTTTTAATATCGGCCAGTTGTATTGCTTCTCTAATAACTGAAACTTGGCCTGCTACGGAGGGAGCTGTGAATCCCGCTTTTTGATGACCATCATTATTAATGGCACTACCACGTAATACAGCAATAATTGTGTTTCCATCCACTAAGGCATCTTCAAGACGACGTAACACTACAATACCAAATCCATTACCAGCAAAAGTACCGTTTGCCTCTGCATCAAAAGGACGACAAATACCATCTGGTGAGAAGATCATGCCTTTCTGATATAGATAACCACCGGTTTGTGGAAATGTGATACCAATTCCACCAGCAATAGCCATACTGCATTCACCAGAGCGTAAACTTTCACAAGCCATATGTACGGCAACTAAGGAGCTAGAACAAGCGGTTTGTATAGTTAATGCTGGACCAGTTAAATTTAATTTATATGCAATACGTGTTGCGAGATAGTCTTTATCATTCCCTAATAATTTTTGCATGCCACGGACATGGCCAATATTGTGCAATGCTAAATCTTGCTGGGCAGGATAGCTGCTCATTCTTGCTGAAGCAAAAACGCCTGTTTTGATGGTTATATTGCAAGGGGCATATCCAGCATGCTCTAAAGCATGCCAAGCACCTTGTAAAAAAATTCTTTGCTGGGGATCGATAAGTTCAGCTTCTGAGCGTGAATAATTAAATAGAGTAGCGTCAAAATATTCCGCTTCATCTAACGGCGCGCCACGATTAACAAAATCAGGTGAATGATAAGTTTGTTCAGCGACACCTGCGGCTTTTAGTTCTTCTTCAGAAAAAAGACGAGAGCTATCGTGTTTATTAATTATGTTATGCCAAAATTGATCAATATTTTGTGCATCAGGGAAGCGACCAGAAAGACCAATAACAGCTATAGGTTCACTATTACCATAGAAAGTTTCAAAATTCAGCATGATTAATATCCTTTATCTACTATGAGTTCGTAGTTGTAACCGTTTCTTTCTCTTGTTTTTGTGTTTGTCTCGGTCGGAATATTGCTCACATGTTGGTGAAGTGTTTTGCCAAAGCAATTGCGCTAATGTACTTAGATTTGGACTAGCGAACAGATCAGTAATTGTAATATGGCTATAGCCATTTTTTTGTAGTGCTGCATGAAGTTGAACCAATTGTAAAGAGCTGGCACCTGCTTCGAAAAAATTTGTTTCAGGTGCTAACGTTATTCCAATAACTTGCTTAACAAGTTGTTGTAGTTTTTGTATTGTCTGACCTGTTTTTTGTGTATCAGTAGATTGTTTATAATGTGTGTTTTGATTATTTTTGGCATTGAAAACTGGGGTGATGACGAGATTATTGCATCTTGGTATAAGTTTATTTAGTGGCAATTGCCAAGATTGTGGTTCAGTAGCCAGTTTAGTGAGTATATGTTCATATTGCTGGAACATGGAAAAAATGGTTGTGTAGTCAAATAATTGTTCGACAAAATCCCAGTTTAAATATAATTCACCGTCTGACTCATATACTTGATGATCTAGCCATGTTTGTGGTGTTTGTGATATTCCCCAAACAGGTTTTAGCCATGAATGATGAGAAAGAAAACCTTCATCATGTTTATAGCCCAATGCACAGGTAAAAACGACAGGTATCTCTATATGAGACATCTGTCGTTGAATTGCCATTTCACGCATTACTTTAATGGCTGAAACACTACGATGTTGCATATCTTTATGTAAACGTTTTTGCATCATTGAGATACTGTTTGACCAAAGATCACAGGTATACCAATCGAGTAATTGTAATGAGGTAAAATCACCAAGTACTTCATTTATTTGAGGATGTACAGGATGCCGATTAAATAATGTCAAATTAATTGTTAACTCAGGGCTTTTACTCCATGCGGATAATGTGGCGCAATAAGCAGCAATCAAAAGTGCTGCTGGCGTAACATTATTTTGCTGAGCAACTTGTTGTAGTGCTTGCCAAACAGAAGTAGATAATGATGTTTGTAAACGCGAGAAGCGAGGTTGCACAATCTGTGCTGGATCTTTTATTAGTAGCAATTGTGGGGCTGGTGGTAATTGTGGTAAACGCGTTAACCAATATTCCCAATCATTTTGTGTGTTAATCGGATAGGCATCACAATCAATATAATCTCGAAAAGTAATATCTAGAGGGATAAATTGGTGATTTGGCTCCATATACAGTGTTTTTAGCTCACTGAAAAATATCTGCATACTCATTCCATCAAGGAATAAGTTATCAAGGCTAATAAAAATATGATCTGGTTGTTCTTTGGTCTTGATAACTTGAATAGTAAATAAAGGCCAAATTTCTGGATCATAAACAATGTTAGCAAGTTGAGCTCGTAATACTAGAAAAGCGTCACTTTTTTCTGTAGGGATATAATGCGTTTTAACGGAATAATAAGGAACTTTTTTAAGTACTTGTTGTTGTCCATTAATAATGACACCACGTAACATATCATGACGAGAAATCAACTGATTAATTGTACGTTCTAATTTAGGTACATCTAAATTTTCCGCTATAAAATGGACAAAAAAATGTGTACCAACACCCCCAAGTGTAAAATTATTTTGCCGTCCAACTAAGTAAGCTTGCTGAATATCAGTGAGTGGAAATGGATTGTATCTATACGCCTCGTTATGTGAAATTGCTGGCTGTTTTTCGAAAACTTCGCTCTGCTTTATATTTTGTGCAAAATCAGAAAGGATCGGATAAGCAAAGATATGCTCCAGTTCAACTTGGTAGCCAATATGGTTTAAATCAGAGATCAATCGAATAGCAACTAGGCTATCTCCCCCTTCACGAAAGAAATGACTGTGACGGTGTATCTTGTTGGTGCCAAGGAGCTTTTGCCATATTGTTATGATGATCTGTTCTTTACCATTGATAGGTTGTTGATTTAGGTATTCTTCTTGGTATTCCTGACAATACAATTTTAATGATTGGTTATCTATTTTGCCATTTGCGGTTAAGGGGAACTCAGTTAGAAAATAAATATGTTTTGGGATCATATAGTCTGGTAAAAATTGGCGCAAATCATGCTCTAGCTTATTTTTATCTGGTAAATAAATTTTTTCTGGTGCTTGGTATAACTGTGTCAATATTTCGCCGTTAACTCCTTCACTTTTATAAGTCGCAGTAGAAGCGCTAAAGATATCTTTGCATTTTTTTGCTGTTAATAATTCATCAGCAGGATCACTACCATTTTGTTGTAATAAAGAGATGCTTATCAGTGATTGTGCAGGGGCATGTAACACTTCTTGTATAAAAATCATTCCACTCGGAGCACAGAGTGAAACGAATTTTTGTATCTCTTTTTGTGGGCTGTCTAATCGATGAAGATAATTGTTCATCCAAATGATATCTGCACTATATCGATTTTTATGAAGAAATACTTCTGTAAGAGGCTCAGCATAACTATTTTGATAATCTGATAAATTTTGGTTAGCTTGCGTTACCATTGAAAGAGACTCATCAGTTAGCAGTAGGGTAACCATATTAGTGGGTAATCGTTGCAGAATATAATTTGCTGAAATACCGCTTCTAGCACCTAATTGAATGATTTTTATTGGCCTTTTTAGTGAATGATGAAGTTCTCTTATTTGTTGTAGTAAATTTTCTAAGGAGTAGTGCATTCCATCAATACGCATAGTGACTTGTTCTGGTGACCAATAGGGATCATCAAATAGTGTTAGAGCTGATTTTTTACCTTTGAGTATGTCTGTTAAATTGTTTTTGTGGCGCTGCAAATTTTCTATTAGCGTTCGCTGGGTACTATTAGTTGGGGGGGAATTGAGTGTAGTTTGTGGATATTGTGCTATTAAATTTAGCCAATTAGCCATTAATGACTGATAGCTAGCGATAATGCTATGGTCATCTGCTGATTTTTTTTCTGACAAGAGGTTGTCGAAATCAATATTTTGTTCAGTAAGATAATCATATAAAAATCCAGCTATGATTGCCGTTTCTTGGGATTGTTGTTGTACATTTATTGGGGTTGAGCGCAGATAGTAGAGGGGAGAAAAGGTGCTATTTGAACTGATAATATCCTGGTAATTACCCGAATTTAGTATCACAAAAGAGTGTAATGCTTTTTCTTTATTACCATTACCAAGGCATAGTGTAATCGCATTTTGCACACCCTGAAGCTTATTGAATGCAGCATCAATTTCCCCTGGTTCTATACGGTATCCGCCAATCTTAACTTGGCGGTCACGTCTTCCTAAAAATTCAAGTATACCGCCAGGGAGATATCTTCCCATATCACCTGTTTTATACCAATTTTCACCATTTTGTTTTACAAACTGTTGTGCTGTTTTTTCGGGATCGTTTAGGTAGCCTAACGCAACGCCTGCACCACCAATCCAAAGTTCTCCTGATACCCAATCAGGGCAATCTTCTCCTCTAGCATTAACAATACGATAACGTTGGTTGGATAAAGGATATCCATAAGGTATCGAGCTCCAGGATGGGTCTAATGTTGTGACATTAAAATAGTTAGACCAAATAGCGGCTTCTGTGGCACCTCCCATGGCGACTATTTGTCCATCAGGGCAGAAATTATAGTAACGTGTCGGGAGATCAAGCCCAATCCAATCTCCAGAGAGATAGATTAATAGCAGCGATTGTGGAATGGATGACCCTATTCCTTCTGCATAGGTTAGTAACATATCAAACAGTGCAGGTACGCTGTTCCAAAGTGTTATTTTATGTTGGTTAATAAGTCGTAACCATGCATCAGGATTACGGCGCTCATCTTCTTTAACTAATACAAGAGTCCCTCCGGCATTTAAAACACCGAAAATATCATAAACAGACAGATCAAAATGTAGTGCTGATATGGCAAGTACCCGATCTTTGTCTGAAATGTTATATCGCCGATTGAGATCAAGGCAGGTATTCATTGCGCTGGCATGGGATACAACAACACCTTTAGGCTCTCCAGTAGAACCTGAAGTATAAATAACATAAGCTGCTTGATGAGGAGATATATCTATATTGTGTAGTGGTTTATTCTCGGAGGGTTGAACTTTTTGCCAAACAATCCTGTTACAAAATGTAGCATAGATTGAATAGGATGGATCGCTATCAGATACGATGAGTAATGAAAGCTGAGCATTTTTAGCAATGCGGTTTATACGTTCTTCTGGTTGTAGTACATCAATCGGAACATAAGTTCCCCCCATTAATAAAATAGCCAGAACGCTAATGATTTGCCCTACTCCTTTTGGCATACATACACCAATTCTGTCTTCTGGTTTATAACCTTGTTGTATTATTTGATCACTGAGTATTGTTGCTTTAGATAATAATTTTTTGTAGCTCCATTCCTGAGAGTCGATATCAATGACAGCAATTTTTGATGAATTTGAATAATTATGGAAAATAGACTTATGCAGTGTATGTGGTAATAGTGAATTATCTTTTTTGATAACTGATATTCTATTTTTTAATTGTTTTTTAGGAATTAAATCAGGTTGGGTTTCAATCCAGGCATTAGGATCGTTGGCAAGTTGGCGTATACGAGAAATATAAACATCAAATATTGTTGTTATAACATCATTCCGGAACAAGTCATTGTTATAATCCCACTGTAAAACAATATTTCCACTTTTGTTAATTGCCATGTGATCAAGCCAAACTTGTGGGGTTTGTGATATTCCCCATCCTATAGAACCTAATACAGATTCTATATTTTTATCAATAAGTGGTTGATTAATATGGCTAGTAAAGACAACAGGACACCCATAAGGATGGGTGCCATTTTTACGAAGGTCTCTAATGATATCAATACCAGAATAATCAGAATGTTGCCAAGCTTCAATAAATGTATTTTGATTGTCTTTAGATAATGAAATTAATGGTCGATTGTCTGTTTTCATTTCTAAAAGAATGACATTAGTAAAATCAGCTATAATATTATTAACTGCAGGGGCTAATGGCTTTCTATCAAATAATGTAAAGTTGAGTAATAAGCTATTTTGGCCAGTCCATCTTGCAAGTACAGATGAGAAACAGGTTGCTAATGCAATGGAAGGTGTAATATTATTTTCTTTAGCCAAATTACTAAAGTTTTTCCATTCTTTTGAGCTAAATGTCCAGCTAAGGCGTTTAATTTTTATTTTATTTATTTTTTCTGGATCCATATATAATGGCAGAAGAGGAGAGTCTGGTAGGTTTGGGATTTTATTTTTCCAATATTGATATGCTGATTCTTTGTTTTCATACTGTTTTTTATCTTGTAAATAATGGTAAAAGTCATAGTGCTCATCTAACTGAGGCAGTATTTCTCCGCTCAATAATAAACAAAGTTCAGTAAAGAGTAATGAATAACTTGTACCATCTGCAATCAACATATCAATATTAGTACATAAACGATATCTGTTGTTAGGTAGCGATATCATGTGAAAATCAATTAACTGACCGCTTTCAACATTTAGTACCTGATGGCTTAATTTTTCCCGTAATTGTAAAAGTTTTTTCTCATACTCATCTTTTGGTAATTTACTAAAATCATGATATGTAACATATTTTCTATTTGGGTTAGGAGACCAAAATTGTGTACCCTGTTGGTGAAATACTATATTCAACATGGGATGACGTTTTGATAATAATACTAATGCTTTCTCTAGACTTTCCGGAGTAAATTTAGGGGTGCCATCAAATTCTTGATAAATTTGGCAAGCAACACCACCAAGAGTTTGTTTATTCAAACGGCCGACAAAATAGGCATGTTGTATAGGTGTAAGTGAAAACTCACCAGCATTTTTTATTGTTTTATGTGTATATATATTATCTTTTCTTTCTTTTTTATTTATATCTGATTTTTTTAATATTTTATACCATCCTTTTATTGTTGGATTTAAATACAAATCTTTTAATGTTATAGCATAACCATTTTTTTGGAAAATATATAAACATTGCATAAATCCAATTGAATCAAGACCTAATTTTATCAGATTGTCCTTATCTGAAAATTTATTTTTGTCAATGTTTATTTGCTTGGAACATAATTCTTTTATGTTATTAATATCACTTAATATTTTCATTTCTATACCTTAATTATGAGTTATTTATGGCGGAGGATTGCCATTGGTACAGTACTTGAGCTAATGTTTTCATGGACCAATCCTTCTCTTGATGCCTCCTTAATTACTTGTTCAATTCCAAAAGTATACCAATCTCTTTCTATATTAAAATTTCGTATGACTTTATCGTCTTCTATGATTTTAAAATTCATATTCCAACGAATAGCCTCTTGATCTATAGGTTTGCCACTTAAATAAATTTCATAGATATGGTTCCCTATTTTTTTACTATTTAATAGTATCTTAGAAATGTTACAAGGCGTATTAAACGGCATTGTATCTACCAAAATAGCACCTTTTTTTTCTAGCCCATTTGCAAGCTTATTCCATAATATTTTTCTATCATTCTGATTAAAATATCCTATACAGCCACATATAATAGCGGCAGAAAATGATTTTGGTAGAATGGTATTTTGAAATGTATCAGCAATCACAGTTACTTGGTGTTGTATTTCAGGTAACATCATAATTCTTGTCATTAGGCCAATACGCATAGATGCAGACGGTTCAATTGCAAAAATATGTATGTCTGGAAACATTTGCGCAATTATACTTAATTCTTGGCCAGTGCCGGAACCTATATTTAACCAGTTGCCTGTTTTTACTCCCATAAACTTCAAGGATTTTATAAATGTATCTTTACGAGTTTCCCAATGAGGTTCGCTTAAAATATCATACATTTCAGCAGACTGAGTATAATAATCTTCATAGTTATCCATTCTGTAATTACCTTATTCAATTTCCTACTAATTATACATATTGCTCAAAATTGTTTGATGAAATATTTAGTTTAAGGCGTTTTTTTATTAATTTAATGGAAATTAGTACTGCGATAAAAGTATAAATAGATGATATTGCAAAAACAAAATGATAAGACCAGTTCTCCGCTGTCCAAGTGCCTAATAGAGTAGCAATGATTGCTGTAAAAGCATTTGTACATTGGAAAATAGTGAAATCAATACCAGCTTGTTTCAATGAAGATAAGCTCATTAAACCAGTGTAAAAAGAAACTAGTCCTGCAGAAAAAAGAATATATTTGAACCCTATAAGTAAAAAAAGTATTTCATGTGGGATATATTTTATTCCTATAGCCATGGATATGAAAGTAAAAATTAAACCTTGTAAACCATAGGTAATGAAAATTGATTTCCATATGCCAAATACTTTTATTAATATACCACCTAAAAGTGTTCCAAATAGGCTTGCACAAAAATTGAAGCTTCCTATTAATAGTGCAATATTATTTAATGTAATATTTATATCTATTAATAGAGGTCCGGTAATCATATCTGTGATTCTGTTACCTCCTTCTAATAAAACTACTAATAAAATACCAATTCTTACCTCTTTTCGATTAAATGCATATGATAATTTAGGTATATGGTAAGTTTCAGATGTGGTTAGTCTATCTGATTCTTTAAAGTAGAGTGTTGGAATTGTAAGTAATATGATGGTTAGAGCTGATATAGCAAATGCAGTATTTAAGCTAAAATAACTGGAAATTAATAAAAAACCACTAGTGCCTAATAATGCTCCTATTTCTCCTCCGCCAACTTGGGCAATATTTCCCCACCCTCTATTACTTGCCTTAATCTGTTCTACCGCCATGCCATCACATGCAATGTCAATAGTCGATGTTAAGAATGCACATAGGATAAATATTCCAAAAATCCAAAGATTATTCAGTTTGCTTATATTATCGTTAGGGTTTATTAGAATAAGTAAAAAAACTAAAAGAGCAACCAATGATTGACCAATAAGAATCAAGTTACGTGAACGGCGAAATTTTTTTCCAAAAGGTAATCTCAGGCGTTCAATAAATGGAGACCATAAAAATTTAAGTGTCCAAGGAAGCATAAAAAGTGAAGTCAATCCAATTAAAGAGAGAGAAAATCCTTCACTTCTTAGTAAGGTTGGTACAGATTGCATGATAATCATTGATATAAGGGTTTGGGTGATATAAACCCCACCTATAGCCATAATGATCCTTCTGTTGGCTGATAACTCATAACAGATTGATTTATAGCAGCAATGATCCTTTTGTTTTTTGTCATTGGTTTGCACTCTATTAACCCACCTTAATATTCATGTTTTCTGTTACTCAGCACACTTTCATAAGTATATATAATTTTCATGCTCAAAATGTGATCAACCTCAAATAATAATAACAATGCAAATGATATTAATTCGCATTAACATTTCGGCGTAAAGTGCCATTGCACATTTTGGGGTTTATATGGAAAATAAAGGAACTTTATTTAAATCTATATCTTTTGTAGCGGCTACAATGGTAACAGTAAGCTCTGTAGCTGCCACAGAACAGCATGATAATACAATAACTGTTACTGCAACTAAGCGCATTCAAAGTAGTTTTGATGTAATTGGTAATGTGAATGTTCAAACTGATGAACAGTTAAAAAAATCTTTAGTTAATCAAACTGATGATTTGAGCGCAGTTTTTCCTGAGTTGTTATCTGCAAACCGAAGTTCGCGTATTTATAACAATATGACTCTTCGGGGCCAATCTTCGGCCGATTTCTTTTCTCCAAGTTTGGGACTGTTTGTTGATGGTGCTCCCCAGCTTTCTCAATCGTATGCTCAATCTCTTCAAGGGGTTGAGCAAGTTGAGCTACTTAAAGGCCCACAAGGAGTTATTTATGGGCGTGGCACATTGGGAGGGATTATCAGTGTTATTACCAAAAAACCCAGTAGTCACGCTGAAGCATGGTTAGGGGGGCAATATTTTGGTCAAGGGGAAAGAATCAATACAGGAGGAAGCACTGGCTACATGGAAAACGGCTGGGCTTTTCAGGGGAATGTTAGTCTCGATAGAAATAATGGTTCTTTGAACAATCCAGCATGGGATAAAAAAAATGTTGATAGCAGAGATATAAAAGCTGGATGGTTGTCTGCTAATTATATTTCCCCTGATACATTATTTGAGTCTAATTTAAAAGTAGGTGGAGAAAATTACCATTCTCATGAGGAATATTTTGTTCCTTTTTCACCTCTTTCACGTTCAAAAATTGATACTGAATGGTTATATGAAACACCTAATCTTAAACGTAAATTAAAAAATATTTCCTGGAATACAGGTTATGATTTTAATGATGAATGGAAGTTTAAAACGATACTTTCTTATCAAAATATGGATATAGATAGATTGTTTATGGACGGAACGTTACAAGATGATTCTCAGGATATTTTGTATTCAGAAGCAAGAGCTAATTATGAGGGGGGGGATCTAAGTGGAATTATAGGGGTATCATTTCAAAAGATGGGTTATAGACATGATAATTTATCTGTAGGGAAAGTCGGAATGGGAGGAAAAAAATCTGATAATGATATTTATAATTACTCTGGATATTTTGATGGTGCATACAGGATAAATGACAATTGGGAGTTAGGTGCAGGGGCTCGTTTTTCTCACGAAAAAGCAAAAACTCGAATGATTATTTTAGAAAAAGGAAAAGGTGAGTCTAATTATAATAATAATGCAGTTTTTAATGCCTTTATTCCACGAGCAAGTATCGCCTGGCTTCCAAATGAGCAGAATCGTATATGGTTTGGAGTTGGCCGCGGTTTTAAACCTGGTGGTTTTAACAAAGAAGGGGTTGATAAACTAGCTCTGACTTCTTATAAATCGGAAATTGCCACGGAAATGGAATTAGGTTGGAAATGGCACAGTGTTAATGATAACCATATGGCCGAAATTACTTTATATCAAATAGATAGTAAAGATGTTCAAGGATATGTAGGTGTTATTGGTTATCAGGCATTATCTAATATGGGAGATTCAAGAAGTCGAGGGATAGAATATCTTTGGAAATCAAAGCTTACCCCTAATCATAGTATTTCACTGGGTGGCATGTTCAATCAATCAGAGTTTACCAGTGGAGAACATAAAAATAAAAGACCTGCTTATACTCCTAGTTATAGTTCATTAATTTCATGGGAGGGCTTATATGGCAAGGAGCAAAAGTGGTCTTCTCGGATTGCAGTCAGATTTAATGGACCATTTTACTTTAATGAGCAAAATAATTTAGAACAAGGGCATTATACTGTTGTTGATGCATCAATATCATGGCACCCTACAAAGCAATATGAACTTAGTATCTATGCGAAAAATATTGGTGATGCTTTATATCGAACGTATGCATTTGGTAATAAAGCACAGCTAGGTAATCCGAGAGAGATCGGGGTTCAGGGAAGTATTAACTTTTAGGGTATAGTAAAATCCGCCTGTGCCAAAAAGCGGGTTTTTATTGTCAGCCTTAAACCACCACCTAAGCAGGTGATGATTGACCCTGTGAGGCTATAGCCTGAAGGAAACCCATGTTAAAAAACTACCTCTTACTCACCACAAGTAAAGAGGAAATAACATGGGTTTATACAGAAGTTCATCACATGTGTATTGACGTTGCAAATATCATCTAGTTTGGACTCCTAAATATCGTTATAATATATTGAAAGATAAAGTAGGAAAAGAGCTTTATAGAATAATTTATATTCTCTGCATTATGAAAGACTGTGAAGTATTGGTGCTAAATGTTCAGCCAGACCATGCTTATTTAGTTGTAATGATCCCACCTAAACTATCAATATCAACACTAATGGGAGTCCTGAAAGGACGTAGTACGATAAGGTTATATAATCGATTTCCACATATACGTAAGAAACTTTGGGGTAATCATTTTTGGGCTAGGGGATATTTTGCTGATACGGTGGGGGTTAATGAAGTCATCATTAGGCGTTATGTAAGGCATCAGGATAAAGTTGATCAAGAGCTCGACCAACAAATGGAATTGTTGGGGGATTAATAAAGAATATAGCCCCCTTATAGGGGGCCCAATTTAAAACCACCTCTTTTAGAGGCGGTATTTTACACCCGCCGTTTTCTTTTTTTTCGGAAAACTAATTTCCTATTGAGAGCGCTTGCTTTTCTGCGCACAGTGTGCCTGTGACTTTATTTTGTTAACTCAGGACAGAAAATGCGTATGAAAACTCTCCCGATATGTCTTGCCCTGACCTCACTGTTGTTGGGGGGCTGTGCAGACAAGCCAGCCCAGCCTACGGAAGCGGCGGCAGACATCGCGATTCCGCTCAACGTCGGTTATGCTCAGCCGCTGCTCCCAGATATTTATCCGTCAGCCCCGGAAGTGGTGCGTTATGACCGTTACCGGCTGGTTGATATTTCGCCTTCACAGGCACAGCGTTACCCGCTGGAACAAATTGTTCATCTGCGTATTCCTGCTTCCGTCTCCCCGACAGTCGGGGATGCGCTACATTATGCCCTGCGTGATTCCGGATATCGTCTGTGCACGTCCGATGGACAGGCGAACCACCTTTATCGTCTGCCGTTACCCGCTGTTCATTATCAGATGGGATCGATCCGCCTGAATGTGGCGTTACAGATCCTTGTCGGTCCGGCCTGGCAGTTGTGGGTGGATGATGTGCAACGGGAAGTGTGTTACCGACTTCGTCCGGAATACACGCCATCTGCGCCGGATGCAGGAATGAGCGGCGCTTCATCCGTCTCTGTGGTCACCCCACTTTCTGCGGGCAGTACGCCATTACCGGTGCCACCGGTGCTTAACACTTCCACTGGTCATACCGATGTGAATAAGGTTCATCGCGGAGGGTGGCTGAAATGACTCATTCTGAAGAATTGTCCGTAACCCCATTACATAAAAAAATTTACCGGGGGGTGATTGTGACGGGCGTGGTCGCCTGTGCTCTGGTGGCCGGTATCCCGCTGTTTATCCACAGTAATGTTATCAGTTCACACTCAGAGGCTCTGTCACAACTCGGACAACGATTACAGGCGATTGAGATGAAGATGGCTGACTCTGTCACGGATGACCGGATGAATGCGCAACTGGACGTGCTCCGTCAGGGGCTGACGACGCTAAAACAGGATGTGGCATCACAGCGCGACACCCTCAGAACGGTGACAGCACAGCTGGCGGTGGCCGGCAAACCGGATGAACAGATCGCCGTACTGTCTGACGGGCTGGAAAAACGGCTGGCACAACTGGAAACCCGCCAGGCACAGTGGGCACTGGCGTTACATCAGTTGCAGGAACAGCGTCAGCCGGAACAAAAAACGGTCAATCCCCCGGTTGTCAGGGCAAAACCCGCCACGCCGGAAACTTCCCGTCTCGGGGCTTCTGTCCGTCCATCCCGGACCGTGCCGTTTCAGTTAACCGCGATTGAACAGCGGGGCGGTCGTCTTCTTGCCGCACTGGCTCCTGCGGATATTCGTCAGCTGGGGCAGGTACAGTTACTGCCGGTAGGCGGACGTTATCAGGGCTGGGAAATGACCGACATTCAGACTGATCGTGTGACATTACGTTATCAGGGGCGCACAGTGACGTTGCGCCTGCCATAAAAGGAATGCCGTGATGAAAAACATAAGATGCGTGGTTTTACTGGGTGGGTGTCTGATGTCCGCACCGCTGACAGCTGCACAGTCTGTTTCCGGGGCAACCCGACCGGTTCAGATTGAGGCGGGGAAATCGGCTGAGAGTCAGACACAGTCATTGCAGTATGAGGCGCAGGAATGGGGACTGAGTGCGGAGGAGTATGCCCGTTTTGAGGCGCTGATGAAAGGGCGGCGCGGTATTCAGTCTCCCGGACTGGATCCCCTGACGACATTGGGTATTGAGGCCCGGTCAGACGAAGAGCGCCGCCGGCTGGCTGAAAAGTGGGTACAGCAGGAATTTGCCAGGGCAGAAAAAGAGCTGGCGTTTCAGCGGGAAGTAGATGCTGCCTGGAAGCGGCTCTATGGTCAGGTATTACCGGTCAGTCTGGGAACATTCGGCAGGATGGAACAGGGAACAGCGCAGCGCCGGCAGGCACTGTTTGTGCAGGCGGAAAATTGTAGCGCGTGTGATGCCCGTCTGGCTACTCTGCTGGCCGGCAAACAGCCGTTTGATATTTATGTGCTGGGGACAAAGGGGGATGATAACCGCCTGAGGGCTT
>NZ_JAMPOG010000038.1:0-9564 GCF_028480065.1 Providencia sp. PROV189
GCTCACACCTTAATCCGGAGGCGTGATGCGTAAAAATTCCCTGCTCACTCTTGTCCTGCTGCTGTTTTCCGTGCCGTTACCGGCTCGGGAGGTGCCGCCGGGCTACCGTGAGGTGGCCCGGCAGGAGAATGTACCAGCAGAAGCCCTGTATTCCCTGGCACTGACGGAGTCATCCTGGACATTACCGGCACATCACCCGCAGGCCGGTGAAATCCATCCCTGGCCGTGGACGCTGAATGTGGCTGGTAAAGGATACCGTTATCCGACACGGCAGGCCGCCTGGCAGGCTTTACAGTCGTTTTTACAGACGACATCCCCCAGACGTATTGATGTGGGGATTGCACAGGTGAACTGGGGCTGGAACGGGCATCACTTCCGTTCCGCCTGGGAGGCCTTTGATCCTTATACCAATTTGCATGTGGCCGCCCGCATCCTGCGCCGCTGTTATGAGGCGTCACCGGGTAGTTGGATCCGTGCCGCCGGCTGTTATCACCATCCGGCGGGCGGTCAGCCCGCAGTACGCTATAAAAATAGTGTCCGGCGTCAGCTGGCGACACTGACGGGCGGTACACAACCCGTTCCCGCTCATTTACCGGCAGTCAGTACAGATCGGGCTGTATCGTTTGTGTGGATAGAACCGGAGAACAAAACCGATGCGAAATAATCCTGAAGAAAAGACAACGCGAGCCTTTTATCCCCTGCCCGTCTTGGGGATGCTGCTGTTTTGCGCAGCCGGCGGCAGTCAGGCGGCATTAACGGTGGTGGCGGATTATGGCGGGCAACCGGCAGCACCTTTTTATGACGCGATAAATAATGCCCCGAATGAATGGACAGCAAAGCCGGCGTCCCGCCCTCTGCCGTCCGTGATGGCCCCGTCAATGGTGTTGCCGGTTGAGACACCGGAAATGACGCCGGGGGAGGTGGATGACCGCGTCCTGCATTTACCGGGGATTGGGGCACTGTATCTGGTGGGGGATGATCCGTTATCCCGGGCATGGCTCACACAGCACGCAGCCCAGCTGAATGCAATGAATGCGGCCGGGATGGTGGTGAATGTGAAATCGGAAACCGGGTTACAGGCGCTTCAGGCGCTGGCTCAGGGAGGACTGCTCTCCCCAGCTTCTGGCACCGATTTAGCTCACCGTCTTCAGTTATCACATTACCCAGTTCTGATCACGGAAACCGGGTTGACCCAGCAGGTGAAGTAATGTTACCGCCGATATGGCCTTCAGATGGGGTTGACTCCCCGGCATTCTGGTTGGCCGTGCTGATGTGGTGCGTGTTCTTTGTTGTGATGAGACTCCTGGGGAAAAAAAACCGTCCTGCCCGCCGTCATCGTCACTGTCACGGGAAAGAATCGCGTGTACCGGAAAAAGAAAATCCGTCAGATCCTCCCTGGGGTTGAGTGCAGTGAGCACATTGTTTTCCGGACGTGTCGGTGAATTTTCAAACAGTGTTTCCAGTGGAAACGCTGGATGATTTTTGAACACTGTTTCCACTGGAAACACCGGTGAATTTTTAAACACTGTTTTCCGGGGTAACACCAAAAAAGAGTTTGAGAGAATGAGTGATCGTTATGTGATAGAGGCCTGGCTGCGACCGGCCGTGGAATTGAACAGTGCTCTGGTGTCCGGCGGGGCGGCGTTTGTGTGTGCGGTAGCGCCCTGGGCAGTGGCATTGTCTCCGTCCGTGAGTTATGTCACCGCCGGTGCGTTTGCCGGTTTTTCCGCATTGCGGGCACATCAGGGATTCCGGGTATTACGTTACCGCCGGAATCTCCGGCGTCTGCCCCGCTATCAGGTGACGTCGGCACAGGTGCCGGTCAGCCGGCAGCGTCTGTTTCTGGGAAAAGGGTTTCAGTGGCAGCAAAAACACACGCAACGCCTGCTGGAAACCCAGCGTCCGGAAGTGGAGCGGTATGTTCAGCCGCCGGCACATTACCGGCTGGCCCGGCAGTTTGAACTCCGTTTTGAATCCCGTTTTCCGGCGGTTTGCCGGCTTTTGCAAAAAGACAGTTGGCTGAATCCGGTCCGCCCGCTGACGCCGGTGGGGGGGAATCCGGTGTTACACGGTGTGGAGCCGGATGAGGTGAATGTGACCATGGATTTGCGTGAACGGGTTGGTCATATGCTGGTACTGGGGACCACCCGTGTCGGCAAAACCCGTCTGGCGGAAGTGCTGATCACTCAGGATATCCGCCGGGGGAATATCACGATTGTTTTTGATCCGAAAGGGGATGCGGATTTATTGCGCCGGATGTGGGCGGAAGCGCATCGTGCGGGGCGCAGTGAGGAGTTTTATGTTTTTCACTTGGGCTGGCCTGATATCAGTGCCCGTTATAACGCCATCGGGCGTTTTGGCCGAGTATCGGAAGTCGCGGGGCGGGTTGCCGGCCAGTTATCCGGGGAAGGGAACAGCGCGGCGTTCCGGGAGTTTGCCTGGCGGTTTGTTAATATCATTGCCCGGGCACTGGTTGCTCTGGGGGAGCGTCCGGATTATGCCAAAATTTTACGTTATGTCACCAATATCGGGGAACTCTATCAGACATATTCGATGCAGGTGATTAAAGCACAACTACCTGATTTGTTTGCCCAAATCGAGAATGCGCAGAACGCGCTGACGGTCGAGGATGTGCCCCGTCATCTGCAAAGTGATCCGAAAGCTGTGGCTATCTGGGCAACGGAGCTGGCGTTAAGTAGTGAGAAAGGGAAAAAAATCTATGATCCGATTTTGGACGGGCTGCGCAGTGCGATCCGTTATGACCGGACCTATTTTGATAAAATAGTGGCTTCTCTGCTGCCGTTACTGGAAAAACTGACTACCGGAAAAACTGCCGCCCTGTTGTCGCCGGATTACACCAATATGCAGGATCCCCGTCCGATTTTTGACTGGCAGCAGGTGATTCGGAAAAAAGGGATTGTATATGTCGGGCTGGATGCGTTATCGGATGCGGAAGTGGCGGCAGCGGTGGGGAATTCCATGTTTGCGGATTTGGTCTCGGTAGCCGGGCATATTTATAAATTCGGGACTCAGGATGGACTGCCGGAGGATGAGCACGCCGGAAAATTACCGATCAGCCTGCATTGCGATGAATTTAATGAACTGATGGGGGATGAATTTATTCCGTTACTGAACAAGAGCGGCGGCGCGGGGATTGAAGTGACGGCCTACACACAGACCTGGTCTGATATTGAAGCCCGGCTGGGGAATGCGGCGAAATCGGCGCAGGTCACCGGTAACTTTAATACGCTGGTGATGTTGCGTGTCCGTGAACTGATGACCGCGAAATTACTGACGGAACAGTTACCGGAAGTGGATATTTACACCAAAACCCTGGTATCCGGGATCACCGATATTTCCAATCCGAGGCAGGGGAGTGATTTTACCTCCAATACCCAGGACAGGGTCAGTATGGTGGCTAAACCGCTGCTGTTACCGGCAGATATTATTCAGTTACCGAAAGGACAGGCGTTTGCGCTGCTGGAAGGCGGGAAGTTATGGAAAATCAGGATGCCCCTGCCGGCGGCAGAGGCTGATGCCCTGATGCCACCGGATTTACAAAAAATCGCACAGTATATGGAGAAAAATTACCGTACCGGCGAAACTTGGTGGACTGCGTCATCATTTTCGGATGCGCGGCATGACAGCGGCGGTATGAATGTGGCTGAGATGGCACCGGATACCGAAGGGGGCAACGATGGCAACTGCTGAGGTACGTCAGGAAACCCCGCGTCACCCGGCAAAAGACCCCGGTTTGCCGGCTAAATTGTTGTGGCACTGGCCGTGGGCCATCATCGGGGTATTACTGGCCTCCTGGGTATGCAGTCTGTTGATTGAGTGGGTCGGGATTGCGTTTTTCTGGGCGGACGAAGGGGCGGAGCACAGCCGGCAGGTGATGTTAACCGAGAGCGGGTATCTGTCAGAAGGGTTTACCCGTAGTCTGCTGATGTCCAGTCCGGCGCAGTGGCTGGCTCATACCGTTGAACAGGCATACCGGTGGCTGTTTGTGGAGTCCGGGCTGATGGAGAGCTGGCAGAACGTGTATCCTGTCAGCGGGAATGCAGTTGCCCGTGAACTGGATGACTGGCGGATTTGGTTTGTGTCCGAGCTGAGAGACTATCTGCTGGCGACGGTTTATGTGACGCTGACCTTTTTTATCCGGGTGACTATTCTGGTGCTGTCGATGCCCCTGTTTGTTATGGTGCTGTTGGTGGGCATGGTGGAAGGCTTTAACCGGCGTGATTTGCGGCGTTATGGTGCCGGGTATGAATCCAGTTTTGTGTATCACCACGCCAAGCGTTTTGTTAAGCCGGCCTTTTTTGTTCCGTGCATGATTTATCTGTCCTGGCCGTCTGCCATTTACCCTAATCTGGTGTTGTTACCGGCGGCTCTGTTGTTCGGGCTTGCGGTGGCAGTGGCTACCGCGTCATTTAAAAAATATTTATAGGCGCTGGGCAGAGACACACAACACTTGTTTTTGTGTGTCTCTGTCAGCAGACAAGCGGCTAGGCCGCGCGTCAGTGGTGTGATGGGGTTATCCTGCGCTGATTGATGGATTGATGAGTGTGAGCAGTAAATAAAGTGGCGGGTTGTCTGTCGTGATGAGTTGCCAGCCACATTGTGTCAGCAGTTCAGCTAGTGCGGCGATATCACCTCCGATTTTTACAGGTAGGTGTGCGGTCTGATGACCGTCAGTATCAAAAGCCTGCTCCAGTGCATTTTTGGATAAACAGATGGTGTTGCTGAGCGTATCCGGGCTCACCGCATGTCGTCTGTGCCACGATTTATCACTCAATAACTGATAGGCAAAGCCTGCCTCCTTGGCCGATTCAAGCGCATAAGTGAGCCGGAACAGATCGCTCTGCTCGTGTAATGCGCCTGTACAGGAGCGGTACAGATAATCCAGTTTTTGTGGCAGTTTGGCCCGGCTCCCCAGTGTACGTCCCTGTTGAAGCAGCCAGTCAATATCCGGCGTAACGTCACGGTCAAAACGGCGTTGCTTTTTGGCGGTTGCCAGCCAGCGTATTAAAAACAGGTTTTTCTGCATGTCGGACTGCACCAGCCCCTCCCTGCGGGCCAGATGCAGGGCAACCAGTGCACACCAGGCAAAATGCCCAGTTTTTCGGGTGATGGTCTGACTCATAGGCTCACTTTTATTTATTCATTTCAGCTATTTTCGCAAAAAGCAAGCAATATAAAATTAAAAAATTTGGAAAACTAATTGTTTGCTGTTTTTTCTGTCCGCCTTTTTTACCCTGACTCCACGTTAACCGTCTTTAAGGAGTCGTTATGCGATTATTTTCTCCGCTTATTTCCCTGTTTGCGTTGGTTGTCAGTGCATTTGGGGTATTGCCTGCTCAGGCCGCTGAAAAAGATGAACTGGCGCTGACGTTAAAGCAGCTCGATCACATCCAGGCCAGCCTGGAGCGCGCCCGTATTCAGGCAAATCAGGACAATCACGCCCGTTTTTATTTTGATTATTCCCGCGCCTCCAGAGAGGTGGAGATTATCCGGCAGGGGATTGTCCGCTATCTGGAGCCTTCCCGGGCCCAGCCCACGGTGCCGGTTAATGTGGCGGAGCCGCTGCGCGGGGATTACCGCCGGGAGCAGCGATGAATCCGTCACAGCAGGCGGCATTTGAGGCTGCTGCCGGCTCGGGGATGTCTCCGGCTGTTCTGAATCTGTTGTGTATCGGGGCATTACTGGCGGTGCTGTTTTTATGGGCAGCCTGGGGACTGGTTGATGTTTACCGGGGCTGGGCAAATGAAAATGTTCGTACTGCAAGGGTGGGGCAGTTTGCTGTCCGGGCAGTGATATTACTGGTGGTCTGCATCTGGATGTTTGCCAGTTGAGTGTGCTGTTTAATTTATTTTACAGAATGAAAGGTCATTTTATGGATATGAAATCATTTTGGGGACGTGGTGTCCGTCGTATTGGTGCGTCAGTGGTGACGTTATTCACTTTATTCAGTCTGATGCCGGCGTATGCCGCACTGCCTTCGGTGGAACCCCCTTCTTCCGGTGGCGGCGGCGGACTGATGGACACCATTAAAGGCTATCTTAATGACGGCATTGTGATTGGCGGGCTGGTTGTGGCTGCGACGGCTTTTATCGTGGTGGCCATTGCCGCGGTCACCACGTTCAATGAAGTGCGCGACCAAAAGGCTGGCTGGGGTAAATTCGGTACAATTATTGTAGTCGGTGTCGTCCTGATTGTGGCGGTCGTCTGGCTGGCCGGAAAATCCGCCACTATTATTTTTTAAGCGGAGGCAACGATGCAGACCATCGATTTTATGCCGGATCGCTTAAATGCAGAGCCCACCGTCTTTCGCGGATTTACCACCCATGAAATGTTTGCCGCCGCCGGTGTCGGTTGTGTGGGCGGGAGCGTTATCAGTATCCCGCTGTTACCGCTGGCCGGGTGGGTGATCCTGCCGACCGGCGCGTTGATAATGCCGCTGTTGGTGGTGTTTTTTGGCGGCACTTTTCTGACCCGTATCAAACGCGGAAAACCGGAAAATTATCTCTACCGCCGATTGTCCTGGAAACTGCAAACCGGGTTTGCCCGCACATTGCCGCTGACCGGACGGCTGACTGAAAAATCCCTCATCACCGTATCTCAGGGCTGGTTTTTACGCCGGACGCAGGCGCTGTCACTGTGCCGGTATATCGCCGGAGGCCGCCATGAGTAAATTTCGTCATGCCCTGCAAAACCGGGACCAGCACATTCTGACACTGCGGATGATCTGCGGGGTGCTGGTGCTCTGCCTGTTTGTGGCCTTTGCCGGCTGGATGCGGGCGCCGGCTAAACTGACGATCCATAATCCGCCGGATTTGCGCTCCGGCAGTACCCGGGCATGGTGGGAAGTGCCGCTGCCGACGGTGTACGCTTTCAGCTTTTATATTTTTCAGCAACTGAATGCCTGGCCGAAAGACGGCGAGGTGGATTATCCGCGAAAGATTGCACAGCTCAGTGCCTATCTGACGCCGTCCTGCCGGGCGTATTTTGAGAAAGAGGCCGCTTACCGTACTACGCTCGGGGAGCTGAAAGGGCGTTCCCGGGTGGTGTATGAGATCCCGGGACGCGGGTTCAGTGAGGATAAAGTCCGGGTGATTGACCGGGATAACTGGATCGTGCGCCTGGATTTGGTAGCGGATGAATATTTTAGCGCGGAGCCGGTCAAGCGAGCGACGGTACGTTATCCGGTGAAAGTGGTGCGCTGGGAGGGCGATCCGGAAAGTAATCCGTTTGGTCTGGCCCTGGACTGCTATGACGGGCTGCCTCAGCGTCTGGAAGCGGCGGAGCAGAATAAGGAGGTCAGTCAATGAGCATAAAACGTCATCTGACGGCCTGTGCTCTGGGGATTTCGGCGGTGTTTTCTGTGGCCGCTCTGCCGCTGCCGGTGCAGGCGGTAGAGCTGGTCCGCTGGGAGCGTATTCCGTTACCGGTTTCTCTGCATGTGGGGGAAGAGCGCATTGTGTTTGTGGAAAAAAATGTGCGTGTCGGTTTTCCACCGTCTCTGAATGAGAAACTGCGGATCCAGAGTACCGGAGGGGCGGTGTACCTGCGGGCGGAAAGCGCCTTCCCGCAGACCCGCCTTCAGTTACAGGATGTGGAAAGCGGGGAAATCCTGTTGCTGGATGTGACGGCCACTGCCGGTAAAGGGAAGCTGGAGCCGGTGCGGGTGGTGTACAGCGGTGAAGTCAGTACGCAGCGTGACAGTCAGAGCGTCAGACGCAGCGGGCAGGCTGCGGGGGCAGCAGCCGATGCCGTACCGGAAAGCGTGGACCGCAAAGCGAAAACCCGTTATCCGGCGCCGTTACCGGTCTTACTGACCCGTTATGCCGCCCAGAGTCTGTATGCACCGTTAAGAACAGTGGAGCCGGTGTCCGGCGTACAACCTTTGCCACTGACCTTACCAAAAACACTGACAGCACTCTACCCGTCTGAACCACTGATCGCGCGGCCGCTGGCCGGCTGGCAGGCGGCGGAGTACCGGGTGGTGGCGGTGAAACTGACCAATCAGTCCGCTCAGAAAGTCGTGCTGGATCCCCGTCAGTTGCAGGGGCAGTTTGTCAGCGCCACGTTCCAGCATCAGTGGCTGGACGCGAAGGGCACACCGGAGGATACCACCACAGTGTATCTGGTGATGAAAGGCAAACCGGATAAGGCGTTTCCTGCGGAGCCGCCTGTCCGGAGGACGGGAGGGAAAGCCCGATGAAAGTGAAATCCAATACGCTGGTCAAAATTCTGGTGCCGTCCGCACTGGCGTTGGCGGTGCTGATTGGTATCAAAAGCTGCCAGCCCGACACGCCGGTCACCGGCAGCGGACAGGACAACCTGTCTCAGTCAATCAATGACCTTGACCCAGGGGAGCTGAAGTCACTCGGGATTGAGGGGGATACCCCGGCCGATACACTGAGGACGCTGATTGGCACTATGAAAACGGTACGTGACCGTCAGGCGGAATTGATCGCCCAGAATGAGAAATTGCTGGAAGAGAATGCGCAGCTGCGTAACCGGCAGCAGAATGTGTCGGGGCAGATCCAGTCTGCGGTGGCTTCCGTCCGTCAGGAAGCGGAGAGTCAGCAGCGTGCCCTGCAACAGGAGCAGCAGACACTGATGCGGCGTCTGGATAGCCTGGGGGAAACGCTGACAGCATCAGGTGGTCAGCCGGCTCAGGGCAGCGGACAAGGCGATATTCCGCTGGGACTGGGGCTGGATACCGGGGGCAGCGGACTGACGGTGAAAGACGGGTTGCTGTGGGCTGAGCCGCAGGATGCACAACCGGCTGAACCGGGGCGGATGGTGAACGGACAACCGGCTGAACCGGGGCGGATGGTGAACGGACAACCGGCTAAACCGGCGTTTCCGACCTCTTTTCTGGAGGATAACGCCATTACCCGTCAGAAAGCGGAACTGGACCGGGTGGCCAAAAATCAGCGCACGCTCTCCGGTACAGTGGACGGTGAGGCCCATACCGAACCGGCGTACACGATACCGGAGAATGCCACCCTGGTGGGCAGCCAGGCGATGACGGCGTTGCTGGGGCGGGTGCCCATTGACGGTAAAGTGACCGATCCGTATCCGTTCAAGGTGGTGGTGGGAAAAGACAACCTCACGGCGAACGGCATTGAGTTACCGGATGTGGAAGGGGCGGTGATCAGCGGCTCGGCCACCGGTGACTGGACATTGTCCTGTGTGCGCGGGGATATCACCTCGATCACCTTTGTTTTTACGGACGGCACGATCCGCACGGTGCCGAAGCCGGCTGACCGGACGGACGGCGGCAGTCAGGCCAACAGCGGACAGAATGCCCGTAATAACGGCGGGTCGCTCGGCTGGATTTCAGATGAGAGCGGGATCCCGTGTATCAGCGGTGAACGTAAAACCAATGCCGGCACCTATCTGCCGACCCTGTTTGCCCTGACGGCAGCGGCCTCGGCCGGGGATGCGATGTCGCAGAGTCAGTATACCGCGCAGAACAACGGGTACGGTATCACCTCCTCGCTCTCCGGGGATGCGGGGAAAGCGGCGCTGGGCAGTGCCATCGGCGGCGGGTTT
>NZ_JAMPOG010000039.1:0-9163 GCF_028480065.1 Providencia sp. PROV189
GCAGGGACGCCGGGTGAATTACGGTTTTTCACTGACAGAGGGTGAGGAAGGAGGTCTGGAGTGACGTATTTTGCGAAGCCGGGGGTGCTGGCTGTGACGCCGGTGACGTTTCCGCTGGTGTTTGTGTTCAGTGCCGGACAGGCCGGTTGTACTGGAAGTCATTTTTGCCTGACGGTGGCCGGTCATCAGGTGTTTGATGAGGAGCAACAGCAGCTGATTGCCGGCATGTCACCGGCGACGATACAGCTGGCGTGGCAGAGTACCGCCGGTGAGACGCCCGGGGCGGTTCTGTCTGTGGGCCGTCACCGGGTGGGGCTGAGTGACAACGACATTACCGTTTACCGGTTTGCCCCGCGGGATGAGGCGTGGCCGCAGGACAGTGACTGGGATCGCCTGCTGTACACCGTTTTTAAAGGGGAGGCGCCGGATAAAGCCGGCTGGCAATGTGTGCCTTTTTCACTATCTGAACTGAGCTGTCACGGTGAGTTTGCCCGGCTGACCTGCCGGGGGGCGATCCTGAAGGGCGCGGGAGGCGTCATATCATGAGAATGATGAAATGTGTGATGAAAAGCAGAGTGCTGTGCGCACTGGTGTTGTTGCTGGCCGGCTGTGCCACCTCCAAAGAGGAGCTGCTGCCGGCGGGAAACAGCGACATGATGGCCATCTGGTCCGGCAGACAGGCTGATCCGAACGGTGCGGCGGACAGCCGGACGGTGACGGAGACCGCCCGCAGCGCCCTGCGACGCGCCCTGACGAATGATGAAGCCGCGCGCCTTCAGCAGGCGGACACCGCGTATACCCGGACACAAAGCAGTGAGATCCATCAGCAGTTTCCGCGTCTGCCGAACCCGGACATGGTGATGTATGTGTTCCCGCATCTCTCGGCCGGCAATCTGCCGGTGCCGGGATACAGTACGGTGTTTCCGTTTTACCATCAAGTGCAGTATGCCCTGCCGGGTGAGCGTGTGGAGGGCTTGTGATGGGATTTTCATTATTCCGCTCACGCCGGAAAGCGCAGGCGGTTTCTGCTGAAAAAACGGATGAAAACAAGGCTGACAAAACCGTACACCGCAGTACACCGGCAGAGAATGCCGGTTTAGGCCGTCAGCCGCTTTCCCGGCCGGGAAAAATGACCCGGGCGGATGAGCAGAAGATTTACCATGCGAATCCGTCCTTTATTGATTACCTGCCCTGGGTGGAATTTCTGGATGAGGAGCAATGCCTGCTGCTTGATGACGGGATGTCGGTCGGGGCGGTGTATGCCGTTGAGCCGGCGCCGACGGAAGGGCGCTCTGCCGGCCGTCTGCTCGAAATCCGGGATGCGGTGGAGGATGCGCTTCAGGACAGTCTGGATGAGCATGATGATAACCCGTGGGTGGTGCAGTTTTTTTGTCAGGATGAGGACGACGTGAGCGTCACACTGGCCACATTGCGGGACTATATCCTGCCGGCGGCCCGGGGCACCGCGTTTACCGAAGCCTGGCTGACCGAAATGGCGCGTCATTTACGGGGGATTGCCCGTCCGGAAGGGCTGTTTAAGGACACGGAGGTGACCGGACAACCCTGGCGCGGACAGCAGCGCCGGACCCGGATGGTGGTTTACCGCCGGCTGGGGAACAGCTATACCGATCCGATGCCGCCGGTGGCGATGCTCAATCAGATGTGTGACCGGCTGGTCAGCAGTCTGGGCAGTGCCGGCGTGCAGTGTGTCCGCCAGGACGGGAGGCAGGTGCATCAGTGGCTGCTGCGTCATTTCAATCCGGCCCCTGACTGGGTGGACCGGGAGACGCTGTACCGGGAAGGGGCGTACTGGCCGGCGGCGGAGGAAGCCCCGGGCACCCTGCCGGTGCTGAAGGATTTTGCGGAAACGCTGTGGTTTACCCCGCCCCGGTCGGATGTGGAAAACGGCGTGTGGTGGTTTGATAACCTGGCGCACGGTGTGGTGAATATCGAAAAACTGCGTAAAGCCCCGGGGCCGGGGCACCTGACCGGGGAGCAGAAGCGCGGTGACAAAAATATCAATGCGCTGATGGACCTGTTTCCGGAAGGGACGATGCTGTCGATGACCATCGTCACACAGCCTCAGGATACGCTGGAGCAGGAATTTACCCGGCTGGGGAAAAACTCGGTGGGGGAAAACACCGACTCGCAACGTACCCGCCGGGACGTGGAAACCGCCAGAGGTTTACTGGGGCACCGCCATAAGCTTTACCGGGCCTCCCTGTCATTGCTGCTGCGTGCCGGCTCGGTGGAGGAACTGAACAAAAAGCGCGTGGATCTGACGGCCACGCTGCTGAATGCCGGTCTGGAGCCGGTGAAGCCGGAATATGATGTGGCGCCGCTGAACGGGTATCTGCGTGCCCTGCCGATGTGTTTTGACCCGCAGACGGATAAAAAACACTGGTATACCCGGCTGACCTGGGTACAGCACCTGGCCGGATTACTGCCGGTGACCGGGCGCACCAGCGGCACCGGGCATCCCGGCTGGAGTTTCTTTAACCGGGGCGGCGGGGTGCTGACCTTTGATCCGCAGAATAAACAGGATCGTACCCAGAATGCGCATCTGCTGTTATTCGGTCCCACCGGGGCCGGTAAATCCGCCACCTTATGCGCACAGTTATCGCAGCTGATGGCGGTCCGCCGTCCGCGTCTGTTTATTGCGGAGGCCGGTAACTCCTTTGGTTTACTGGCGGACTATTACGCCAGTCTGGGGCTGAGTGTCAATAAGGTCAGTGTCAAGCCCGGCAGCGGGGTGCGTCTGCCGCTGTTTGCGGATGCGCATCAGCTGCTGATGATGGATGAACAGCGTCTGGCACTGAATGCGGATGAACTGCCAGAGACGGACAGTGAATCTGAGGATGATGACGGGCAGCGTGACATTCTGGGGGAAATGGAAATCTCCGCCCGCATGATGATCACCGGCGGGGATGTGCGGGAAGAAGCGGAGCTGAAGCGGGCTGACCGGGCGATGATCCGCCGGGCGCTGATGGCGGGGGCCCGGGCGTCTTATGCCGCCGACCGGCAGATGCTGCCGGCGGATTTGCAGGAGGCGCTGTATGCCCTCTCCCGGGGGGAAGGTGAAGAGGAAGGGCGGGCATTAAATCCGCAGCGCCGGGCGAAAGCGGCCGAAATGGCGGAATCCCTGGGGATGTTTACCGAACCGGGCAGTTTTGAGCATGAGCTGTTTAATCTGCCGGGGGAGCTGTGGCCGGAGGCGGATGTGACCCTGATTGATTTGGGGCACCTGGCGCGGGAAGGGTATGAGGCCCAGATGGCGCTGACGATGGTGAGTCTTATCAACTCCATCAACAATATTGCCGAGCGGGATCAGTACCGGGCCCGGGACATTAATTTTGTGGTGGATGAGGCGCATATCGTGACGGTCAACCCGCTGTTATCCCCCTATGTGACCAAAGTGGTGAAAATGTGGCGGAAACTGGGGGCCTGGCTGTGGCTGGCGACCCAGAACCTCGATGACTATCCGGACTGTGCCGAGAAAATGCTCAATATGGCGGAGTGGTGGGTGTGTCTGACGATGCCGCAGAAAGAGGTGGAGGCAATCGCCCGCTTTAAGACGCTCAGTGAGGAGCAGAAACAGGTGCTGCTGTCCGCAGCCAAACTCTCCGGCTGTTACACGGAAGGGGTGGTGCTGGCGCGGAAAGTGGAGGCGCTGTTCCGGGTGGTACAGCCGAGCTTATATCTGGCGCTGGGGATGACGGAAAAAGAGGAGAAGCAGCAACGGCGGGTGCTGATGGAGCAATACGGATGCAGTGAGCTGGAAGCGGCGTTCAGGGTGGCAGATGAACTTGACCGGAAACGGGGGTTACCGCCCCGGGTGCCGGGATGATGAAACGGGTGGAGCAGGGAGTGGGTAAACCGTGTTGCAGCACGGCTTACCCGGCCGCTTCATTGGGTATGTTAAAAAGAGGAAACATGACGTCATGAAAACGACGGGAGTTAAAGTAACGCTTTTGTCGCTGGTTGTCAGTTATTCCTGCGCTTTACAGGCCAAAAACGTGTCACTGGGGGACACGGCCGTGGCCACGGGGCAGCACAGTACGGCTGTCGGTGAGGGCAGTATGGCGCTGGGGAACAATATGACGGCGGAACAGGCGCAGGCGGCGATGAAAGCCCAGAATGCCCTGTTGCAGAACAGGGCGCAGGCGCATGAGCAGTACATGCAGACGCAGGCCCTGTTTGACAGTAAATCGCTGGCGAACAGCAATATTCTGGAGCGTCAGGAAGCGATGAAACCGTTGTTGCAGCAACAGGAGACCCTGGCGGGTCAGCGTACCGCGCAACAGCAGCAGGTGACACAGGCACAGCAGGTCGCTGACCGGATGGCACAGATTTATGAACGCAATCTGGGGGCGGTTTCACAGATTGTGGATGAGAATTTTGTGGCGTTGTGGCAGCAGGGGCAGGCTGACCGTCTGGCTCAGGAAGTGAAAAAACGGGTTGAGCAGGATACGTCGGTCAGTAATGACACGCAGTTTTATGTCAGTTATGTTAATGCCTATATTGAAGCGAAAACCAGAAGTGCTCTGGTTAATGAAACCATCAAAGAGAAAACCGGTTCTCAGATTACGACCAACTATCAGGGTGTGGCCCTGTCCCCGGTACTGAGTGCCGGCCACAGTGATAAAGCGATGCTGTGGTCGGATGCGGTCACGGACAGCGAGCAGAAGAAACAATTATCCCGTTTACACCTGAATACCGCGGCCCTGAAGGGCGTTGCCGGTTATCAGGAAGAGCTGGCCAAAATCGCCCTGATCACCTCTGCGGACGGGAAAAAGAATCTGTATCAGGCTTATCAGAAAAATGCCCGGCAGCAAATTGAGCAGGGGCTCACCGGGGTGACAGAGGCCGGGAAGCAGATCCTGTCAGAGCTGTATCTGGATAACATCGATGAAGGCACCTTTAATCAGATGGTCAGCGGTATTTTCACCCGCTATGAGAATCAGCTGAACTACCTGATCCAGCTGGATAAGGTCAACAGTTTATCGCCGGACAGCCCGGATTATGCCAAAGAGTTACAGCAACTGCTGGTACTGGAAAGCCGTCCCCGGGATAACACCGTCGGGCTGAATACCAACCCGGAGGCGCTGAAACAAAAAGTGGATCAGTACCTTCAGGACAATGCGCTCAGTCACACACAGGCCATGTCGTCACAGGCCACACAGCTGAAACAGCAGTTATCGGCGGAAAAAGCCGTCACCGATCAGGCACTGAAGCAGGCAGAAACGCAACTCTCCCGGCTGGAAAAGGATCTCTCCGCGCTGGATACAAAGTTGTCTGATTTGCGTCCGACGCAATCCGAGCTGGAAAACATCCGGGATCTGGAGAAGGTGAAAGCCGAACTGGCGCAGAAACAGGCGGAATATCAGGCGGCGGATAAAGCCCTGAATGAGGCGCAGAGTACGCTGAGTCAGGGTAAACAGGCTGTTGCGGTCGGGGATAAGAGTCTGGCGCTGGGCGAAAAATCCGTGGCACTGGGTGTGGATGCCCGGGCGCTGGCGAAAAACAGTGTGGCACTGGGGGACGGCAGCCTGGCTGACCGGGATAACAGCGTGTCCGTCGGCCGTGAAGGTCAGGAACGTTTTCTGACGCATGTGGCGGCCGGCATTGCAAAAACGGATGCGGTCAACAAAGGGCAACTGGATGAGGAGCGGGATGCGCGTATTGCCGGCGATAAGCAGACGCTGAAACAGGCCATGGACTACACCGATGTGAGCATTCAGTACAGTGAGGCGAAGATAAACAAGCGGATTACGGAAGAGCAGCAGGCCCGTATTGAGGGGGAGGAACAGACCCTGGCGGCCGCAAACCGCTATACCGATGAGACGTTCGGGCAGGTGACCCACACGGTGCTGGACAATGCCCGGCAGTATACCGACCAGCGTTTCAGTCAGCTGGACAATAAAATCAGTCAGGTGGAGAAACGGGCCAATGCGGGGATTGCCGGGGTGACCGCAATATCTTCCATTCCGTATGTGAACAGTGAGCGTTTTTCGTTCGGGATGGCGATGGGGCATTACCGTGATGCACAGGCGATAGCCACCGGGGTGCAGTATAAGCCGACGGCCAATACCAATGTGCGCCTGAATGCGTCATGGAATAACGGCGGCGATACCAGTATCGGCGCCGGGTTTGCGGTGGGCTGGTAACCGGTGAAAACCCGCCGGTCACCGGCGGGTTTTGATGCGCTTTTCTTCTCTCACCGTTCGTTTGTGAGGACTGACCGAATGAAAAAACGATTTTTATCTCTTTCCGGATTGCTGATGCTGTCGCTGTCATACCTGCCGTTGACCGCCGGGGCGGCAGTGGTGCTGTATACCACGCAGGATGACGCTCTGCCGCAGACGGACATCCCGTTTGAGGTGGTGTATCTGGATGCGCCTGAACGCCTGCTGGATGAGGCCCTGCTTCAGCCGGGGACGGAACTGAGTGAAGCGGATGCCCCGCACATCACCGCCCTGTTACAAAGTCCGGCCTGGCAGGCCAGAGAAACGGCATTACGGCAGGCTTATCAGGGCGTGGTTCAGGCCTGGCAGCTGGGGGTGTCATCTCTGCCGGCGGTCGTCGTTGATGCGCAGTGGGTGGTTTACGGCACCACCGATATTGCACAGGCGGTGACGCAGATACAGCAGTACCGGGAACAACAGGAAGGAGGAGGTCAACCATGACCCGACAATCACATCGCCGGCGTCTGGCGGGGGCTTTGTTACTCGGTTGTTCACTGGTGCCGGTGGCGGAAGCCAGTCTGAGTACCGCCACTCTGGTCGCTTCTGCGGCCTCACCGTCGTGTATCAGCTGGCGTATCAGCGGGATTTGCTACTGGCTGAAGTGTGGCCGGGGCGGCTGCCGTATCCGGACATCTGTCCGGGTGTCACATTTTATTCCGCAGGCGGTGGTCTCGGCCTACCATGCCCCGGGTGAAAACCCGTGGCGGGAAATGTCACTGGTCAGCGGGGCGGCCGGCGGGATTGAAAATGCCGTGACCGGCGTGCTGAGCGGGGTATCTGCCGGGGGCGGAAACAGTGAACAGAAGTTTGAGGCAAAACGTAAAACCGCCCTGCACTTTTTTTATGCGGATGCTATCGGTCATCCGGCAACCACCCTTATCGGCGGCAGTATTCCGGGGTATTCCTGTGACAGCGCAGCCACACCGCTGTTTCCTTATTACCTGAGCACGCTCGACAGTGTGCCGTGGCGGCTCGGTGTGCCGGAAATGGCGTATCCGGAAGCGATAATTCCCGGGAAACGGGAAATCGGGGGGCAGAGCCGGGGCAACATGTGGGGAAATCTCTATCCGCGCAGCGGTTTTGTCAACCAGCAGGACGGGGATAAAGCGGCGGCTGTGGTGGCGCAGCGCGTGGCAGATATTATGACCCGCACCGGGCAGGCGCATACCTATGTGCCCCTGAAAGGCAACCGCCGGGATGGCTATTGGCCGCCGGACGCGGTGACGGAGAATACCGGGACAAAAAACCATAAATGGCAGCGCCTGTCGCCGGGGCTGAAAAACAGCTGTGCGGTGTTTCCGGATGAGGGCGGAGCACAGGCACAGGACGGTAATTATGCCTGGGCATTGTGGCAGCCGTACAGCTGCTGCAAGCGCATGGGGCAAAAATTTCTGTACAGCACAACGTTTTAAGCAGGGATTTTAAGATGATGAAAGCAAAACGACACACGTTTTTTCCGCCGGCGCTGACACTGATGGTGTTATGCAGTGTACCGGCATTTTCTGTCCGGGCCGGGCTGGATTTTTCTGCCGGTGCGAATGATATCGGCTACGGCGCAAATGTTTCCGGCGCGGTCTCCGACAAACTGTACTACAACCTGGGCGGCGGCACGGTGTTATCCCAGCCGCCGGGGCGCAGTAATCTGCAACGTCTGGGGATGAGCATGGGCTGGAACAGTGATCTGATGTGCGGCAATTTTGATATCAAAACCACGGTGGGCAACCAGCTGAACGGGGTGACGGCCGGCTTTAAGAATCTGATGAGTGAGGTGATCCAGAATGCCACCGGGGCGGTGGCCAGTCTGCCGGCGATGGCTATCCAGCGGGCGAATCCCGGCCTGTATGAAATGCTGACCAACGGGGTGTTGCAGGCTAATGTGGCGTTTGATAAGGCGCAGCTGAACTGTCAGAACATGGCTAAACGGATGATGGACTTTTCAGAAAATAATCAGTGGACGCAGGCGGCGATCCTCGAAGAAGCAAAGAATATCATCAATAACAGTGACGGGGATGCGGTAAAAACTGACCAGCAAATTCAGCAAAGCAGTGGCGATAAAGGGGTTGTATGGATAGGCGGGAAACAGCGCGGTGGGGTTGGTCAGCCTGCGATTCAGCCGGCGCAGGATTTTGCACAGGCCGGCTTTAATATCATGAACGGTCTGCCGGCAACCAGTACGGCCCCGGTGCCGGCCGGCCAGTGTAACGGAGCCGCTTGCAGGCGCTTTGCCAACAGTGAGGAAGCCGCTCAGGTGGTCACACAGGTGCTGGGCAGCAAATCGGTCCGCACCTGCACCAATCCGGCGGATTGTCAGAGCGGCGGTGAGGCGGAGCAACCGGGCAGTTCCCAGCCAGGAACCGGGCTGGCACCGGTGCTGGAGACCACCACCCGGGAAAATTTGGAACAGCTGCATAAACTGGTGAACAGCCGGGGCGCGGTCGGGGCGGCAGAGTTGGCGAAACTGAAAACCGGCAGCCTGACGGTCTCCCGGGGGGTGATTGAAGCGCTGCGCCGGGATCCGGATAAAACGGCATTAACACAGCGTCTGGCCGGTGAGCTGGCGATGGCGGACACGATGGAGCTGGCGCTGACGATGCGCCGGATGCTGATCACCGGCCAGGGGGAGCCGAATGCCGGTAATTTTCCGAAAGCCCAGGAGATCGGTAACCAGTCGGTTGACCAGCTGGATCGCGAAATCGGGATGCTGCAAACGGAAATGGAAGTGCGTAAATCCATTGCCAATAACGCGATGCTAACGGTGATTGAGCGTGATCAGCAACGGACACAGGCGAACCCTGCCACCCAGACCCCAGATAATACGGATGTGCGTGTACAGGGACTGGAGCAAAACAGTGACACCGGAGGACGTTAAATGACGAAAGGAAAAACCGGGCGCCGGTTATGGCCGGTGCTGAAAGTAA
>NZ_JAMPOG010000040.1:0-6564 GCF_028480065.1 Providencia sp. PROV189
TCGACGGAGGGTGATAACAGAATAGCGTTATCATCAGGATTATTTTTACGCAACGCTTCATATAACCTGCCCGCTGACGGGGAAATCACCCGTCATCAGGGAATTTCTCCGTTTTTTCAGGAGAAATTCAATGAAGGTATCTACATTTCCGGAATCGTCTTTTTTTGACGATCTGCACTCTCTCACGCAACTGCATCACCTCTCAGGTGAGCTCGACATGGTTCTTGCTTTTGTCCGTCTGGATATTGGCGAGCACCCGGACGAAGATAATTTTCCGCCAAACTTCTGGATAATCAGTGCCGTTGCAGAGCAACTGGGCGCGTTATCTGTGGAGGCTGATTTTACCCGTCCACATCTTGAGAAAATGGTCCGCGCTGTCTGGAAAGCGGCTGAGCAAACGCCTTATGCGTCTGACTTTCGCCGTATCTACAACGATGCGATCAAAAATGCACAGTTTGAAGATCCGGTTGAAGCGCTGATGTTTGGTGCTTAACGGCGGACATTCACTGATTTTATGACCCATACGGGAAAACATCCCGTGAGGGCTGTATTCCCTTATCTGAGGATAGCCCTTATGACTCTTTTTACATTGAATTATGGTGTTGCCCACGTAATGTCTGGTATTGCCAGTTATTTATTTCCGCATTCCCGTGTTTCTCAGCAACTGAAGGCCGTTGCTAATGATGCCCGGATGCTGAAAATCACCGCAGAAGAACTGGAGGTGATACGTTTGGACGAAAAACGGATGTATCAGAGCGGAGATTACAGAGAACTGCCGTTTATTGAGCTTGATTTGTATACAACGGCATTTCGTTTTGGCGCCCTGATTTACTATGGACTCGCAAACCGGTGCCCCCGCATTTTTGCTTCACCGGCTGACAGTCATCGCTGAGCGGCTCGATCCGGAAATCTGGAATGAAGCCTGGCGCTGGGGTTACCGCTGCTGCCTGCAACACGAAAATGAAAAGCATGTAACCGACTGATTTAACGGACTCACAGGTGTCAGTCAGCTACCCTGAAATGGGGCTGCTTCCATTTACTGATCAGGTTTGATAACCATGATTTATGGCATTACCCGCGGACTGTTCTTTGTGGCCGATCACGTCTGTCGCTATTCCCGGAGTTGGGAATGGCTGATGTGGCTGGTTGAGGAAGCCCGGACACTGCGAAATGTTGAGGCTGATTTGAAACTGGCTGAAAGGTATGCCGGTGAGCAAAACCGCCCTCATTCCATTTCGCTGATGAAGTGTACGCTTTATGATGCCGGATTTGCTTACGGCAGATTATTACTGTGGCGTGCGGATGGTCTGATGAGACCCTGGCCGGCATGTCTGCTTCGCCGTTTACCGGATATCGGTCAGCGGATTGATGCAGTGATCTGGCAGAAAGGCTGTGAAGCCGGCTTGGATGAGACCGTCAGTGAATGGATGGCAATGGAGATGGCTGATGAATACCTTGTCGGTATCGAACTGAGCGACTGATTTGCCGGCATTCATTCTTTTTTTACTTACCTACCCGACGGGGAAACTCCCCGTCAGGTGGACGTTTCTCCGTCTTTTTTTACCGGAGAAACACACATGTCTGTTTTACTGCCAGAAAACAAACCGTTTTCATTTCTGAGTCTGATCATGCAACGGCTGTACCGTTTTTATGACCGTATACCGTTTGTTTCGTCAGGGATACCCGGTGAATTACCGTGGATAAGTAACCGAACCGGCCGGCGCGCTTACCGTGCGACGGTGGTGAAAGTGAATCCCCGGCAGTTCAGGATCCGCATTACTGTACGTCTGGGCGCGCATTCGAAAGAATACCGCTTTCATTCGTTGATAACCTCGCTGGACAGCAGGACATTTTGTTCCATAAAAGCGGCCTCCCGTGCCGGATTTGCACTGACATACCAGCTGGCACAGGTGCGTTATGCCTGGTGTCGCTGATTTGTTGTACTGATAGCACCATTGACTTTTTGTTATGACCCCGCCCGGCGGATTGATTTCCGTCAGGAGATGAATCCGCCATTTTTTTAATCAGAATGAGGATTTATCACATGGGATATACACATTATTTTACACAAAAACAAAGCGTTGACCCCCTGATGTGGCAGAACTTCCGTGAACATCTGGACAAGCTCTATCACCACTATCTGGCCAATCCCATATCCGCAGAGCAGATTTGCGGCGGATACCCAGATAAACCTATTGTGTTGTGTGATGGCCTGGAGGAAAAACGGCTGAATGATGGCTCATTATTCACCGACGACGGTGAGGCGCTTTGTTTTAACGGTAATGCGGCTGATGACATGAATCATGAGACGTTTATTGTTCAGCGCGAAATCCCCGTAGAGGACTACTGGGATTTCTGCAAGACAGCATACAAACCCTATGACGTGTTTGTAGTCGCGGCATTACTGTTGTTGTACAACCTGTGCCCGGGATATTTTTCGGTCTCTTCTGACGGGGATATCCGGGACTGGCAGCCGGTGCTGGACTATGTCAGTCAGGTATTTCCTTATCTTATCCTGACGTTACCGGAAGGGATAGGTTTACCGGAGGCAGGATAATGGCCAGAGCCTGTACGATACGGGAACTGATAGCGGATTTATCCCGCTGCAATCCGGAGGCATTCGTCTTGTGTGAGATGTGGTTCCCCGATGATGTTACCTATGTTGATGAAACGGCTTGTCCGGCAGAGACACGGGCAACATTAACGCATGTTGCACATCATTTTGATGCGGAGCTGGGGATCAACTGGGACACGCTGGCGTGTGCGTTATCGTGTGTCAGAGATGCTGAGCAGAAGGGACTCGATATTTACTTTTATGCCAGTGAAAAGCGTGGTACAGACAAAAGCCGGATACCCGCCTCACGTTACGCAGAAGCGGACAGCGACGGCGATATTGAAGTCGGGTATTTCCGTAAGGTTAATGCGCTGTTTAAGTGGGTGCATGACCATATCGGGGCTTTTGAGAACTGTGAAAAGGTGCTGGTGACAGAGGCCCATCTGCGGGCTTTACAGCAGGACTTGCAGGCACTGACACCGGAAAACTGTCAGACACGGTTCCCGACCACTGAGGGCTTTTTCTTTGGTTCAACGGCTTATGATGAGGCGTACTGGGCTGATGTGGAAGGCGTCAGACGCTGGCTGTCAGAGATAACGGAGACGTTTGACTTTGACGCAGAGTCACTGTTTTTTGTGGCCTGGTGGTAATCAGGTAAGGTGTTTCCCCGGGAAGCACTGAACACATTTTAATCAGTGTTTCCACTGGAAACGCCGGTTGAAAATTAACCATATTGTTTTTTCACCTGATGGTGTATCTCACCGTCAGGACGGGATACACCTTTTTTATTGAGGGTATTCCGATGAAAAAATCTGACCGTAAACGCCGTCCGGCAGCGGATAAGCCGGTTCGCGATATTTATCAGGAAGTGACTGACCGTATTGTGGCCGCGCTGGAAAAAGGCACCCGTCCGTGGAAACGACCATGGCGGCCGTCGGAAGGGACAGGCACCGGTTTTCCGGTGAACGCCCTGACCGGTCATTCCTACCAGGGGATAAATGTGCTGCTGTTATGGTTGTCGGCGGCGGAGCAGGGCTTTGGTTACGATATCTGGCTGACTTACCGTCAGGCACAGCAACTGGGTGGCCATGTCCGTAAAGGCGAAATGGCGACGAATACTGTGATATTCAAACCGGTGAAGGTGCCGGCAAAAGACCGTCACGGTGAGCTGCTGCGGGATGAACACGGTGAGGTGGTGATGACGGAGGTGCCGATGATAAAGGCGAATCCGTTATTTAACATAGCCCAGTGTGATGACCTGCCGGCGCATTTTTACGAAAACCGGCGACTACCCGGAGAGGAGACAGCAGGGATAACCCTGCCGGCCACGCACCGGGTGCTGGATATCCTGAATGCCAGCGGCGTGAAGGTGACCAGTGCGGCGCAGAACCGGGCGTATTACAGTCCGTCACAGGACCGGATTGTGATGCCGCTGTCGTCACAGTTTGACCGGAATGCCGATTACCAGGCCACCTTACTGCATGAGTTGGTGCACAGTACCGGTCATCCGTCCAGGCTGGCCCGTGAAGGCATCACCTCATCGTCCCTGAAGTTTGGTGACCCGCTGTACAGTTTTGAGGAGCTGGTTGCGGAAATGGGCAGCGCTTTTCTTTGTGCGCAGTTAAGCGTCGAGGGAGAAGTGAACCATGAAAGCTATCTTGACAGCTGGCTGCGGGTACTGAAATCGGACAAAAAAGCGTTGTTCCGGGCCGCCGGGCAGGCCCGCCAGGCCTGTGAGTTTTTACTGAATGTGGCCGCATCCCGACAGGCCGCGTAGGAGACTGCGATGAACAAAATGACCATTATCCGCTTTCAGTTACTGGTACATCAGTTACTGCAAGTGCATTACGGCATTACGCTGAGTGATACCGGATTGTCCGATGATGCTGAGGTGTCCCGGATGATTGAACTCGGGATATCGCCGGTATCGGTGGTCAACCGTCTGGTGGATAAGTACCACCTGGATAAACTGAATGCATCCTGTTATCTGCCGGCATCCCCGTATGTCAGTGACAGCGATGCCTTACTTGCACAGGCTCAGCTGAGCGGTGCCATTAACCCGGATGTCATGCCGGATAATCCTTAACGATTAACGACTGACATCTTTCCCGTGAGGGCTTGTTCCTCACGGGATAAGCCCTCTTTTTTATTCTGAAAAGAGGACATCATCATGCCAAACTGGTGCTCGAACCGACTTGACATCACCTTACACAACGCGGCGGATATGCCGGCTCTTAAACACTGGATATATGCGGATGATGGGATACCCGCCTGGCAGACGGCGATAGCACAAAGTCTGCATTTGTTGCTGGCCGGCTGCGCGGGGATACTGAAACCGGTCAGACCGCTGTCTTTTCCGCCGTTACCGGAACTGACTTCATACGGTGCAACCGGGCCTGTTTCCCCGGGAAACACGGCTTTCACGCACTGGGTTGACCTGCTGATGACTGCACCGGATTTGACACCGTCATGTTGTCAGCAAATCCATCAGTGGTATCAGATGTGGTTATCTGAAGGCGGGGCGTACCATTCCTGGGACTCGCTGACGGCGACGCAGAAAGCGAGACTGTCCCCGTTGTTATCGGGAAGCAGTTTTGACTGGCTTAACCGGTTTACCGGAGAGGATGAGAGCCGGGTGGCGACAGCCTGGGAGGATATTCAGTACCTTCGCAGTACCGGAGAAGCCATACCGATGGATATGCGGACTCTGTTACCGACCAGCCTTGCGGCTGAATTACACGGTTTTAACGGCTGTTTATGGAAAACACCGGAGGTCATCTGGCGGCAGGCGCGCTGGCAGGCGTTTGCCCCCGGTAACAGTACATATCACCTTTATCAGTGCCGTTATGGTGTGAAATGGCCGAACGGCAGTGGTTTTCACTGTATTGATGGCGGGTATGCGACGGAGTTATCCGCAGAGTTTGATACTCCGTGGGGGCCGCCGTCAGCAGCGGTTTTGTGTGCTCTGTCTGCGCGTTTCCGCTGTCAGGTCCGTCATGTCTATGCCGAAGAAGGCTGTGGTTTCTGCGGATACAGCGAGTATGACCATGGCCGGTTAACCGACCATGAATCTGATGAGATTGAGTTCAGTGATGAAGAGAATGAGGACGGTTTCCAGGATGTGACGGGACCGGACTATATTCTTGATTCATTGCCACATTACGGAGGGTGAGGTTTCCGTACTGATTTAACTGACTGAAAACCCGGTAGTGATACCGGGTTTTTTTATTTTTTTCGGAAAACTAATTTCGGCTTTTGTTTTATTCCCGCATTGTTATCGTGATGCCGTCATTGAATGAGATGGGGGAGAGTGTGATGAGATGTGAATTTGGGCAGGGTGTGAGGGAGTGGGCTCAGGATTTTTGGAATGAAATTCTGTTTCCTTTTTTTGTCACAGCCGGACTTTTGTTGCCACTGATTCTGGTTGTGGGCGTTTTCCTGGTCTGGGATGAACAGCGCCAGGCTGAGTGGGGGCGTTATTACCTGACGGAATGTCAGTTGGTGGAAAGAAACAGAAATGCGGGCTTCTGGTCAGGTCGGGAAAATATTCTGCAATGCGGAATGACCCGGGAGCATGTGAATGCGGACGCGTATGAAAAGGCCATCCGTGCCTGGCAGCAGAAACAGACAGAGACAGAATAATAAAACATTATTCATGTAATCTTCTGTTTTGTTGCCGGAATTATTTTTGTGGATGAGTTAACGTAATGAAAATAAGGTGCATTTATTATTTATTCTTATCCTGATATTAAAATAATTTATGTTTTATTTAATGTTGCGTTGTTGTTTTTACCGAATTAAAGAGGCAGTAACACCGATGTTACCGTGGTTTCGTAAATCGCTTTCCCGGAAAGCGGAAGAGAAAACATTGCGTGTTTCCCCGGGAAACACGCAGGAAAGGCCATTATTTATCCGTGACAGTGACGGCTTTTATTTACCGCAGGCAGCTGACGTATTGCTGACCACACCGCAGCGGCAAAACTGGTTACAGCAAATCAGCCGGGTGGTAG
>NZ_JAMPOG010000041.1:0-1531 GCF_028480065.1 Providencia sp. PROV189
ATTGCTGGATTTAACGCTGAATACGACAGCCTGGTGTATGCGGATGTCCCAGAAAGAGATGCTGCCCCGCGGGCTTCCGTCGGAAGAGCAGAGCCGTCAGTTCAGCGCCTGGAATGTGTGTGTTTTTTATACCGGACTGTTTTACTGGTTACCGTTAACGGCACAGTTTGAGGGACAACTGAACAGCCTGTCGGCGTGGCAGCCGGGGATGAGTGCGCCCACCGTACCGTATCGTTTTCGCTTTCATGAGCCGGTGCCGGATATGACGCATTTTCGCCGGACGACGGGGGCCATGATGGCTTTCCGGCTATTACCGGAGAAGGTAATCCACTGGTTGTCGGGTACACCAAAGGCGCTTCAGGCGTTGTCTGACGTGGTGACCGAGCCGGTAAACGGTGATAATGATTTACAGCGTGTGCTGAATGAGGCTCTGGCTGCGTTCCCCGCCGGTGCATTGCCGGCATTTTCTTCCGTTGTTTCTATGTCAGCGCCTGATGCTTCGTCTTCAGTGCTATCAGGGCAGCCGGAGAATGATATCGCGTCATTGGCGCCTGCTGAATTGGCGCAAAAGCCACAACCTGAAACTCCGTCTGTAACATCTGTATTGCCTCCGGAGTCTGTTACTTCAGAAAAAACAGAGAACGGAATTCACTGCGATATACCGCTAATGGTAGTTGCAGAAGCAGAAGGTGCGGTTGTCCATGGGGCACTTGATTCTGCTGATGAAAAAACTGTCTCAGATATGTCTCCTCCGTTATCTGAGGATATGAAATATGCACTTGAATTATCAGGTTTAATGCCGGAAATCTTATCTGATACTCAGACGGGCAATCGTGATGAGAAGGATGAACAGCGCGAAAACTGTCTGAGTATAAAAAATGAAGGAGAGGCTTTCTGGGCGTGGTTTAAGTCCGGATTATTGGGCGGAAAACTGGCAATAAATACGCCGGATGCGAAGGTTCACTGTGTCATGGAGTATTTGTTTTGCCAGAGTCCGGCTGTTTTTTATCAGTACATACAGGAGGCGGGTAAAAATCCGGATGATATCGGCCATATTATTTCTTCTTTTGAATCCCTTAAATTGCACCGGATTATTCGTCATGATACCCGACAAACAGGGCATTTCAGGGCTCGAATTTATGGTGAAAAACTGAATCCGCTGAGTGATAACAAAACATTAATTACGTTATCCCATAAAAAAATCAATGGTTACATGATTAAAGGACGTCAGATTTTTGGCATGAATATGCCGGAGGAATCATTGTTTATTCGTATTGTCGGAAGTTAAAAGCAGGAGGTGTTTATGAAAGATAATCACAGTTCTGATGAACATCAGCAGAAAGTGGATGTATGGGAGCAAATGCTGAGTAATTACTTTTACAATAAAGTATTACGGCCGGATACGGAGAAAACATACCGTAAGATGGTACGTCTTTTTCTGCGTTATTGCGGAGTTTGTGAAAATGCGTTACCGCTACCGGATGAAGTGACACATGAGCATGTGCTGAGATGGCGAAGAAATGAGCTGAAT
>NZ_JAMPOG010000042.1:0-43719 GCF_028480065.1 Providencia sp. PROV189
TCGTATTCTGGAACAATTTCAGCAACAGGAAAATATGCTGCCACCTGATCAGGCTCACTTTCAGGCATGTGCGGTTTATCCCACTCGATTCTGGTTTGCTGTGCTGGAAACGCTGAGGCTGACGGCTATTCGTTTTAACCAGCTGATTAACCTGCATATTGGCGATCTGGATTTTGAGGAGTGTACGATCACATTGCGCAGTGAAAGCAGTAAAAATCACCGGGAATATCAGATTGCTTTTGTTCAGCCACTACGTTGTTTACTGGCGCCCTTGGTTGAGGAAATGCGTTGTCACGGGGCGGATAAAAACGATATTTTGTTTGATGTTCATCGTCTTTATCATAAACGACTATCCCGCTCTGAAACTCCACTCAGTCAGACGATACGTTCTTTTTTCCGTCGTTTATCAAAGGAATGTGGATTTCATGTCAGTCCCCATCGTTTCAGACATACACTGGCGACGACATTAATGAAACATCCTGAACGTAATATGCAATTGACGAAACAGATGTTAGGACACCGTAGTCTCTCTTCAACTATGGAATATATTGCTCTGGATGCATACAGTACAGTCAGGATCTTGGAGAATGAGTTAGGTGAGTTTTTAACAATGGGATTAGGTGGTGAACTTACAAGGCTAGCATCAAAAAGACAGAGGATGTGATATAAATAAAAAATATTTACACAAAGTTGACTATTTTATCAACTTTGTGTATAAGCTGGATTTGATTGAGAAGGGTGTTCTAGGAAAACACCCTTACTTGATAAATCATTGTCAACCACGTGAGAAGTCATGAACGTGATTACAACTGAAATTCAAGTTTTAACCGAGCGTTGGAGATCTCACTTCCAGCGACCGTGCTAGGGAAACGGTTACACCATTTCCGAAAGGAAAGATGGTGCCCGGACTCGGAATCGAACCAAGGACACGGGGATTTTCAATCCCCTGCTCTACCGACTGAGCTATCCGGGCAACGGGGCGCATTAAACCGTATTAGGTGGTTGGCGTCAACGAATTTTTGCTAAAAAAACGCAGTTTTTAACTGAGTGTTTTCTTTTTCAGCAAAAATTGTTGGTTTAACGCGCGATTACTGTTTTATTAACTTAAAGCTCCTTTTTTACGGCATAACGCAATAGTTAAAATATCCTCTGAGAGATGCTGAGCAATTTCGACATCTTTAATATCTCTTTGAATCAGTAAACGATTCAAACAGCCCTCTAAAACTAATTCCATTTGATTTGCCACGAGCACGGGGTCTTCAATATCTAATTCATCTAATAACTCTTTGGTATATAGAAAAGAGTTATCTTTTTGTATTCGGCTTAGTTGATGGATAGGGTGCTGTGGATCAGGATAGTGATTACAGGCTGAGACAAATAAACATCCTGGGAAACGCCCTTCGCTAACACGTTGGTACAGCTGTTGGTAGCGTGCGGAAAGTTTTTGTTGGGGGCTTAACGACTCATCTAACCGTGTTTGACGTTGCCAAATTTCAATCTGTTGCCCATGATAACGCAGGCAATCGTACACTAAGGCCTCATCATCAGGCCAAAATTGGCGGATCATGTTGAAATCAGGGGCTATCTCATGGAGAAGATGCTCGATAGAGGCAGAGAGGCCTTGTTTTTCTAACTGGTTTAGAGCATGGCTTAAAATTTGTTCGCGCTGTACTGACATTGTTAGCTCCATCACAATATTGTTCTCATCTTCCCATCATAACAATGATCATTATTGATTTATAGCAGTTTGCTTTGTGAGCAATATTGTTGATGACAAAAATAGGTAAGGTGTGATCAGGGTAACTGTCAGACAATTTGCAGTATGAGAGCTATCAACATGATACGATTAAATAATTATCGTGTTTTTCATAGGTACTCATCATGAAAATTATTATAGCTCCAGATTCATTCAAAGAGAGCATGAGTGCAGAATCTGCTGCCGATGCCGTGAAACAAGGCTTCCAAGCGGTATTTCCTGATGCAACATTTTTAAGTTTACCCATAGCAGATGGTGGGGAAGGTACGGTTGATGCGTTGATTGCCGCTGCGAGCGGAGAAAGAGTATCTGTTGAGGTATTTGATCCACTCAATAAACCTATAACAGCAGCTTATGGTTTGCTTCATCAAGGAACGACAGCAGCGATTGAAATGGCTGCTGCAAGTGGATTGATGTTAGTTCCACCAAAAGAGCGTAACCCGATGCTAACCAGCAGTTATGGCACAGGTCAATTAATTAAAGATGCCTTAGATAAAGGCGTACAGCAGATTATTTTAGGTATTGGTGGGAGTGCAACGGTTGATGGTGGCGTTGGTATGCTGCAAGCCTTAGGGGCTGTTTTTTATGATGAGCAGCAACAACGGCTAGGCCAAGGGGGGGAAGTACTCAATAAGATCGCCAGTATTGATATTTCAGGTCTCGACCCTCGTTTAAAAGATTGTGACATTGATGTGGCGTGTGATGTGGACAACCCTCTTGTTGGTGAGCGTGGTGCCGCTACAGTATTTGGTCCTCAAAAAGGGGCAACACCTGAAATGGTTGCCATGTTAGAACGTGGGCTGAATCAACTGGCAAATGTAATAAAAAGCACAACAGGTATAGATTACCGTCACTTAGCAGGAGGTGGTGCGGCTGGAGGAATATCTGTCGCCGCAGCCGCCTTTTTGGGAGCACAACTAAAACCGGGCATCGATATTGTGATTCAAGCGGTCGATTTAGAAAAAGAGATGATGGATGCTGATTTAGTGATCGTTGGTGAAGGGAGTATGGACGGGCAAACCGCAGGGGGAAAAGCACCGATTGGTGTTGCCAAAGTGGCGGCAAAATACCATGTTCCAGTGATAGCATTAAGTGGTGTGTTAGGGAAAGGTGTGGACGCTTTACATCAAGAAGGCATTGATGCTTTCTTTAGCATATTGCCTCGCTTGTGCGCGCTCGACGAAGCATTAAATGAAGGCGCCATTAATTTACAGCAGACCGCTTATAATGTGGCGAAGGTGTTAAAAATAGGGCAGAAGCTTTAATCGCGCGACGATAGGTTAATTCATCACGGATAGCTGTTTTGATGACTTAATTGCTTTTATGAGGTGAATGATAGCGGTTTATGGCTTGATGACTGCACATTCAAATCTAAACATGCCCTGCTATATGTGCAATGGCGTATGAATAAATCTGCTAGTAGGATACGGTCTGGGTTATCCGTGCAACGCTATTTAGTTTTTTAAAAGAAAACCCGCAAAATATTGCGGGTTTTTGTATGGGTAGAATATCCAATAACTACAGGATCATACCGCCGAATAGGAAACCGAAGGTAACAGCTAAGATCACGGCAATAGTGCCCGGAATAAAGAATGGATGGTTAAAGACGAAACGGCCAATGCGTGTGGTTCCGGTATCATCCATTTGTACAGCAGCAACCAGTGTTGGGTATGTTGGTAGAATAAACAGACCAGATACTGCTGAGAATGATGCGATAGCTGTCAGTGGGCTAACATGAAGCGCGAGTGCCATAGGCATCAACGCTTTTGCTGTTGCAGCTTGTGAGTACAGTAGAGCTGAACAGAAGAAGAAGATCACGGCTAGCATCCATGAATGTTCATGGATCAGGTCACCCGCTGTTGCTTTAATCCAATCAATATTATGTTGTACGAATGTATCACCTAACCATGCAACACCTAAAATACAGATACATGCGCTCATACCGGCTTTAAAGGTACTTGAGTTAAGGATCGCGTCAGTATTGACTCGGCATAAAATAGTGATGAGGGTCGCTACACTCAGCATAATGATTAAGATAGCATTAGTGGTGTTCATCAATGGTGTTTTGACTATTTCTAAGCTTGGGCTGTTGATAATAGCGTAGACAACAACACCGACAACGCCTAGCAAGAACAAAAATACAGATGATTTTGCACCAGGTTTGATAGCTTTAACTTGGCTACCACGCAGTTCAACTAAGCCTTCTGCTAAACGTTTTTGGTAAACAGGATCATCAGACAGTTTCGAGTTAAACGTCCAAGAGATGATGAATGACATCAAAATGATAGCAAGGAAAGTGGATGGCAGTAAAATAGCGAGCAACGTAATATAGCTAACAGTGTTACCTGCACCGACCATGGCGGAGTTTTCCATCACAGAGGCCATATACACAACTGCCGCTGAGATTGGGGACGCTGTAATACCAATTTGAGCCGCAACAACCGCAGTTGAAAGTGGGCGGCAAGGTTTGACGCCTTGTTCTTTTGCCACTTCTGCAATGACGGGTAAAGTTGCTAAAGAGATATTCCCTGTACCAGCAAATAAGGTTAGGAAATAGGTCACGATTGGTGCAAGGATGGTGATGTATTTAGGATTACGACGCAGTAGTTTTTCTGTCTGATCGACTAAGTAATCAAGTCCACCTGCAATTTGCATTGCAGAAATGGCAGCGATCACAGCCATAATAATAGAGATAACGTCAAATGGTATAGTACCTGGTTTTACGCCAATAGCAGCGAGTACCAGTACACCTAGGCCACCGGCAAAGCCGATACCTATCCCACCGAGACGGGCCCCCAAAAATATGGCCAGCAGAACAATGATAAATTCTACGGCTAACATAGTGTTTACTCCTCGACAAATTTAAAATTAAAAATATGAAACTGTAGTGTTAATTTTTTGTGTGTGCATAAAACTAAAAAGGCACGCTTTCCGAAGGAGAGGCGTGCCTTGATTTTTAAGAGTTATTTATGGTTAGCATAAACGATTAGTCATCAAATCTTTTCGCTTTATAAGCTGGGTGTTTTAGGTTCTCAACAGAGAAAATATCATCCAGCTGCTCTTCGGTCAGTAGGCCGCGCTCCAGAACGACTTCACGGACACTCTTGCCTGTTTCAGCACAGATCTTACCTACGATATCACCATTATGGTGACCAATGAATGGGTTCAGGTAAGTGACAATACCGATAGAGTTAAAAACAAACGCTTCACAGATTTCTTTGTTCACTGTGATACCGTTAATGCATTTTTCAACTAAGTTACGGCACGCATTGTTCATCAGAGAAATGGATTCAAACATCGCTTGACCGATAGCTGGCTCCATTACGTTCAACTGTAGCTGACCCGCTTCAGCTGCCATTGTAACACAAACATCGTTACCGATAACTTTGAAACAAGCTTGGTTAACCACTTCAGGAATAACTGGGTTAACTTTTGCTGGCATAATTGAAGAACCTGCTTGTAATTCAGGCAGATTGATCTCTTTGAGGCCTGCACGTGGGCCAGAAGACAGTAAGCGCAAGTCATTACAAATTTTAGATAGCTTAACGGCAAGGCGTTTTAGGCCAGCGTGAACGGTGATGTATGCACCACAGTCAGATGTCGCTTCAATCAGGTCTTCTGCTGGTACACAAGGTAAGCCAGTCACTTCTGCTAATTTCTCAACAGCCAATTTTTGGTAGCCCGGCGCAGTATTCAAACCTGTACCGATTGCCGTTGCACCTAAGTTCACTTCTAACAGTAATTCAATACTACGTTTTAGGTTTTTCTCTTCTTCTTTTAAGAGCGTTGCAAAGGCATGGAATTCTTGACCAACGGTCATTGGTACAGCATCCTGCAATTGGGTACGGCCCATTTTCAGAATGTCTTTGTATTCTTCTGCTTTTTTCTCAAAACCTTTTTTCAGGTATTCAACCGATTCAATCAGTTTCACAACAGAGTTGTATACGGCGATACGGAAACCTGTCGGATAGGCATCGTTGGTTGACTGACTTTTATTTAAGTGGTCATTAGGATTTAGGTATTCATATTCACCTTTTTTATGACCCATCAGTTCAAGACCAATGTTTGCAAGGACTTCGTTGGTATTCATGTTTAGTGATGTACCTGCACCACCTTGGAATACGTCAACAGGGAACTGGTCCATGCATTTACCGGTATCCAGTACAACATCACATGCTTTGATAATGGTATCTGCAATGTTACGTGGAATAGTGTGAAGTTCTTTGTTCGCCATTGCTGCCGCTTTTTTAACCATTACCATGCCGCGAATAAATTCGGGCACGTCGTTAATGGTGCGGTCGCTGATATAAAAGTTTTCAATCGCACGCAGAGTATGAACACCGTAATAGGCATCAGATGGGACTTCTTTCTGACCTAACAGGTCTTCTTCGATACGAGTATTGTTTGACATGAGAACCTTCTTAATTAGATTACAGTTACTGTCTATTATGCGCTTTTAAAAAATATATACCGTAAAACAAAACATTCTAGGTGTTAAACACCTGTTACTCCATTATCAGCATGATGATCTACTGATTTATGAGTAGATGATATGCGGTTCTTTAATGATTACCTTGAACCTAGATCACTATATAGTTTGATTTATGAAACAGATTTCAAAATATGTGAACATACTCACAGATGAAACCAAAAAAATTAGAAATCTCCATGAGTTGAAAAGCGTTATAGTGACCTCCATCATTATGTCTATACTATGTGAAAAAGCGAATGTTGTTGTTTGTCTCTTAGATACAGTTCACAAAGGTTTTCCAAGAGGCGAGAACTAACCTATATCCAACGAACTTCTGGGTGTGAATAGGTGGCAAACTCTCTGAGAACATGACTCGAATAGAGAGTGGTCGATACTTGAGCAATAAGAAGAACGAAGGAGATAGCTGATTGAAATAAAGGAGAACTTGTGCGCTGGTTACCGCTAATATTGATATGCCTTCTCATTTATATTGAGTCCGTCATATTCGTTCGTGTTGCTTCAGAAATTGGGGTATTGGCAACACTCATACTGGTTGTGTTGACATCTTGTTTGGGAATTTCTCTGGTCAAAAATCAGGGAATGAAAAATGTCATGCAGATCCAGCAAAAAATGGCAGCAGGTGAAAGCCCCGCAGCAGAAATGATTAAAAGTGTTGCGTTGGTACTTGCTGGCTTCTTATTAATCCTGCCAGGGTTCTTTACTGACTTTATTGGTTTGCTGTTATTGTTACCTCCTGTGCAAAAATTGTTCGTCATGCGTTTGATTCCACATATCCGTTTTTCCCAAACTGGAAATGGTTTTAGTGCAGGGCGTAATAACCCATTTCAACAAGGTGATACATTTGAAGGGGAATTCCAACGTAAACAGGATGATCCATCATATAAACTCGATAAATCCGATGATTCTAACGAATCAGAAAAAGATAACCGCTATAAGTAAGAGCCCCCATTAAAATAGGGAAGGTAAAAACAAAAAAATTTTATCTTCCCCCCTTGAAGTCACTCCAATTAGCCCCAATCTGCTGAAACATGGTACTGGTTTATTTAGGCATACTGGTATCGTCCTTTTACCTAGTGTGGACTTTATTTATAGGAGAACTATTAATGAAAATTCGTCCATTGCATGACCGTGTTATCGTCAAGCGTAAAGAAGTTGAATCAAAATCTGCAGGCGGTATCGTTCTGACTGGCACTGCAGCAGGTAAATCTACGCGTGGTGAGGTCCTCGCCGTTGGTAATGGTCGCATCCTTGAAAATGGTGAAATCAAAGCGTTGGATGTGAAAGTCGGCGACATCGTTATTTTTAACGACGGTTATGGCGTGAAAGCTGAAAAAATCGACAACGAAGAAGTGCTGATCATGTCAGAAAGTGACATCCTCGCGATTGTTGAAGCGTAATTTTCACTTAGATCTTCTCAACTAACGAAAAGAATTTAAAGGAAAGAAATAATGGCAGCTAAAGACGTTAAATTTGGTAATGACGCACGCGTAAAAATGCTTCGTGGTGTGAATATTCTAGCAGATGCAGTTAAAGTAACTTTGGGCCCTAAAGGCCGTAATGTGGTTCTTGATAAATCATTTGGTTCACCAGTTATCACTAAAGATGGTGTTTCTGTTGCACGTGAAATCGAATTAGAAGATAAATTTGAGAACATGGGCGCACAGATGGTGAAAGAAGTTGCTTCTAAAGCTAACGATGCAGCGGGTGATGGTACAACAACTGCAACAGTTCTGGCGCAAGCTATTGTTACTGAAGGTCTGAAAGCCGTTGCAGCGGGTATGAACCCGATGGATCTGAAACGTGGTATCGATAAAGCAGTAGTTGCAGCTGTAGAAGAGCTGAAAGCACTGTCTGTTCCATGTTCAGACTCTAAGTCTATCGCACAGGTTGGTACAATTTCTGCAAACTCTGACGAAACCGTTGGTAAGTTAATTGCAGAAGCAATGGATAAAGTCGGCAAAGAAGGCGTTATCACTGTTGAAGAAGGTACTGGTCTGGAAGACGAACTGGATGTTGTTGAAGGTATGCAGTTCGATCGTGGTTACCTGTCTCCTTATTTCATCAACAAGCCAGAAACGGGTGTTGTTGAACTGGAAAACCCATTCATCCTGTTAGTTGATAAAAAAGTATCTAACATCCGTGAACTGCTGCCAGTATTAGAAGGTGTTGCTAAAGCGAGCAAACCACTTCTGATTATCGCTGAAGATGTTGAAGGCGAAGCACTTGCGACACTGGTTGTTAACACCATGCGTGGTATCGTGAAAGTTGCTGCGGTTAAAGCACCTGGTTTCGGTGATCGCCGTAAAGCAATGCTGCAAGATATCGCTATCCTGACTAACGGTACTGTTATCTCTGAAGAGATCGGTATGGAGCTTGAAAAAGCGACATTAGAAGATCTGGGTCAAGCAAAACGTATCGTCATCAACAAAGACACAACAACTATCATTGATGGTGTTGGTGAAGAGTCTGCTATCGCAGGTCGTGTTGCACAAATTCGTCAACAAATCGAAGAATCAACTTCTGATTATGACCGTGAAAAACTGCAAGAGCGCGTTGCTAAATTAGCTGGCGGTGTTGCTGTAATTAAAGTTGGTGCGGCAACTGAAGTTGAAATGAAAGAAAAACGTGCTCGCGTCGACGATGCGCTGCACGCAACTCGCGCAGCGGTTGAAGAAGGTGTTGTTGCTGGTGGTGGTACTGCACTGGTACGTGTTGCCGCTAAACTGGCTTCACTGAAAGGCGATAATGAAGAGCAAAACGTGGGTATCCGCGTTGCACTGCGTGCGATGGAAGCACCAATGCGTCAAATCGTCACTAACGCAGGTGAAGAAGCTTCTGTTGTTGTTAACAAAGTTAAAGCAGTTCAAGGCAACGAAGGCTACAACGCAGCAACTGACACTTATGGTGATATGATCGAGATGGGTATCTTGGATCCAACTAAAGTAACTCGTTCTGCATTGCAATTCGCTGCATCTATCGCTGGTCTGATGATCACAACTGAAGCGATGATTACTGAAATGCCTAAAGATGAAGGCCCTGATTTAGGTGCTGCAGGCATGGGCGGTATGGGTGGAATGGGCGGTATGATGTAAGCCAATTGGCCGCATCACGCTCACACAGTCAATAAGAACTGTTAAGCCTTCTAACCGGTATTGTTGGTATTAACCGACAATACCGGTTTTTTATATGAATAAATATGTTTGAGTTGATTGATGGTAGGCCGACCGAATGTCTAAAGTGGAGAATATCGATAATCTAAAATGACGCGAAAGATTTCGATACGCTTATTTTGAGTAAAAGCCCTTGAATTTGCTAATTGTATAATTGTGCATTTATTTTTGCGCAAAGACCGTGCGGCAGGTTATATTTGGAGTAAGGCAAAAGGTGGTTTGGTGAGTAACCAAAGGTGAAAGCGTTATAGGCTCTTTATATTTCATGTGATGTTTCGAATTATTTAGAGTATACGCGTTTTATGGTAAGCTTTGTTTGCTGACGAGGGTGGGCAAATTTTATGGTCATGCCTTTGTTGATACTTTGAACCGTTATCCATATCTCTCAATATAGATCTGGCGAATTTTGGCTGTAAATAGGCGCTCGAGTGACTATAATTTAGTAGCGCTAATGAAGATCAATTCAATGATGCCGTTAATAGCAACGGTATATTGAACAAAGAAGGGAATGAGTGGTTCTCAAACCAGCTGCAAAAACACTATGATAAATGAGGGAAAACATGCGTATTAAAGTATTGCTTGGTGCTGCTGCATTACTACTTTTAGCAGGTTGTTCGACAACAACTAATTTAACTGCGGCGGGCTCACAAGTTCGTTTTGTTGAAAACCAACCTGGAAGTGATTGCCAGCTTCTTGGTCAAGTCACAGGAACTCAAAGCAACTGGTTGAGCGGTGTCAATAGTGAATCAAGCTCTATGCGCGGCGCGGCAAATGATCTGCGTAATAAAGCAGGCGCAATGGGCGGAAATGTGATTTTTGGTGCGACTAGCCCAAGTGAAACTATCCTCTCTAGTTTTATCCCAGTTGATAGTAAAATGGTCGGCCAAGTTTATAAGTGCCCCTAAAATGAATATTTGACGCCCGATCGTATAGACGATGCGGGCGTTTTATTTCAGCACTGTCTTAGGTTTAGGTCGAGTAACGTCTTACTCGGCTCTCCGCCAATCTCCCGTGCTAATTTTGGCACCAAATAGCCAGAAACCTTCCCAAGCAATTGTTGTATTAGCAACCTAGCTTCTTGGTCGCTCACTAAGAAATGCGCAGCCCCTTGCACCTTATCTAAAACATGCAAGTAATACGGCAGGATACCCGCATCAAATAGCGCATTACTTAAATTCGCCAATGTATCTGCATCATTGTTCACCCCACGTAACAGTACGCTTTGATTGAGTAAGGTCACGCCGGCATTTTTTAATTTTTGCATCGCGGCTTTAAAGTGATCATCTATCTCATTAGCATGGTTGAGATGCGTTACCATGATCACTTGAAGACGTGAGTGGGCAAGTCGCTGACACAGGTTAGTGGTAATGCGTTTGGGGATCACTACAGGTAAACGAGAGTGGATCCTCAGCCGCTTAATGTGGGGGATCGCTTCGAGTTGCCCAATTAACCAATCCAGTTCACTGTCTTTTGCCATCAAGGGATCACCCCCTGAAAAGATGATTTCATTGAGTTCAGTGTGGTTTTTTATATAATCCACAGCTATCAACCAATTATTTTTGTTTCCCTTATTATCTTCATAAGGAAAATGTCGGCGGAAGCAGTAACGGCAGTTTACTGCACAGCCCCCTTTCACCAACATCAATGCTCGGTTGTGATATTTGTGGAGTAAACTGGGGATCGCATTATTTTGTTCATCTAATGGATCTGTAGAAAACCCCGGATAGGTATCAAATTCTGCTTTTGCAGTTAATACTTGCAATAGCAGAGGGTCTTGTGGATCGCCTTTTTTCATGCGCGAAATAAACGGCCTTGGTACACGTAATGGAAATAATTTGCGTGCGTCGTTGCCATCTTTCGATGCTTGATGGCTTTCTAGCCCCAGTATTTGAAGCAATTCATCAGGATTAGTGATTGCTTCAGCAAGTTGTTGTATCCAGACTTCTCTGGATGAGGTATTTTGAGTTACAATATCGACCATTTTTTGGCTATGCCATTTTTAGTGTATAAATTAGAGGATCTCCATGGCTACTTATAGTACCAATGAATTCCGCTCAGGTCTTAAAATCATGTTAGATGGCGAACCTTGTGCAATTCTTGATAGTGAATTCGTTAAACCGGGTAAAGGTCAAGCGTTTGCACGTGTTCGTATTCGTAAACTGATTTCTAACAAACTGTTGGAAAAAACATTTAAGTCTACTGATTCTGTCGAAGCCGCAGATGTCATGGATATGAACTTAACTTACCTTTATAACGACGGTGAGTTTTGGCATTTCATGAACAACGAAACTTTCGAACAGCTTGCAGCGGACGAAAAAGCGGTTGGTGATAACGCTAAATGGCTGATCGACCAAGCTGATTGTATCTTGACTCTGTGGAATGGCCGCCCAATCGCGGTGACTCCACCTAACTTTGTTGAGTTAGAAGTCACAGATACTGACCCAGGTCTGAAAGGTGATACAGCGGGTACTGGCGGTAAGCCAGCGACTTTAAGCACGGGTGCAGTGGTTAAAGTTCCTCTGTTCGTTCAGATTGGTGAAGTGATCAAAGTTGATACTCGTTCAGGCGAATACGTTTCACGCGTGAAATAATACCTGTTTGCTTGAAGCTAAAAAACCGTAATGTTGTAAGACATTACGGTTTTTTTTACCCAAAAAGAGAAGCTGAATTTAACAGCACTTAAACCCGCCTTTTCCACCATAGCGAGCATCTTGGCGCTCTTTAAAGAACTCTTCATATGTCATTGGTGTTTGATCTGGATGATTAAGTCGCATATGAGCAACGTAATTGTCATAATCAGGCACACCAATCATCATTTTGGCTGCTTGCCCAAGGTAACGAGCCGCATTGCCGAGTGAACCAAACATCTTAATCTCCTTACTTCGCTTCTAACTTTAGAGCGCTTGAGCGTTATTTGAAAACTCGAGCCACAAATAGGATGAGGTGGCTCGTTTTCGTTGAATCTAAGCGTATCTTGTCCATACACGATGAATTAGTGATGGCGTGTATTCGCAACAATTTCCTGATAGTTAGCTGGCATTGGTTCATATGGAACTTCATTCGCTGTTGGCTCAGAAGATTTCAATGCTTTTAATGCTGTACGGATTGAGAATATCGCGAGTAGCACGACAACGATCATAAAGAAAATTGTTAACCCAGCATCTAAACGGTTATTAAAAATCAACTGTGTTAGTTGTGACTCAGTATATTGCGATGGGATATTTCCACTATCAATCATTGCTTGGAATTTATTGGCTACAGCGAGGAAACCAACGCGCGCATCTTCACTGAATGTTTTTTCCCATCCTGCGGTCATTGTACAAATAAGCAACCACGCAGTAGGCACTAAAGCAACCCATGCGTAGCGTTGACGCTTCATTTTGAACAGGACTACTGCACAGAGCATTAAGGCCATACCTGCTAGCATTTGGTTTGCGATACCAAAAAGTGGCCAGAGTGTATTGATACCACCGAGTGGGTCAACAACACCTTGATGAAGGAAATACCCCCATGCAAGTACACATAATGCTGTTGCAATTAGGTTTGCAGGAAGTGAGTCGGTTCGTTTCAAAGAAGGTGAGATCACGCCTAATAAATCTTGTAGCATAAAGCGTGCCGCACGGGTTCCCGCATCGACAGCCGTTAAAATAAACAGCGCTTCAAACAAGATAGCGAAGTGATACCAAAACGACACATTCATTAAACCGCCGAGGGCGCCGTGTAAGATATAGGCCATGCCTACCGCCAGTGTTGGAGCTCCACCTGCTCGAGAAATAATGCTGTTTTCACCGACCTCATTGGCGATATTTGTTAGCTGCTCAGGTGTTATTTGGAAGCCCCAGCTACTGACAACTTGCGCAGCCGAAGCGACGACATCTTCAGTACCTGCAGGTGCTAACATCGCCATAGGGCTGTTCATGGCAAAATAGACACCGGGATCAATCACACAAGCGGCAACCAATGCCATAATCGCGACAAACGATTCCATTAACATGCCGCCATAGCCGATAAAGCAAGCTTGGTTCTCATTCGCAAGCATTTTGGGGGTTGTTCCTGATGAAATTAAAGCATGGAAACCAGAAACAGCACCACAAGCAATAGTAATAAATAAAAACGGGAACAGATCACCTGCCCAGACGGGGCCTGTGCCATCAATATATTTGGTCAGCGCTGGCATTTCTAAATTGGGGTTTAAAATAAGAATACCAATGGCTAACCCGATGATGGTACCAATCTTTAAAAAGGTAGAAAGGTAATCGCGAGGTGCCAGCAGTAGCCAAACAGGCAGAACTGCGGCAACAAACCCATATCCAACAAGCATCCATGTCAGTTGCACACCGGTATAGTCAAAATACGGTGCCCATGTTTCACTTTCGGCAACCCAGCCACCTGAAATAATTGCAAATACAAGGAATACCAGACCAATAATAGACACTTCACCAATACGACCAGGGCGAATATAACGGGTATATATTCCCATGAATATCGCAAGAGGAATGGTAAAGGCGACTGTATAGGTGCCCCATGGGCTGTGTGTAAGGGCTTTGACGACGATCATCGCAAGCACTGCAAGGATAATCACCATAATCATAAAGCAAGCGATAAGGGCTAAGATGCCCGCAGTATTCCCCATCTCTTCTTTGACCAATTCACCCAGTGAGCGGCCATCTCGACGAGTCGACACAAAAAGCACCATAAAATCTTGAACCGCACCCGCTAATACGACCCCTGCTAGCAGCCATAACATGCCTGGCAGATACCCCATTTGAGCAGCTAATACCGGGCCTACCAGTGGTCCTGCCCCTGCAATTGCTGCAAAATGGTGACCGAAGAGAATTTTTTTATCTGTCGGAACGTAATCTAAGCCATCGTTATGACGGATAGAGGGTGTCATTCGTGTTGAATCGACTTGTAGTACCTTTTTAGCAATAAACAGTCCGTAATAACGATATGCGATTAAATAGACACAAACCGCTGCAACGACGATCCATAGCGCATTAATTTGCTCGCCTCGATTTAATGCGATATAACCGAGAGCAAAAGCGCCTAATATCGCTAGCACAATCCAAATTAATTGTTTACCCATAGCCATCCCATCCGTTTTATTATTAAGCCGTTTGCATTTTTGTATTTGCAGATTACTGACACATATAGCTAGAGTTAACGGAAAGGCAAGATAGCTAAAACGTGAAACCTAACAGTGAGTAAAAATAAATTTCATAACTGTTATTAATATCACTAAATAATAGCAGTTAACTGGATTTTATTTCGATTTCAGCTAGAGGGAAAGCGATTGATTTGTGAGAAATGCTATTTATTTTCTTTATATTGCTATTATACGCTGGTGTAGTTGGTGCATATAAAGAGCGAAATCATAGGCAGAGCTTGAAAGTCTATACCCTGCCTAGTTTGGCTTAATGGCTTCTGATCCGTTGGATGAGCTTTTTACCAAATAAGGTAATAATCAGCCCAAACATGATGAGTATCAACCCAGCAAATTGTATGCTATTTATATGCTCATCAAGGAATAATGCACTGCTGCTTAGGCCGAATACGGGCACCAACAGAGAAAAAGGAGCAACCCGCCAAGCTTCATAGCGGCCTAATAGAACACCCCACAAACCATAACCCACAAAAGTAGATAGATAAGCAAGGTAAATGATGGTGCCAAATACTGACCAATTAAAATCAGATAGGCCTTGTACAATGGCCTCTTCACCTTCAAATAGCCATGAGCTTATTAAGAAAGGGATAATAGGGATAAGAGCACTCCAACTGACCAAGGAGAGTGCACTGCATTTTTCCTCTTGCTGATTGTGCATAATCATCCTATTGGTGATATTACCACATGCCCATGAAAGCCCTGCGATTAGCGTAAAAGTTAATCCTAATAATGGAATATCATCCAAGCCACCGGCTGTTGCACCTTTAGCCAATATTGTTAGCCCAACGACGGCAATTAGCATTCCTATGAAATGGGTGGCTTGTAGAGATTCTTTTAAGATGACGGCACCTAAGAGTAAGGTGAAAAAGGCTTGGGATTGTAAAATAACGGATGTGACCCCAGCGGGCATACCGACACGAATGGCACAAAAGAGGAAAGCAAATTGACCAAAGCTAATCGTTAACCCATACAAGAGTAATAATTTGAAGGGGATCTTTGGGCGTTTAAAGAAAAAAATAGCGGGAAATGCCACGAATATAAAACGCAATGCCCCTAATAATAACGGTGGAAGCGCGGTAACGCCGAGCTTAATGATCACGAAGTTAACACCCCAAATGATAACCACACACAGGGCGAGTAATATATCTTTGAAGCTCATGCTACTCTCAATGGCTGTCGTAAGTGAAGCTTTCTACTCTACCTCTGGTTGTATAATTTCGCGATAGAAATTTTAATACAGTACAAATATGTAAATTTCTATTGTTGATTGCAGCTAATTTGTTATTTTTTATTACTTGAGTTGGGGAAATTGAGGATTTATAATGATATTTCACTTCACGTTTTCAGGACGACCTGAATATGTACTCTAAACCGTTTGAAGTGCAGTAGAACGACAATAGAAGCATATAAACCGATACAATCGGGTTTAGTCGACAATACTGTAAGCCAAATATGGATGAGTGCACACGTTAATTAAATAATGGGGACGACCCCGGTTACATTCGGGAGAAAAGCAATGGCTTGGATCATCCTCTTATTTGCCGGTTTATTAGAAGTTGTTTGGGCCGTTGGCCTAAAATACACTCACGGTTTTACACGTCTTACCCCAAGTATTATTACAATCGTCGCGATTATTGCGAGTATGGGGTTATTAGCTTATGCAATGCGTGATTTGCCCGCAGGAACCGCTTATGCAATATGGACAGGTATAGGTGCTGTTGGTACGGCCATTGTCGGGATTATTTTCTTGGGTGAATCAGCCAATATATTCCGCTTACTTAGCCTTGGGTTAATTATTATTGGTTTAATTGGCTTAAAAGTTTCAAGCTAAAATAAATATGCTCGTCAATACGGGGGCAAATAGGCGCCCGTATTGACGGGAGATGATAAAGTTTCAATCAGTGAAAATGTGCCGAAAAATATAGACTAGAGGTTTGTGTTCTTTAGTACGTTGAAGATCCCAAATTCGCCGTTATATTTCCAAATCCTGTAGAAATAATTTCCCTGAGACATTTATTCATTAGTCAACATGCTCTTTTTCGGGTTAGGTGCTAGGTGTTTTCACTTGTGTGCTCATTAACACTGCCTCTTTATCAGGAAGCTATGCTAGGTTTACTTACTTGGGTTCTCTTTTTTTATCAATAGCTTGATTGAAGTTAATCTCTTTATTTTGATTGCGAATATGCTCTTTGATTTCAATTTCTAGAATATTGAGATCCCCTGAGCGTATTTTATCTAATAGCACTTTGTGCTCATCAATAATTTCTTCCATAGGCTTGGTAAAGGTTGATATCCCAATGATAATGGTCAACTGCTTAGAGACGTTTTCCCATAATGCGGTTAGGGTATTGTTACCGCTTAATTGGCATAATGTTCGGTGGAAATTCACGTCACAAAGCGAGAATTCATAGCTATCCGCTAATTTTGCTGCTCGCGCCATTTGCACAATACACTGGTTTAACTGTTCGATAGATTGTGGATCTAAATGCTTATTTTTGGCGATAAAGGTTTTAATAGCCTGTCGTTCTAATAGAATTCTGACTTCGATCAGTTCATCCAGCCTCTCTTCTGAAACAGGGGCCATTCGAATGCCTTTAAATGGCTCATTAATCACGATCCCTTGGCTTTCTAATACTCTTAAGGCTTCTCTAACAGGAACACGGCTGACATTCATTTTTTCTGCAATTTCTTTTTCAACAATACGATCCCCTGGCAGGATAAATCCACGGGTTGCCGCCTCAACAATTTTATCTACCACATCATCAGTGAGTGTCCTTGCTTTGATTGGCTTCCAGTAATCTTCTTGCGAGGTGATTTTCTGCGATTGTTGCCCTTTTCCAACTGTCATGATGTTTAGCCTATTAAATTTGTTACTAATCAAAGAATTAATTGGTAGTTGATTGCGCCTTTAATGCATCAAAATTATCACATTGGCCAGCAATAAACCAATAAAAAACCCACTATTGCGATATTTTTTCGAGGGGGAGATAAACCCAGAATGGATCACATATTCAACAATTGAATATTGTATACAATCTTACAATGTTGTTAAATGCTTCAAATTCAGTTAAGCAAGAGAAGGAAAAGACATGAACAACATGCTTGAAGATATAAAAATTACTGAAATTGTTGCCGTGCCTTTATTTGGGGAGAGCCCAAAAGGGGGATGGTCCAATGAAATCAAACCAGAAGATTCGATCCACGCCATTATTGCGGTGCACACTGATGCTGGCATCACGGGGTACGGCAGCGTATTCACTGATGGTCGCTTAGTTGAAGCCGCCATCCCTGTACTAGCATCTTTATGTATTGGTGAAAGTGCATTACAGCCAGAAAGAGTGTCTGAAAAACTTAGACAAAATACATTTTGGATGGGGCGCGGGGGAACGTTAACACATACGATTAGCGGCATTGATATTGCATTGTGGGACATTTTAGGTAAAGCAACAGGACTCCCCGTAAGTACGTTACTTGGCGGTAATTATCGTTCCAAAGTACAGCCGTATTGCTCTTTACTCATGGAAGAACCAGAGACGATGTTCAACGTGATCTCTGATTATAAAAAGCTTGGTTTTAAAGCATTTAAAATTGGTTGGGGCCCATTTGGACGTAACAATGATGCCAAATTAGATAGAGCAATTGTTGAGGCAGCAAGGGATGCGGCAGGTTACGAATCACACTTGTTAGTTGATGCGGGCGCAAGTGATGCATATTGGCCAAATGGCTTGAAATGGGCAATCCAAACATCGCATATGTTAGCGGAATATCAAGTTGGTTGGTTTGAAGAAGCGTTACGTCCGGATGACCTTGAGGACTTTAAAGTGCTGCGTAAAGAAAGCCCAGTGCCGATTGCGGGTGGTGAAGTGTTAACCCGTCGTCAATCTTTCTTACCATGGCTCTCTCAGGGGGCATTCGATATTGTTCAACCTGACGTGACGAAAGTGGGCGGCATTTCAGAGCAACGCCGAATCGCATGGCTGGCTGATGAGTTTGGTGTTAAGTATGTTGGACACGGTTGGAATACCGCAATGGGGCTGGCGGCCGACTTACAAATGGCTGCAGCCTTCCCACAAGTGGATTTTGTCGAGTTTATCGGTGGTAGCCAATATATTGATGGCATTGTTAAAACACCATTTAAAGTGGATGAGCAAGGGTATTTAACGATCCCAAAATTACCGGGGCTTGGTATTGAGCTAGACATCGATAAATTAGCGAAATTCACAGTTAATCCAGAGCGTTTGTTTAAGTAACTTCATATACATAAGCCAGATAGTGACAACACTATCTGGTTTCCTCTCCTTATTAAAAGGTATGGTTACGATGAAAAATAAGAACAAAGGTACAAAAATAAGGTTTTCGATAGCGATATTAATGACGCTTGCGATTGTTATTAATTACTTAGATAGAACTGTTATGTCTGCAGCAGCACCGACTATCTCAGAAGAACTGCAAATTTCGCCAGAGATGATGGGATGGATAATGTCGGCGTTTTTCTTGAGTTATGCATTATGCCAAATACCAGCGGGTTTTATTGCGGATAAATATGGTCAAAGAAAAACGTTGGCAGGGTCTGTGTTGTGGTGGTCATTAGCAACGGCTGCCACAGCATTAGCCAAAACACCACTGAGTTTTATTTCCACGCGAATTCTAATGGGAATGGGGGAAGCGGGGGCATATCCATGTAATAGTGGTATTGCGGCAAAATGGTTTCCAGATCGTGAACGCGGCAGAATAACGGCATTATTTGATAGTGGTTCTAAGTTTGGAACAGCGTTCGCAATGCCATTAGTGGTGTGGATCATTGCAAAATGGGGCTGGGAATCAGCATTTATTATTTGCGGCGCATTAGGGGTTCTCTGGGTTTTTGCATGGTTAAAGGTATATCACGATCCTGAACAACACCCAAAAATTAGTGCTGAAGAACTTGCTTATATTCGTGATGGGCAAATTAAAAAAGATGGTATTGATAATATCCAGCCGATGAAGTGGTATCAGTTGATCCGTTATCGCAATGTACAAGCTATGTGTATCGGCTTCTTTATGTTGGACTACGCCATTTATTTCTTTATTACTTGGTTCCCTGCTTATTTAATGATGGAACGAGGCATGAGTTTAGAAGAAATGGGATTTGCTGCCATGTTACCACCACTATGTGGGATCGCAGGTCAATGGCTGGGTGGTTGGACGACAGATTATCTGTATATTAAATATAATAATATCAACCTTGCTCGTAAATTACCGATTGTGGGCGGCATGCTGATTGCAACCAGTATCGCATTTTCGGGGTTAGTTGAATCTGTTACTTTAATGATGTTTTTACTGTGCTTATCTTATGCGGCACTCGCATTTGCAGCCTCAGCAATATGGTCTTTACCAGGAGATGTTGCACCACGAAATATGACGTCGGTCTTAGGTGGAATGCAAAGCGCTGTTTCTAACTGTGGCGGTATTTTAGGACCTATTGTGACTGGATATATTATTGCAGCAACCGGTTCGTTTATTTGGGCATTAATTGTATCTGGTATTGCTTGTGCAATAGGGGCATTGGTTTATTTAGTGATGTTAAGAAATATTAAGCCGATTACGCCTGATAATGAATCGTTAGAAAAATCAAATTAAACAGCTATATTATTTAAAGTTAAGGTCATAATGTTTATTTTCGATAAGGAAATAGAGGCAAAAAACATTGCCTCAGGTACGCGACGTAAGTTGTTCCCTGGCAGTGAAAATATGATGATAGCAAGATTATCTTTCACAGCCGGTACATCAGGTGACTTACACGCTCATCCACATGAACAAATGAGTTATATACTCAAAGGGAAATTTAGATATCAAGTGGGGCATGTGACTAAAGAAGTTGGAGAAGGTGATGTTGTTTATATTCCTTCAAATGAGAAACATCGCTGTGAATGTTTATCTAATGGTGAAATTTTAGATATATTCGTACCAATGAGAAAAGACTTTTTAGATAATTAAATCATTTTGCTAAATGATTAAAAATCTATTGATAAAATAGAGGGGATCTCAATGTCTAAAATTGGGATCCCCTCTCTATTTTTTAATAATTAAAATTGACCCATTAATTACATGATAAAAAACACAACCAGTAATAATCAAAGCAGTTTTATCATTGAGGGAAATACACTAACGTGATATCTCAGATATGTTATTTTTCTTCTTTATTGATTTTTCGCTGATTCAAGACAACAAGTCAAACATAAAAAAGTAAGCATAAAAATGGGGATAATCATAAACGGTGAATAAGGTGAATATTGTCTGGTAATCTTGCCGATAATAGATGTAGCAATTAACTTAACAGGAATGCGGCACCTTATTAATTAAATCTCTCAGTAGGTTGAGAAGGCTGTTACATCTGTTATCAATGAGACTCTGTAACAGGGAGCAAAAGAATAGGATGATGCTCTTATTTATTGGGCCATTTCCCGAGAATTGGTGAGAAAAATAATAGCCCAAGATGTTGAGTGCCAATAGGACACCCTAGTGTTGGGTTAAGCCGTTGCGTCGAACATATTGATTTACGCAATAGTGGATAATACAGGTATCGTCAAATCTAGTTTGGATAGCACCATGTAGGGTAATCATTCATGCCATAGCAGATTTATTGAAATCGCTAGTTTTGATAAAGAAACGGTCATTACAGTAGCCAGAGAGCGGCTTAATAACGTGGAAATAGAAAGGGAGATGAGAGGCAGTATAATGAAAAATCCCTCATAGCGGTGAGGCATATGAGGGATCAGGAAAGCTGTTACAGAGCAATGACACCAATAATAGCGATCACGCTAATAATCGCCGCACCACCATAAAATACCCATTTTGATGCTGGGACATGCACTTTAAAGTCGTGCAGTGTGTGGTGAATACGGTGCATAGCACACCATACTGGTAGAATTATCATGAGCAGTAAGAAAATACGCCCGATAAAGCTTTGGCAGAATGCGACAATACGCTCATAGCTTAGCATTTCAGGTGCAACACCTAATGGGATTAATATTCCCAAGAGAATGATGATAGCAGGTCCAACAATGGCACTCCACATACCACCGGCACCAAATAATCCCCAGAAAACCGGTTCATCGGAACGTTTAGGCGTTAGATTCATCAGATCCTCCGTTGATTAAAATAGCAGTGCGATCGCTAAAATCGCTGCCGTAACTAAGATCGTTAATGCCCAAAAACCTTTAACAATTGGCTCTTGTGACATTTTTTTATCACCAACGATAATACTGACGGCTTTTGGAGCTAGATTAAACCATGTTGTGGTATGAAGTAGCGTCGCAGCCAGTGTAATAATGTTGATAATAATGACGATTGGATTACTTAAAAATCCAACAAAGCTTGCCCAAGATTCTGGACCACCTTTTAATGCGAATACGCCGAATAACACTAAAAGGCTAAACCATAGCTGAAGAACGGAGGTACTTTCACGTACGATGTAAAAGCGGTAGAAACCTAACTTTTGCCACCAGTCGCCCTTCATTTCCCTTACATAGGGTTTACGTTTTGTAGTCATGACTTCAATTCTCCTTATCGTGGCTTCAGCATGGCGATAATAAAGTCTTGCGCGCTGGCTGCTTTCGCTTGCTGGATTGCAGCTGCTGGGTCAACATGCTTAGGACAGACTTCAGAGCAGTAGCCTACAAATGTACAGCTCCAGACACCATCATCACCGTTCAATAATGGCATGCGTTCTTTTGCTCCGTGGTCACGGTTATCTAAGTTGTAGCGCTCAGCCAAGGTAATTGCAGCAGGACCAACAAATTCAGGATTCAAACCAAACTGTGGGCATGCGGCATAGCACAAGCCACAGTTAATGCATCCAGAGAACTGATGGTATTTTGCCATCTGTGCCGGAGTCTGCTTATTCGGACCTTCTGAAGGCTTACGATCGTTACCAATGATATAAGGCTTGATAGCTTCTAAGCGCTCAATAAAGTGAGTCATATCAACCACCAGATCACGCTCGATCGGGAAGTTGCCTAGCGGTTCTACCTTCAACCCTTCAGGGTAGTCACGTAGGAAAGTTTTGCACGCCAGTTTGGGAACATTATCAACCATCATGCCGCAAGAACCACAAATCGCCATACGGCAAGACCAGCGATAAGACAGATCAGGCGCAAGGTTATCTTTGATATAACCTAAAGCATCCAGCAATGAGGTTTGCTCATCATAAGGGACATCATATGCCACTAAATGGGGCTCATTATCCGTTTCAGGATTGTAGCGCATGATCTCCATTTTTAAGTGTTTCATATCATCCATTAGCTTGCTCCTTGTTTGCCTTCTCTTGAGCTTCAGCTTCTGCACCATAAACACGTTTTGCTGGCTGAGATTTAGTAATCTTCACATCACTGTATTCAAGACGAGGTGCGCCTTCTGGGTTATAGAATGCCAATGTGTGTTTTAAGAAATTCACATCATCACGTTCAGTGCAGCCTTCGTCGAGACGTTGGTGTGCACCACGAGACTCTTTTCGATTGAGTGCGGAGTGTGCCATACATTCGGCAACATCTAAGCCAAATCCAAGCTCAATGGTATACAACAGATCGGTATTGAAAACGCTGCTATGGTCGGTAATTTCAACGTGTTTAAAGCGCTCTTTCAACTCTGCAATCTTATCAATGGTTTTTTGCATTAATTCAGGGGTACGGTAAATACCGCAGCCTTCTTCCATTGACATACCCATTTCATCACGGATTTTCGCCCAACTTTCTTTACCTTTTTGGTTGAGAAGTTTGTTCAGATTATCTTCGATATCACGAGTACGTGCTTCAATAGCATTTGCATTCGCTGGGGTTGCTTCTGCTGCATGTTTTGCGGCTTGCTCACCCGCTAAGCGACCGAATACAACAAGCTCAGCTAATGAGTTAGAGCCTAAACGGTTTGCACCGTGGAGACCGACAGAAGAACATTCGCCAACAGCAAATAAGCCTTTGATGCGAGTTTCACAGTTTTGATCTGTTTCGATACCCCCCATCGTATAGTGAGCGGTCGGACGAACAGGAATTGGATCAGTGACTGGGTCAACACCGACATAAGCTTTTGCTAGTTCGCAAATGAAAGGTAGGCGTTCATGTAGTTTTTCTGCACCAAGATGACGTAAATCTAGATAGACAACATCACCACGATGGGTACTAATTGTGCGGCCAGCACGCCATTCATGCCAGAACGCTTGTGAAACTTTGTCACGAGGACCGAGTTCCATATATTTGTTTTCAGGTTTACCGAGTGGCGTTTCGGGGCCCATTCCGTAATCCTGTAGATAGCGATAGCCATCTTTATTGACAAGAATACCGCCTTCGCCGCGGCAACCTTCTGTCATTAAGATACCAGAACCAGGTAGGCCAGTTGGGTGATATTGAACAAACTCCATATCACGCAGTGGTACGCCATGTCGGAAAGCCATGCCCATACCATCACCAGTTACAATACCACCATTAGTATTATAGCGGTAAACACGTCCAGCACCGCCAGTTGCCATGACGATAGAATTGGCACGGATTTGAACCTTTGTGCCTTCCATCATGTTGAGTGCGACAAGACCGCGAACTTGGCCTTCATCGACGATGATATCTAGGACAAAATGTTCGTCAAAGCGTTGAATTTGAGGATATTTTAATGAGGTTTGGAAGAGGGTATGGAGCATATGGAAGCCAGTTTTATCGGCTGCAAACCATGTACGTTCAATTTTCATACCGCCAAAACGACGGACGTTAACTGAACCATCTGGTTTACGGCTCCATGGACAGCCCCATAGTTCCAGTTGAGTCATTTCTGTTGGGCAGTGTTCGACGAAATATTCGACGACATCTTGCTCACACAGCCAGTCTCCACCAGCAACCGTATCATTAAAATGATAGTCATAGGAGTCATGGGCCTGAGTTACTGCGGCTGATCCCCCCTCGGCAGCCACGGTATGGCTACGCATAGGGTAAACTTTTGAGATCAGAGCAATCTTGATGTTGGGATTTGCTTCTGCGGCAGCAATCGCTGCACGTAAGCCTGCGCCCCCGGCCCCGATAATCGCTAGATCGGCATTGAAGGTTTGCACTGCGCTTCTCCATTGTTCAAGTGTAAATTGATAAATTCTTTTAAATACTTTTGATACTTAGCTATCTGCTTGTCAGTGCCACGTAATGTGATACTGCAAAAACTCTCTTTTTTAATAGTAAATAATATAATAGCTAATAATGACTTATCATGCTTTGAATTATAGCGAATAGTCCTCATGATAAATTTGATATAGAGGGGGGTTTTAGGTGATTTAGCCTATAAAGTGTGATCTATGCCAAGTTTTTATTAATTGTTTTTTCATACGTGGCATTTTAAGTATGGTGATGAGTAAAAAAAACATAAATTCAAATAATTACCATCATCTTTAGCAAAATGGATGGAGGGAAAATCTATTTGTACGATTGGGAATCGACTGGCCTAAAGAGAATAATAACAAAAATGTTGTTAGCTTGTATTTTTTGTCCTAAAGATTTACACAAAAATTAAATACAGTATGTTTGTGCTGTTATTTCTGACGTTTCCTTTCACGAAATAATAACCTATTTGTTTATTAATAATGAATGTCATTTATAACATCAGGTTAACATCATATTAGAAATAATCATGATTACTTTCTCAAGTTGACTTAAGGATTAATGGTATAAAAACGTTTTTTTGCTTAATCGATTGAAGCCGAGGATAATCACGCATTATTTCGCTCACCTTGCTATATTTTTGTTTGTCTACAGCGATTATTACGGCAGCTTATACATCAATTACATTTGATTAGTGCGAATGGATTGTTTGTCAGGCAAGAGGTGAGTAAACTGCACGACTGTGTTTATTTTGGAGTTATATTAATGAGTGAAGTAGCGGACTGGCAGCCAAGCGCACCCATCGCTAACCTACTACAGCGAGCAAAAATCATCGCTGAAATTAGACGTTTTTTTACAGAGCGCTGTGTGCTTGAGGTTGAAACTCCTGCCATGAGTCAGGCGACCATCACAGATATTCACCTTGTACCTTTTAATACCCGCTTTGTGGGGCCCGGTGCAGCACAAGGGGTCGATCTCTATTTGATGACCAGCCCCGAATACCACATGAAACGTTTATTGGCAGCGGGCAGTGGACCAATCTACCAACTCTGTCGTAGTTTTCGTAATGAGGAAGCAGGGAGACACCACAACCCTGAGTTCACGATGCTTGAATGGTATCGCCCACATTATGATATGTACCGTTTAATTAATGAAGTGGATGACTTGCTTCAACAGGTGCTGGATTGTGAAAGTGCTGAATTACTTTCTTATCAACAAGCCTTTTTACGTCATTTAGATATCGACCCTCTCTCGGCAGAAAAAAGCGAGTTAAAAGAAGTCGCTGCTCGGTTGGATTTGAGTAATGTCGCTGAGCACGAAGAAGATAAAGATACACTGTTGCAACTGTTATTTACGATGGGCGTAGAGCCTCATATCGGTAAAGAAAAACCAGTTGTGGTGTATCATTTTCCTGCAACTCAAGCATCTTTAGCAGAAATTAGTACTGAAGATCATCGTGTTGCAGAACGTTTTGAAGTTTATTTTAAAGGTATGGAATTGGCGAATGGCTTTCGTGAATTAACCGACGCGAAAGAGCAACGCCAGCGTTTTGAGCAAGATAACCGTCGACGTGCAGCCTTGGGGTTGCCTGTTCATCCAATTGATGAGCATTTGCTTGCTGCGCTAACCCATGGCTTACCTGAGTGCTCTGGTGTGGCTCTTGGCGTCGATCGTTTGATTATGATTGCGTTAAAGGCTGAAAAGATCAGTGATGTGATTGCTTTCCCTGTCACAATCGCTTAACAGTGTAGATTGCAGCCAAAGGGCTGCAATCTGCTTTTTAGTGATTATGGATGCTGTTTCTGTTTTTGGAGAAACTGTACACCTAAGTCAGGGAAATCAGTGAATGCACCATCTACGTCAGCTTGATTGTAGATAATATCAAAGAGTTGTTGTCCATCCTTAGCGTATTTTGGCAATTTATCGACCCGGATAGTATAAGGGTGTACCGCCATATTATTGGCATGGGCATCTTTTACCATACCCGTCAGTTTAATATTGTTAGGTGTTGAATCTTCACTAACCAACATATGGTAGTCAGGACCAATACCATCTGCATATTTAGCGACTTCCTTCATTGAGCCGGGTTTAAACATCCAATCATAACTATAGTTAACCCAAGTTCCATCTGGTTTCTGTTCTTGTGTTTCGTTCCAGTCAGTGTAGGCAATCAGCTGGATAAGTTTTAAATTCATCCCCATTTCAGGCATTAAGGTGTTCTTAATACGCTTGAGTTCATTTGCATCAAAGCATTGAAGGTAAACATTCGAGTTTTTATCGGTATAACCATACTGTTTCAAGACTTCGAGTGTTTTTTTCGTAATATCTTTGCCTTCTTGCTGGTGGAACCAAGGGGCTTTAATTTCAGGGTAGATACCAATATTTTTCCCTGTCGATTTATTCAGACCTTGAACAAATTCGATTTCTTCTTGGAAGGTATGGATCCGAAAATCAGATTTGCCCATGGGGAAGCGGTTAGGGTAGCTCTGAACCTTCTTGCCATCGACAATATCAAACCCTTCAGTGAACTTTAATGATTTGATTTCATCAAGAGTAAAGTCGATAGCATAATAGCGGCCGTCTTGACGTGCTCGATTAGGAAAACGCTCAGCGACGTCTGTCACGCGATCAAGGTAATGGTCATGAAGTACCACTAACTCATTGTCTTTAGTCATGACTAAATCTTGTTCAAGAAAGTCGGCGCCTTGCGCATAAGCCATCGCTTTTGCTGGTAATGTATGTTCTGGTAGATAACCACTGGCACCACGGTGTGCGATCACGACTTTCTCGGCGGCTTGTGCCACCGCTGAAGCTGACATCACTAAAACCATACTTGCCACCAATGTTTTTAATGGGAAGTGCATGATTGTATCTCCTTGTCACTTTTTTGGTAAAAAAAGGGCTATATCGTTTTTTGATATAGCCCAGAGCTTAGTGCGTTAACGTGAATCTTTAATGAAGTGTTAGTTCATTTTCGCTAATTCACGTTTGTGTTTAGATTCGCTAATCATCACAATAAAGAGTAAAACTACAGCGAGTGCAGAGCCACCGATCATGACGGCAAAGCCACCGTTCCAACCGAAGGTATCAACAGTATATCCGATAATAATGCTTGCTAGAGCAGAGCCTCCAAGGTAACCAAACAATCCAGTAAAGCCAGCCGCAGTCCCCGCTGCTTTTTTTGGTGCCAGTTCAAGAGCATGCAGGCCAATCAACATAACAGGGCCGTAGATTAAGAAACCGATAATTATCATACAAGCCATATCAACGTTTGGATTACCGGCTGGGTTCAACCAGAATACAATCGTAGCAATTGTAACTAAGAGCATGAAGAAGACGCCTGTTGCTCCGCGGTTACCGCGGAAGACTTTATCAGACATCCAACCACACAGTAATGTTCCTGGAATTCCTGCATATTCATATAAGAAGTAAGCCCAAGAAAATTCTTTTATGTTGAAATGCTTAGCTTCTTGTAGATAGCTTGGTGACCAATCCAAAATTCCATAGCGTAGTAAGTATACAAATACGTTCGCAATAGCAATCATCCATAACAGTTTGTTTGGGAAAACATACTTCATGAAAATTTCTTTTGCTGTTAGTTCTTGCTCATCAGATGCTTTATAATCTGTAGGGTAGTCATTTTTGTATTCTTCGATTGGGGGAAGACCGCAAGATTGTGGGGTATCACGCATGAGTGCGAATGCTATTAGTGCAACGATGATGGCAGCGAAAGCTGGCATATAGAATGCCGCTTTCCAGTCATTAAACCATGCCATACCTAACATAAATAGCAACGCTGGAATGCCGCCTCCAACATTATGCGCACAGTTCCAAACTGAAACGATACCACCTCGTTCTTTTTGTGACCACCAGTGCACCATAGTACGACCGCAAGGTGGCCATCCCATACCTTGGAACCAGCCACATATAAATAGCAGCCCAAACATGATCCAAACACCAGAAGTTGCCCATGGTACAAAGCCCATAATCAGCATTACGGAAGCGGCTAGTATCAAACCTGCTGGCAAAAAGTAACGAGGGTTTGCACGGTCAGAAAATGACCCCATGATAAATTTAGAAATACCATAGGCAAATGAAATTCCCGATAAGGCAAAACCTAGCTCACCTTTTGTGAAACCTTGTTCGGTTAAGGCAGGAATAGCAAGGGCAAAATTTTTTCTTACCAAATAATAGGCAGCATAACCCAAAAAGATCCCGATAAAGATTTGCCAGCGTAGTCGGCGATAGACTGGATCTATCTTTTCTGCTGGCAACCTCGATATATGAGGTGCTGGCTTAAAAATGCTTAACATATAGCCTCCGATGGCTTATTAATCGTTATTTACTCTTATCTCTTATATTTTCTATATAAAAGACTGTGAGTGTTTATTCTTGATAGAGTGATAAAAACGAAAGTATTCGAATTTAATTTCGAGCAATTTCTTTCATAAGTGCTCTTATGATAGTCATAAAAAAACATTCTATCTGTAATCTACTGCACAAATATCTGTTTTATTTATGGGAGGCATAGTTAAAGTCATTTAAGGAGGAAAAGAAACCATAACAGATGAAATTATTGTGATTAACATCACGAATTTTGTCTTTTTATCGCTAATTTTGGTTTGATTGCTTTCGTTTTTGTTCCTTATCAAACATCAAGCACGTTTCTTGTCTATATTTAGTTATAGATTATAAAAATAGACCATACTAAAAGTAATGTTGATTAATGTGAGGAATGCGACATGAATGGCTCATCTGTGACTGAAACGGATGTCATCATTATCGGTGGTGGCGCAACAGGTGCAGGTGTTGCTCGTGATTGCGCCCGCCGAGGATTGAAAGCAGTTTTACTCGAAAGGCATGATATTGCAACAGGCGCAACAGGACGCAACCACGGCTTGCTACATAGTGGTGCTCGCTATGCTGTCACGGACGGGGAATCAGCAAGAGAGTGTATTGAAGAAAACAAGATACTAAAACGTATTGCACATCATTGTATTGAGAAAACTGACGGTTTATTTATTACGTTGCCTGAAGATTCTCTCGAATACCAACAGCAATTTATTCAAGCTTGCCAAGCGGTAGGTATTGATGCTCATGCTCTCGACCCCGCAGAAGCGATCCGCCTTGAGCCGTCAGTCAATCCCCAATTGATCGGTGCTGTGAGAGTGCCTGATGGTACTGTTGATCCTTTTCGTTTAACCGCAGCTAATATGCTGGATGCTCGCGAACATGGTGCGAAAGTGCTCACTTATCATGAAGTCATCGGACTAATTCGAGAAGGTGATAAAGTACGCGGTGTAACAGTTTACGATCATCAAGCTAAACAACAATATGATATTTATGCTGAAATTGTGGTTAATGCTGGGGGGATTTGGGGACAAAAAATTGCGGAATACGCAGATCTGAAAATCAAAATGTTCCCTGCAAAAGGTGCGCTTCTGATCTTAGGCCACCGATTAAATAACATGGTTATTAACCGCTGCCGCAAGCCTGCTGATGCGGATATTTTGGTACCTGGAGATACGATTTCACTGATCGGCACAACATCGACACACATCGAATATGATCAAATTGATAATATGTATGTGACACCGGAAGAGGTCGATATTTTGATCCGCGAAGGTTCAATGCTCTCACCCGCATTAGCGAAAACACGCATATTGCGCGCTTATGCGGGGGTTAGGCCACTAGTTGCCAGCGATGATGATCCTTCTGGACGTAATGTGAGTCGCGGTATTGTGTTGTTGGACCATGCGAAACGCGATGGCCTTGAAAACTTTATCACAATTACTGGTGGTAAATTAATGACTTATCGCCTCATGGCAGAATGGGCAACAGATAAAGTGTGTGAAAAATTAGGGCATACCGCCAAATGCACTACAGCAGATGCCCCTTTACCAGGGTCGCAACATAGTGCTGAAGAGGCACTGCGTAACGTTATTTCAATTCCTGCCCCCATTCGTGGTTCTGCAGTCTATCGTCATGGTGACCGTGCTACCGCGATATTAACGACCGATAGACTAGATAAGAGCCTTGTTTGTGAATGTGAAGCGGTTACCGCAGGTGAAGTACGTTATGCTGTTAACTCATTAACAGTTAATAACTTACTTGATTTACGGCGTCGGACTCGCGTTGGCATGGGAACATGCCAAGGTGAGTTATGTGCTTGCCGAGCCGCTGGGTTATTAAACCGTTTTAATGTGACAACACCACATGAAACCGAACAGCAGCTAGGACATTTTTTGAATGAGCGTTGGAAAGGCGTAAGACCTATCGCTTGGGGGGATGCATTGCGAGAAAGTGAATTTACTAGTTGGGTTTACCATGGCTTATGTGGCATGAATGAAAGTACCTTAGATAAGGTTTCTAACGAGGAGGCTGACCATGAAATATGATGCAGTCGTGATGGGCGGGGGGCTCGCTGGGCTTATCTGTGGTATTCGCTTAACTCAATCAGGTTTATCTTGTGCTATTGTGAGCGCAGGGCAAAATGCGTTGCACTTTTCATCTGGCTCTTTGGATTTATTAACGCATTTACCCGATGGCCAAAGCGTAGAAAAACCATTAGATGCCCTAGATAAACTGAGTGAGCAGGCGCCAGAACACCCGTATAGCCGGCTTGGTAAACTTTCGGTGATTAAACTCACTCATCTTGCAGAGACACTATTACAGCAAAGTGGTGTGAAACTTAAAGGTTCTAGCGATGAAAATCATTATCGCATAACGCCATTGGGTCATAAGCGCCTAACATGGTTGAGTCCTGAGTTTGTGCCTACAGTTAACCTCCATAAAAAAATGGATATGGGAAAAATAGCGGTTGTTGGTATTGAAGGTTTTTTAGATTTTCAGCCGCAAATGGTGTCTGATGAGTTGCAAAGAGAGGGAGTCAGTGCGAGTGCTTATTATGTTCATTTGCCGCTCCTTGATAGACTTAGAGAAAACCCCAGCGAATTTAGAGCTATCAATGTGGCACGTTGGTTAGATAGGCCTGAAAACATGGCGCAAATAGTGGCTGAAATAGCACCACTAGTCGTTGATTCTGATACTATTTTTATGCCAGCGTGTATCGGATTAGATAGTGAAGAGCCTTTGCTTGAGCTACAAAAGCAGCTTGGTAAACCCATCTACTTGTTGCCTACATTACCCCCTTCATTACTGGGGATCCGATTGCATGAGATGCTGTTACGTCAATTTCGCCGTCAAGGTGGGATCATCATGCCGGGTGATAAGGTGACTTCAGTGAATTGTATTGGGTCACGCATAGAATCAGTGAATACACGTAATCATGGTGATATTTCACTCAAGGCTTCTCAGTTTGTCTTAGCCACCGGCAGTTTTTTTAATAATGGGCTTGTTGCTGAGTTCGATCGTATTTATGAGCCATTAATGAACCTTGATTTATGCCATATTCCTCAGCGTGCACAGTGGACCAATAAAGCATTTTTTGCTTCACAGCCATATATGACGTTTGGTGTTCAAACAGATGAGCATCTACGGGCACAAAAAGAGGGGCAAACTTTCGAAAATCTCTATGTGGCAGGCGCGGTTTTAGGCGGTTTTGACCCTTTAACTGAAGGTTGTGGTGCGGGAGTTTCATTGATAAGTGGCTTACATGCAGCAAATGAAATTGTGGGCTATTTTGAACGACAAAGAACCATGCAGGCGGAGGTGGCGCAATGAGTATTCAGGATGCAAGCTTTGAAAGTTGTATTAAATGTACTGTTTGTACGACCTATTGCCCTGTAGCGAAAGTTAATCCGTTATATCCTGGGCCAAAACAAGCGGGTCCTGATGGTGAGCGTTTACGTTTAAAAGACCCAATGTTATATGATGAGGCATTGAAATATTGCACTAACTGTAAACGTTGTGAAGTTGCATGCCCATCGGATGTTAAAATAGGCGATATTATTGCTCGTGCTCGTAATACATACAGCCAACAAAAGCCGAAATTACGTGATGCAATACTCAGTCATACCGATTTAATGGGATCACTATCGACACCTTTTGCTCCAGTGGTAAATACCATCACGGGGCTAAAACCAGTTCGTCAAATTCTCGATAAAGCTTTAAAAATTGACCATCGTCGGGAGTTGCCTAAATATTCCTTTGGAACATTTAGACGTTGGTATGCAAAACAAGCGGCGGAACAACAAAAATTTGCAGAGCAAGTTGCCTTTTTCCATGGTTGCTATGTCAATTATAACCATCCACAGCTCGGTAAAGACTTAATTAAAGTGTTTAATGGAATGGGAATTGGCGTTCAACTATTAAAACGCGAAAAATGTTGTGGTGTGGCGTTAATTGCGAATGGCTTTATGAAACAAGCTAAGCGGCAAGCAAATGTTAATTTAGAATCGCTACAAGAAACCATCCTTGAGAAACATATTCCGGTTGTTGCAACGTCATCGACGTGTACTTTTACACTCCGTGATGAGTATACACATGTTTTAGATGTCGATACCTCACAAATGCGCGATAACATTGAATTAGCAACACGTTATATCTATCGCTTATTAGAGCAAGGCCGAGAGCTTAAACTCAAGCATACACCTCTGAAAGTGGCTTATCATACGCCTTGTCATATGGAAAAAATGGGTTGGACATCATACACATTGGAGTTGATTAAGCGTGTACCTGGCGTTGAATTGATCGTACTCGATTCTCAATGTTGTGGTATTGCAGGAACATACGGCTTTAAAAAAGAAAACTATGAAGTTTCTCAAGGGATTGGCGCAGGGTTATTTCGCCAAATTGAAGACAGTGGGGTTGATATGGTGATTACAGATTGCGAAACCTGTAAATGGCAGATAGAGATGTCGACCAGTAAAAAATGTGAACACCCGATAAGCCTGTTAGCCAAAGCATTATAATAAAAATAATGAGCTGTTTAGTTAACCCGTTAGGGAGAAAGGAGCCCACCTTTCTCCCTTTTTTGTAATAGTACTGCCATATTCTATCATGTCGTAGTAACCTTATGATTTAATGCATAATGATAGGTTTGACATGTTAGGCACGGATCCCTCCTTTAGACTTAGAAAATTGACGCGAGAAGATAAGGACTTCTTTTTTCAACTGTATACGAACCTCGATGTTTTACGTTTTATTTCTAACCCAAAAACGGAAAAAGAAATTCTTGCCGCGTTTGAAAGTCGATTAATCGAATGGAATTTACATTCTGAACATTGGCTATGTTTAGTGATTGAAGATATTGAAACTCACCGGCCTATGGGATTGATTGGCTTTTGTTTATCATTAGTAAATCAACAGCGAGTTGGTGAAATTGGTTATTTGATTGACCCTACTTTTTCAGGTAAGGGCATTGCGACGTCGGCTCTGAAAATGCTGTTATCATCCCCTGATTATGCACAAATTCGCACATTTATAGCAGTAGTGACCGAAGGTAATATTGCTTCTGAAAAAGTGTTGGTTAAAAACGGATTTTCTATACAAAAAGTGATTACTGCAAACTATGAGATTAATGGTTTTGTGTATGATGATATTTGTTATGAATTAAATCGATAAAACATCACGCTGGTGGTGAATAAACAACACCAGCGTGATGGAGAGTTAAAGTGATTTCTGTAAAGTTTCCAGCAGTAGCAACACTGATGTTCCACCAGGATCTGCATGGCCTATACTGCGTTCACCTAAATAACTGGCTCGGCCTTTTCGTGCTTGCATAGGGATTGTTGATGCCACACCTTGTTTTGCTGCTTCTACAGCCGCACTTATTGCTTCATTTAAGGTTTGTGAAGTCGCTTTTTCAAGTGATTCACAAACAGGCCACCAAACATCGCACATGGTTTTATCATTAGGTTCGGCTTTGCCTCGTGATACAACACCTTCCGTTCCTTCTTTGAACAGCTCAGCTAAATCAGCAATGCTTAAATTTTCTTTACCCGCAGCACTTTGCGAAGCTTTAATAAAAAATGTGCCGAAGAGTGGACCACTTGCGCCACCGACACTAGATAAGAGTGTCATTCCGGTGGTTTTCAGTAAGGTAGCAATATCTTTGTCTTCAACAGAAGGTAATTTTTCGGCTACTTTCTGAAAACCACGATGCATGTTGAGTCCATGGTCGCCATCACCAATAGCGGTGTCTAGCTCGGTAAGCCGATCTTGTTCATCAGCAAAAGTTTGTGAACACTGTATCAACCAATGATAAATTTGCTGTTGTGTTAAGTTCATGATGTTTTGGCTCCATTTTTACTGCTTAATTTATTGGTTATTGGGAGTAGAAGTTTTGTGTTATCAACACTTCCAACGTAAAGCCGGGGTATTGACTGGTTCATCCCATAACATTAAGTCTTCATCATCCACTTTTAATAGCGTAATTGAGATGCCTTGCATATCAAGTGCGGTGCAATAGGAGCCGACAAGGCTACGTTCAATAGTCAAACCAAAATCGTGACAACAAGTTTGTAGTCGGTGGTACACAGCGTACAACTCAGATAATGGTGTGGCGCCAAGGTTATTAACTAATGCAATTACGCGATCGCCTTTTTTCAGAGGGTGTTTAGTGTGTTTATGCTCTTGCCAGCAGCCATTTTCACGATCCCATTGGCGGATTATGCGTTCGTAGTGACCGTTTTCGAGCAAAGTTTCAAACATTTGATCGACAGTATCGTCTAAATTAGTAAATTTGCGCCGTTCAATGCCGGGCTCTCCGTGGATCCCCACGCCAAATTCCATTTCGTTATCTGGAAGTTCAAATGAGCGTTTTCCTGCCGCGGGTACGGTACAGGCTTGTAAGGCAACACCTAAACTATAACCATGATTATTGATCTTGTGGCCTAGTTCCACTAATTGCTCAAGAGAATATCCTTTGGTCGCTGCCGCGCCGAGTATTTTTTCCATCAAAACGGTATTAGCGACACCTCGGCGTCCTGCTGTGTATAAACTATCTTTTACTGCAACATCATCATCAACTAATACGGTAGCGATTTTGATCCCTGCATCGTGTAAGAGTTCAGCGGCCGTTTCAAAATTTAGGACGTCACCAGTGTAGTTTTTTATGATCATTAATACACCTTCGCCGCTATCGATGGCCATTGCACATTCCATCATTTGGTCTGGTGTCGGGGATGTAAACATCTCTCCTGGGCATGCCCCATCTAACATTCCTTGACCAATATATCCGCTATGCATCGGCTCATGACCGCTACCCCCACCGGAAAGTAGGCCAACTTTGCCTTTGATAGGTGTATTACTATGAACGAGGTAGGTTGGGTCAACATTCAAACGTAATTCAGGATGAGCAGCAATAAGCCCTTGATTGACTTCACTTATAATATCTTCAACACGGTTAATCAGTTTTTTCATCTTATAAACTCCAAAAGATAGAGAGTGATGGTTATTTCTGTTCGCTTGTGTTCTTTTTTGGTTGAATTAAAACGGAATTGGCGCGGATCGTTTCGATTGTGCAACCAGACTATCACGGCTGTGAGATTATTGATGAATAAAACCAATAAAATGAGAGTTAGATCGGTAATTTTTCAGAGGTGAGCGAAGGGGAGTACTATTTCCCCTTCGCAGTTGCACTAATGTTGATTGGCGAGTTTTTGCTCGGCAGTTTTGGCAAAAAATGTCTTCAAAATAAAATTGAGTAAAACACCATAAGCAGGTAAGAAAAATAGCATACAAATAAATAGCTTAAAGGTATAGTCAACTAAGGCAATCTCTACCCAATTCGCAGCCATAAAAGGATCACTGCTTTGATAAAATGCAATAAAGAAAAAGGCAATGGTATCAATTAAATTACCGAAGAACATGGCGCAGGCGGGGGCAACGTACCAACGTTTATTTTGACGTAATCGGTTGAACACACTGACGTCCATTATTTGCCCAAGAACATAAGCCATAAAGCTAGCAGCGGCAATTCGAGCCACAAATAAGTTAAATGTATTTAATGCTGCTACTCCTTGCCATTCACCTTGAAAAAATAGAGCTGATATAACATAGGAAATGAGTAGAGCAGGCAACATGACCGCAGTGATGATCCGACGTGCAAGTGGTGCACCATAAATACGTACAGTAAGATCAGTTGCTAAGAAAATAAATGGAAAGGTAAACGCTCCCCATGTGGTGTGAAAACCGAAAATATTAATCGGCAACTGTACAAGGTAGTTACTAGAGGTAATAATTAAAATATGAAATAAAGACAGCCAAATTAATGCACTGGCTTTTTGCTGTGCTGTGAATGAAAACATATTGTACCTTTTTAAGTAGCAATGGGGTGAGGGAACCCATAAAAAAACTTTCCCGACATTGGGAAGTGCGCATAATACGCTTGTTGCGCAACAAAAGCAAAACTGTTACGTCAGAGAGGATAATTTTATTATATAATTAGAGCATCTTTTATTTTTTAGAAGCGTAGTTATGTCTGATTTATTTTTAAATGCCACTAAAACTCTTAATACACTTGGTTTGCGTTGCCCTGAGCCAGTTATGCTAGTTCGTAAAACTGTTCGAGGAATGAATGCTGGCGATACTTTACTCATCATTGCAGATGATCCTGCAACTACACGTGATATCCCCGGTTTTTGCCGTTTTATGGAGCATGAATTGCTGGCAGTTGAAACGGAACAAACCCCATACCGTTATTTGTTACGTAAAAAAACGGAAGGCCTGTAAGCCTTTTTTAGTTAAATAGGCTGCTTGCGTGCGGTGAGCTTAAAGGCTATCGCACGAATATGGCATTATTACTGGTAAGTGCCCTTATCCTCTTGAATGATAAGTTGTAACTCCTCATAGCTAAAATTTAGGCTCTTCATCACAAGTTCGAAGCTTGCACCATTTTTTAGGAGTGAAAGTGCATTTTCATGCCTGGCTTTTTGCATGCCTTCTATCTTGCCTTCTATCTTACCTTCTATCTTACCTTCAATCTTACCTTCTAGTTTGGCTTTATCTTTTAAACGTTGAGCGATATTCATAGCAACACCTTGATGGTTTTCGATTTGTTCAATTAACTGTTGAATTATTTGTTCAAAATACTGAGATGAATCTAACGTAGTGAGCAGATAATTAATAATAATGCTGGTATCTTGCTCACTATTATAGTGCCTATTTAATGCTTGGGCGAGCAGACTAGCCACTTGCTGATATTCGTCACGTAGATTTTTATGCTTCAATGCAAGTTCCATTACTGCAATCTTTCGATGATTAACTAACTCATTGTCATCAATAACAGTGATATCCACTAATGGAAATGGATTAAAGTACAGTTTATCAGCGAGTTCGGGCCAAGAAAAACAGTGAGTCCATGTTTTCAAATAGGGATAGGGGGAGCTATCTCCATGGTAAAATAAAATAGGTACTACGAGTGGTAAACTTTTATGGCCTTGCTGAAGGTGTTGATTCATTGCCAAAAATGAATAATGCATTAAGCGCCAACTCATTAATTTATCAGGTGTTGATTGATGTTCAATAAGGAGGTAAAGATAGCCATCACCAACTTCTGTTTGTACAGTATAAAGAACATCAGATAATCGAGAGCGCAGTTTTTTATCGATAAAAGAAGAGTTAGTAAGTGCTAATGTATTAAAGTCACATAAAGACCGAATATGTTCTGGCAAATGAATGTCGAAAAAATCGCGAGCATTATCTATTTGGGTTAAAAAACCTTTAAAAGCGGCATCATGTGGTGTTGTAGGGGCTTTTTGTATCATACTCGCTACCTTCATCAATGTCCTTATGTTACGAAGATATTAGCGAATATAGAGATAAAATAGAAAAAAGTTACTCCTAATTTAGCGTGAAAAAATAATTTATTTTTTATAAGCGACATCTCATTACTTGTTGTATTTAAAGTCTTTATTGCTATTTAATAAAAATTAAAATGTAAGAAATGATAGTTTACTAGATAATAATGATTAAACGTTCTATTTATAACAAAGAAGCGCCGTTATGGCGCTTCTTTAATAATACAATAAATATTATTTTTTAATTTGTGGTAGTTTTACTTTTAGTAAACGTACCGCATTTGCTGTCACTAAAGCTGTTGCTCCTGAGTCAGCAAGAACAGCGACCCAAAGCCCTGTTATTCCCAGTAGGCTGGTAACTAGGAAGATTGCCTTTAACCCTAAGGCTATTGTGATATTTTCACGAATAATCTTACGAGTGGACTGTGATAAAGCAATCACTTCAGGTAATCCAGTTAAACGGTTATGAGTCAAGGCAGCATCGGCAGTTTCCAAAGCAACATCCGTTCCGCTACCCATTGCTACACCAATACTTGATGCTTTCATGGCTGGGGCATCGTTAATACCATCGCCGACCATCATAGTGCTATGGTTACGGTTTAATTCCATCACAGCAGTGACTTTATCTTCAGGCAGTAAACCTGCACGGTATTCCATACCTAGTTGACCAGCTATAGCTGCGGCTGCGCGAGGATTGTCGCCTGTTAGCATCACCGCATTAACATTCAAAGCCCTTAACATACTCATGGCATCTATCGCATCGCTTCGTAATGTATCTTGCAGTGCGATTAAGCCGATGATTCGGTTATTTTCCAGTGTGATAACGACTGTTTTGCCTTCCGCCTCTAGTGATTCAACTCGATTTTGCCAAATCCCATCAAGTGGGCTATCCAAACGGCTTGGGGCGCTCACTAACACATGTTTACCATTAAGATAACCTTCAACCCCTTTCCCTGCGAGAGCCTTACGATTTTCGGCTTCAACGACGTTAATTGATAAGGCTTCTGCCTTATTTATAACGGCTTTTGCTAAAGGATGATGAGAGCCTGCCTCAACAGATGCAGTGATTTGTACTAGTTCATTTTCAGTTATACCGTCGACAGGAACCAAATCAGTAACATGAGGTTTACCTTCCGTCAACGTTCCTGTTTTATCTAGTGCAATAGTGGTGATTGAACCTAACTGTTCGAGCGCTGCACCGCCTTTAATTAATGCACCACGACGTGTGGCGGCTGCTAACGCAGAGGTGATTGCCGCAGGTGTAGAAATCACTAAAGCACATGGACAACCAATCAGCAGCAAGGTTAAGCCTCTGTAGATCCACGTTTCCCATGGTGCGCCAAAGAATACGGGAGGGATCACCACGACTAATGCTGAAAATAGCATGATCAGTGGAGTATAGATACGACTAAAGCGGTCGATAAAACGTTCAATTGGTGCTCGACGTTCTTCAGCTTCCTCAATCAATTGCAAAATACGGTCAATCGCGTTTTGCCCTTGCTCTGAAACCACTTTCATCTGTACTGTGCGATCGACAGATAAGCAGCCTGCCGCTACTTTTTCGCCAACATTACGTTCGACGGGAACAGATTCACCCGTGAGTGAGCTTTCATCAAAGCTGGCGAAGCCGGAGATCAATTCCGCGTCAGTTGGTAAGCGACCACCGGGTGCAATTTCAATGATATCACCTGGACGTAGCTGTGAGACTGGAACTGTGGTTTTCTGACCATTTTTAATTAATAAAGCTTCTTCTGGTACAAGTGCCATAAGAGCACTGACACCGCGTCGTGCTCGACCAGCAGAGTAAGACTCCAGCATTTCCCCCAACATAAATAGTAAGATAACCATCGCGGCTTCTTCTGTTGCCTGAATAAAGATGGCACCTATAGCGGCGACAGTCATCAGGGTCTCGATCGCAAAAGGTGTACCAGTACGGAGCAAACGTAATGATTTACGCGCAATGGGATAAAGGCCAAATAAAGTCGTTAGTGTAAAAGCAATGAGACCAATTTGAGGGTTAATGCGCTCCACCCCCCAGCTAATAGCCATTAAGATTGCTAAGATGATCACAGGCTTCGACTCGCTCAATAGGCTAGGCGGAGGTGTAATAGCAGCAGCGCTATTGATACCAACATCTAATAGCTCATAGCCAGCCGCTTCTACGGTTGCGCGGACAGCGGAACTAATATCTTTATCGGCATCAACAACGAGTTTTTCTGTGGCAAATAGGACTTTAGCCTGTTTTACCTCAGTGATTTGTTTTACCGCATTTTCGATTTTTTGAGCGCAGCTAGGACAATCCATACCGCGAATTATCCAATTGAAACGTTGCCCTGCGGCTTGTGCAGGTGCAACATCATTTTGCAGCTCACTTGAAGAACTACAACATGCCGTATGCTGATGGCTATGCTCATGTTCTTGATGATCATGTGCTTGATGAGAGGTTGAACAGCAGCTCTGGTGCTGATGAGCCTCCTCATCATCGTCAGGATGTTTCTCGACAGTATCGTGTTCGTGAGTATGTGAGTCATTACTTACATTTTTACTGTTTTGAACCGCAGTTGAAGAGCAGCTGCTGCTCGAACAGCAAGCGCTATTATGTTGATGTGCTTCTTTATGGTTGTGTGAGTGCATATGCGCCCCCTTATCAAACAATGACCTTAATCAATATTGATAAGTCTATACTTTGGAGTCTACTCCAGAGTCAAATAGATTAGGGGATGCCAATTGATAAAAAATGCTATTTGAGAATTTTATCAATTGGCAGTGAAGAAAGTTATAAATAGACCGCGCGGATAATGAAGAATTGTCCGAGGAAATAGAGGGCCGCGACAATGGCTTTCGACGCTTTAAAAGGAAAGCGGAAACGAGCAATTAGCCAAATACAGTTAGAAATAAACAGCAAAAATGCCCCGACCATGATTGAGAAGTTGTAATCGCGACCTAGGCCAAAGAATTGGTCACCGGCTACCCAAGCCATAATCATACTCATGATTAATAATGCAAAGATCATTGCCTGTAACTCTTTGAGTTTTGTCCAAATTACACCTAAAGTGATAGCTGCAATAATCAGAGGTATTGGGAGCCAAGGGAGATATAGGCTGAAATCTAACTGCATACCAAAACTGATGGTATAAAGAAGATAACTTACAAACAGCAAGGTTACAGATGCAAGTAAGCGCTCACTTGAAAACATTCTCATCATATCGGCGAGTAATGAAACTGCCAATGCAGCAAGGATCAAATATCCTTGTGTGGTGAGAAAATCTGCATTCCAGCCCCAGAGCAATAACAGTATCAGTGTGACGGGACGAAATAACCAACGTTGCCACTCAGGGCCACGATATGCTGCATCAACATACAGCCAACCAGAAAAAAGTACTGCAAGGAATGGCCAACTAATCATAAACACATCCTTATAAATTCAATGAATGAAGCAACTAGGGTGGTGTTCCTTCTGTATGATTAAGATAAACTATACTGATGAACACTTTAAGCACAATGTTAACTTTATGAATAAACCTATCTTACTTATTATCGTATTGGCGATTATTGCTGTCTTGGCAACAAAACGCTTTTTTGACCAACGCAAGCAAAATGAGATCAATGATAATGCTGTGCCAGTCAGTTATTCGGTGGTTGTTGATAGTAAAAAAGATTACCCTTATCCCAATATGCGTTCCCGTGAACGGGATGTGGTTTCACCTGAAACCTTTCGTTATGAGGTCTATTTTAAACCACTAAATAATACGGCTGTGATTAAAGTGATCGTCAGTGAATCTCAATATCAAGCTATTGAACAGGGTCGCCAAGGAACGCTCCGTATGCAAGGAACCCGGTTCTTAAGTTTTGAGCCTGACGAATAACCTAATTATTCTTTCTTATTATTCTCAAGCGCTTGTTTTTGCTTTTTTTGCATTGCTAACATTTCAAAGACACCGAAGAAAAAAATTCGGGTCTGTAACCAGCCGGATAATTTTTCTCCTTTAGCGAGTGTTGCTTTCAGGAGGACAGTTTGCAGTGCATGCATAACAATCATAAATATCATGGCAATATCCATAAAATATTTAAATGGCTTAGGAAAAGGCTGGATTAGATTAAATATCATAAACCCCCAAACGCAAATCATTAGCACTCGACCTGCATTAACTAGCATGGCTGTTTTCCTCAATTGAATGGCGAATAAATAAACGATAAGCCACTTGCCCCGCAATTTTCTCACGATGCAGTTGCCAATTAGTGGGGATGTCAGTAAGTGGTGACTCCGCCTCTGACTCAACATATATCCAGCTTTCATCTGCCAGCCATTGGTTTTTTTCTAACAACTGGATAGTGTCGCTTAAGAGTCCTTTACGAAAAGGAGGATCAATAAATACAACATCAAAAGGTGTACCATTTTGACCCAGTATTTCAAGGCTGTTACCGTTGATAATGTTAGCATTATCAGATTGCAGGCGCGCTTTATTTTCTGTTAGTAACTGGGCGTTTTGTTTATCCAATTCAATAAACGTCACACTATCGGCAAAGCGTGATAGTGCTTCAAATCCTAATGAACCACTACCAGCAAAGCAGTCAAGGCAACGAGCTTCACGTATGATAGGCATTAACCAGTTAAATAAAGTTTCTTTGATTCTATCTGTAGTGGGACGTAAGCCCTCACTATCACGAACAGGGAGCTTTCGCCCGCGCCATTTGCCACCGATAATGCGTATCTGACCTAAAGAGGCGCTTTGTGGTTTTTTTGCCATAATATCCATTGCTACTCAGTTTTGTTGAGCTTTATAAAATGCGTTGTCTTATTGTAACGCGCCATTTTCACAGTTTTAACTTAAAAAATCAGATTAAATTGTCATGATTTTTCTTTCAGATATGTGTTGCGGCGCGATGAAATGATAGACTGCATGTAATTTTATTGCGATTTAATTATGAAGCGCCATGTTTTTACCGCGAGGAGTGTAGTGGCTGATGGCTAAAGACAAGAAAAAAGGTTTTTTCTCATGGTTGGGTTTTGGTCGTAAAGACGAGAAAGAGGCTCAACAGCAAGAAGCAGAACAACAAAAAAAGATAGATGCAGACAAAGAGATAGAGCTGCAAAAACAAGACATTGATGCTACAAAAATGGCAGAAGAAGCTGAACGTCAGTATCAAGAGAAAAAAGCAGAGGAGCAGGCTGCAATTAAAGCGGCTGAAGAAGCCGCAGAGCGTCAGTATCAAGCAGACCAAGCTGCTATTAAAAAGGCAGAGGAAGAGGCAGAGCGTCAGCGCCAAGCCGAGCTAGCCGCAATCAAAGCGGCGGAAGATGAAGCAGAACGCCAACGCCAAGAGGCG
>NZ_JAMPOG010000043.1:0-50163 GCF_028480065.1 Providencia sp. PROV189
GGTGCTGAAAGAAGATGAGTTCTTCCGCTCGAAAGTCTATCGTGACCTTGAGGCCTTTAAAGCGGACAGCGACATTATTTTGGCTAACCGGATGGTGCCTGAAATCGAAGATGTGGCGGATAAAGTGTATACCCGCGACCTATTTGGTAACGATTAATTCCCTTATTTTTTCTGATCTATCACTAGCCAGCTGTTATGCTGGCTAGCTCACAGTGGATACTTGCCATTCTTTAACTATAATCTGCAACAATCGCTAAGAAATGAATGTAGGTAATTGTTAGCATTGGTTGAAATAGATGGTACGGTGAAATGGCGAGCAATGAAAAATATAATAAAGTCACAAAAAAATGGGTATCAGGTTTATCAAAAAGAGAGTGATATAGATTATTGGCAAGTCATTGATGATTATATCCAAGGCAAAATTGTTGGTAAAAATCTCAATAGTGGCAATATGGAGCGCAGTGTCGCTCGTATTACGATTAATGGGAAAAACTACATCATTAAGTGTGAAAAAGAGCGCGATAGTCGTTTAGAAAAGCGAATTATGCGTATGGTGCATGGCCCTTATTTTTCCCGCCTACTTTATCGTTTAGTGCGTGCGCAAAATCAAGGTTGTACTATCACAAATGATATCTATTTTGTGGCCGAAAAGATGCGCTGCCGAGAATCCATTGAAACATGGATTATTGCCGAATATGTTGAGGGCACAGTACTTTCGGAGGTCAGCGATATCACGCCTTATTACCGCGAAATAGCAGCACTTATTAACCAACTCCATGCTTATGATTTAGCATCGAATGATATTCATGCAGGTAATCTGGTGCTCACCGATAATGGACTTAAAATTATCGATTTATCAGACTTTGGTCATCTCGCGATTTGCAAAGCGAATGACTTAATTGCATTAAAACGGTTTTATGGTATCGAACCTGATAAAAAGAATTTTATGTACCAATTTATCATGTTGCGAAATAACATTCGTCATTGGTCACGTAAAATACGTGGTAAGAAAACGCGTTTATAAATGTCGCGATATACGCCATTAACGCTGATTTAGCGTGATGATAATGCGTCCAAAAATTCAGGCACAAAGCTACCCGTTCCACGACAGCGTTGCTTTGCAATTTCGCCTGCTTGTTTCATGATGGCACATGTATTCGCGATATTGGCTAACCGATCTCCGGGTAATGCACAGCTTGCCGCAACAACGGCAGATAACCCACAACCGGTACCGACAACACGGGTCATTATTGGGTGGCCGCCAGAGATAGCCATCGTTCTTTGACCATCGGTAATATAGTCAATTTCTCCACTTATCACGACAATGGTTTGGGCTGCTTGGGCAAGAGATTGGGCGGCAGGTAGGGCATCATTCGTGGTGTTTAATGAATCGACACCTCGACCACCTTGGCTAAATCCTGCTAGCGCCATAATCTCAGACGCATTACCACGAACGGCAGTTGGCGATAAAGCCAGCAGTTCATGACAAAAGCGGGTGCGAAAGGTCAGTGCACCAGCCGCAACGGGATCTAACACCCATGGCTTTTCAGCTTTTTTAGCACTGTGTACCGCTAATGCCATGGCATTTTGGCGGTTTGCGGTCAATGTGCCTACATTAATTAATAAACCATCAGCAATAGCAGCAAATTGCTCCGCTTCTTCGGGTTCAATCACCATTGCAGGGGAACAGCCGAGGGCTAATAAAATATTAGCAGTAAAGGTTTGTACAACGTCATTGGTCATACAATGGGTCAGGGGTGAATGTTCAATAAATAGCTGCTTAGTTTTTGAAATTTGCTCTTCTGAAGTCGTTTCAAATTGCATCACTGTCTCCTATGTCACCTGATCTCGCCAGTCTTTGTTAACCTAAAATTAATCCGCCAAATAATTTTCTAATACCATTCCACCCGCACCTTGAGCGACGACTTCATAGGAGTCATTTGCTGGAAAAATACGGGTTTTAATATGTGGAAATGCAGCCATTTTCGCTTCTATCGACTTTTTCGTCATGGCAAAAAAATGGTTTTTAGGTGTCAATGTACCACCACATACCACAACATCCGGCTGTAATGTTAAAATAGCGTTTGCAATCGCAAGGCCATAATAATAGGCAGCTTCCTCTAGCACTTCTAAACATAATTTATCATCCATAGCGAGTGCTTGGAAAATAGTATGATAATTAATCTCCGATTCAGTGCTGACTAACTGATTAATGATTGAAGATTTTCCTAATCGAATTTGCTGAATAATGCGTACTTTTATGGCCGATAATGAACTGTATTGTTTTAAGCATCCATAAGAGCCACATTCACATCTTAACCCTCGAATATCAATCGTCGTGTGACCAAAAGCTTGAGCGGTACTGATTGGCGCAGGGGCAAAGGTATTATTGATGATGGTACAGCTACGTATGTCCGTATCACAAGTTGTAAATAAAAAACGTTGGCTTTTTGAATGATACCTTAAACGGTATTCGGCAAGCGCGGCAAAGGTGATACCACTGCCCAGTGTCACAAAACAGGGCACTTTATTATCAATATAATTGAATAGGCTACTGATCCGCTCATCATATTTAGTAAAGTCGACCTTATCTCGTTCTAGAATATGATCAATGGCGATGCCAATACCCAGTATTTTTTCGATTGTTAATTGGTGCTCAGATAATAACTGTTCAACTTTGATCAATAGGTGATCCAGCATATTTTCTGCTGTCTCTAGCTGTTCATTTTTTATTTTCAGCATGCCTAAAATATCTAATTTTAGGTTAAGCAACATAATGGTTGAGTAGAGATCGCTCATCTCAATCCCAACAACATACCCATCATCCGAGTTGATACTATACAATATTGGCTTGCGTCCCCCCGTTGATTCCCCCAATTCCGATGTCGAAATTAATTGGCTTTTACTTAACTCATCAAGCAGTCTTGCACAAGTCGCGGGTTTCATACTCGCTAATGATGATAGCTCTTCTGCTCTTACTGGCCCATGATTCAGGATTAGCCTATACAGCATTTTGAGTTTACGAGTTTTTGAATTTTTCGAGGTGCGAAATTCATTCAATAGTGTAAGTAACAAGTCATCACCTTTTTCTTATCAAGACACGCCGCGTCCAAGATTAGCAGATCTGCTCAAAAAATCCTGCTGTTTAAATAAGATCATAGCGAGAATCTTTTTCTTAAAATGAGATTAAGATCGCTGATTGGTTTTTAAATTACTTTATCATCACCTCATTCACTCTTTTGGGCACGATTCGGAGATTTCCATGCATAACACCAATGATATTTTAGAAAGCTTGCGTTTTATTGAATCACGTACAGCGACAAAACCAACGATTGGTATCATTTTAGGGTCTGGTTTGGGGCCATTTGCCGATACATTAGAAAATGCAGTCCATATCCCGTATAGCGAGATCCCACATTTCGCTAAGTCCGAAGCGGTTGGCCATGCGAATGAATTGGTGATCGGTACTATCGCAGGTAAAAATGTGGTCGCAATGAAAGGCCGTTTTCATTATTACGAAGGTTTTTCTCTCGACCAAGTCACTTTTCCTGTGCGTCTGATGAAAGCATTAGGTGTCGAGAAATTGATCATTACCAATGCTTGCGGTGCCGTCAATACTGACTTTAACCCCGGTGATCTGATGGTTATCACTGACCATATCAACCTAACTGCTAATAACCCGCTGATAGGGCCAAATAACCCGGAATTAGGCGTTCGCTTTTTGGATGTGAGCGAAGTTTATAACAAAGAGTTGCGTCAAGTGATCCTTGATGTTGCCAAAGAACAAGGCGTTTCGCTGCGCCAAGGTGTCTATGCCTGGTGGACTGGCCCGACTTATGAAACACCAGCCGAAATTCGCATGATTAGAACCTTAGGGGCGGATGCCGTCGGTATGTCAACCGTACCGGAAGCACTGGTCGCTCACCATTCACAAATCAAAACAGTGGGTATTTCCTGCTTAACCAATATGGCGTGTGGCATTTTAGAGCAACCATTAAGCCATGATGAAGTGATTGAAACTGCCGAGAAAGTAAAGGCGACATTCTTGAAATTAGTCACTGGCGTGATCGCTCGCTTCTAACTTATTCTCAAAACAATATAAAGAGTGTCATAGAACACCATGTAGGTAGGTATGAAATGAAATTAAAGGGGTTAGTTTTAGTTTCACTGGGCGCTTGCAGCTATGGCATTTTGTCAACATTGGTTGTATTGGCTTATCAGGCCGGATTTTCTTTGAATGATGTCATCGGTAGCCAAACCGTGCTAGGGGCGGTTCTGCTCTGGCTATTTGTTTTGATTGGCTCCGCCATTAGGCGAAAGTCACTCAGTTGGCCATCGAAGAAACAATCAATATTGATGTTATTGACGGGGACAACAACAGGATTAACTGGGCTATTGTATTACGCATCATTGCAGTATTTATCTCCTGCTTTAGGTGTTGTGCTATTTCTGCAATTTACTTGGATGGGGGTGGCGATAAATACGGCTGTAACTCGCCGAGCTCCTACAGCAATGACGCTGGTGTCAGTATTATTTATCTTAATTGGTACGACATTCGCTACGGGGTTGCTTAATACGATGCATATCCAATTCCATTGGTTAGGTGTTGCATTAGGTTTATGTGCTGCTTTGTCGAATGCGATACGTGTCTATGTGAGTGGTGCACTCGCGGTGAAAACCGATCCTATGATGCGTTCCGCAATTATGGTAACGGGGGGAGCGATACTCACTTCAGTCATTGTACCTCCTACCTTTTTATGCCATTTCTCAACATTTAACTCACTCTTTTTTTCTTATGGATTACCCTTAGCCTTTTTTGGCTCTTTTTTTGGTATGTGGATGTTTGCTAAAGGAACTCCACTTATCGGAACGAGCCTTGCGACAATTTTAAGCTCAATGCAATTACCTGTAACAATCTTGCTGTCTGTTACCGTCTTACATCTACCTCTCGAATTCATTCAGTTTGTAGGCGTTGCCATTATCTTATTCGGTGTCACTATTGCTGAAGTGAAAATAAAAACAAATAAACAAATGCTCTTGAATAAACTGAGGCGCAGTAAGGCGACACGTTAATCAACGTTTAAACTCATCGAACAATATGTCCCGTATGAGTTAGCCAATAATGCTGCCAACCTAAAGAATGACGAGTATAACTCCAAATGGAGACTTGTATGAATATTAAAACCCGCTTAAAAATTATGTTGTTTTTGCAATATTTTGTCTGGGGAAGCTGGTTAGTGACGCTCGGTGCCTATATGATGAAAACACTCAATTTCTCAGGTGCCGAAGTCGGAATGGTTTATAGTTCTAAAGGGATTGCCGCCATTTTGATGCCGGGCATTATCGGAATAATTGCAGATAAATATATTCCCGCGAATCGGTTATATATGATCTGCCATATTATTTGTGCAGGCTCCTTATTCTACGCTGCAACAGTTACTGACTCGACATTGATGTTCTGGATCATGCTAATTAATGCGATGGCATTTATGCCAACCATTGCTTTATCCAACTCAATTAGTTACTCCTCATTAAGCCAATACCAATTAGACTCTGTGGCTAATTTCCCATCAATCCGAGTGTTTGGTACGGTAGGTTTTATTATTGCTATGTGGAGCATTAGCTTATTAAAATTTGAATTAAGTAGCATGCAGCTCTATATCGCAGGAAGTTGTTCGTTATTGTTGGCACTATATTCTTTGACACTACCTCATATTGCCGTGAATAAAAAAGCTATCTCAAGTAGTTGGGTCAGTAAACTGGGCCTTGACGCTTTGGTGTTATTTAAAAAAACTATTATGGCTGTCTTCTTTTTATTTGCGATGTTATTAGGCGCTGTTTTACAAATAACCAATACGTTTGGCAGCCCATTCCTACATGATTTTGCTCGTGACCCGCTATTTCAAGATAGTTTAATCGTACAGTATCCATCTATTTTACTGTCTATCTCACAAATGGCAGAAGTTGGTTTTATTTTAGCCATTCCATTTTTCTTGAAGCGTTATGGCATTAAAACTGTCATGTTATTAAGTATGTTCGCTTGGACATTAAGATTTGGTTTCTTTGCTTTTGGTGACCCTTCTGCAATAGGTTTAATGTTCTTGATCTTATCCATGATTGTTTATGGATGTGCTTTTGATTTCTTCAATATTTCGGGTTCTATTTTTATTGAAAAGGAAGTTGATAATCGAATGAGAGCAAGCGCTCAGGGGCTATTTATGACAATGGTCAATGGTGTCGGCGCTTATTTTGGGGCGATATTAAGTGGTCTCGTCGTTGACTACTTTAGCGTCGATGGCGTAAAAGATTGGCATACCATTTGGCTTGTTTTTGCCTCTTATACTGTTGTTCTTGCTGTTATTTTCTACTTCACGTTCCACTACCATCATGATAGGAAAGGTGAACTTGCAGCAGCAAAAGGGTAATGTATTTTATTCGATAGGAGATAAACTGCCCCCTACAATTGGAGGGCAGTTTGCATAATCATTAATGTTCAGCTTGAGAACCCCAAATTGCTTTTGAAACTGGGATTGTCGTAAATTCCTTAATGATTTGATTATAGGTTTCTTCAGGTTTCAGTGACTTAAATTGTTCGGGATAGATGAATTTCGCTAGATACTCCATACCGACAATATTGTAAGGGTGGTTATAAAAATTATGGTAAACGCCATATAGGCGGTTATTTTTTACTGCACTGATTTGGTTAAAACCAACACGTTTTTTGAGCCGTTCAAAACCACGTTGATTTTCGTCTTCAGTTACGCCATAACCAAAGGGTGCTGCAATATTATTTTTATTGACCCAACGAGAGCCTGTAACAATATAGACATCAGGCTTAGTGGCAATCACTTGTTCTAAAGAGACAGTACCAGAAGCGCCAGGCAAGAATTGGCTACCAATATTATCTGCACCAATTGCCTGTACTAACCCACCCCAACCTGCGTTGTTATGGGTGAAGCAGCAGCTATCGCTACCATTTGCGCCCGCTTTGGCTTCAATAAAAACACGTGGTTTATTTTCAATTTTTGCAGTCGTTTTCTGGATATCAGACAAGCGTGTGTTGTAGAAATCAGTATATGCTTTGGCCTCTTTTTCCTTATTGAGCACTAATCCAAGTATATCGACGCTAGCTGGCGTATTTTTGACGGGCTGTAAGAAAGTATCAATATATAGGACAGGAATATTGGCATCTTTTAAGCGGCTGACAACACCTGAACCTTCTAAGGCTGGCTTTGCACGCAGTTGCGCAATTAATACATCCGGTTTTTGCGCAATAACCACTTCTGTATTGACCTCACCTTTATCATTAAACCCCATGTCTGGGATTTTCTGCATATCCTCTTGCCATTTTTTCTCCAGTAACGTTACTGTTTGTGGATCAGATTTTTTAAGGTTGTTGTTCCATGCAACAACACGACTAAATGGATCGTCCCTATCAAGCAAAGCAAGGGTTAAAATATCTCGACCATCCTGTAGCACAACACGTTTAGGCTCTTGCTTTAACGTGATTTTTTGACCGTCCATATCGGTGATTGTGATTGGATAAGTCGTTGCTAATGCTGAAAATGAGAGTGATGTGATAAATGTTATTGAGAGCAGGTGATTAACTATCTTCATATTTAGACCCCTTTTGAGCAAGATTAGATAATAACAATTATCATTATCATATGTAAAATGTCCGGAACAATAACCTATAATCTTTTTCTATTTATTGATGAGTTAATGTTTTTTTTGATTTAATTCATCAGGTTATAATCTTAATCATTTGAATAAGTTTTCGGGTGGCGTTAAGAAAGAGAGGAGAAAAATGTACCTCGATTAGCGGAGAAGTACGCTGTAAGCGACTGATGGTAGGATGATATTTGCAGTTGAATAAGGAGGGTGGTAAAAATTGTATGAATATTTAATAAATGACACACTCTACAAGCAATTGAGTGTGTCTAATAATACGTTTCTAATTACTCTTAGAAATCAAGACATAGGAGATGACTTTTGAAAAATTAACCTTCAGTAGTATTTTTTCATTATGAAGTAATGGATAATCCCCTTTATCTCTGGATTTTTTAAATCGACTAATAATAAATTTATTGAAAATTTTTAATTTATCCTTTCTTCTGTGAGAAGGTAACCAAGAGCCACTAAAATGGTGGATAGAAAAGTTAATCTTATTATATTCAGGGCTGCAAAAGTAATAAGATGGGTAGATGACTACTCCTTCAGCTAGATGAGATTCTTGGGTACCATCATAGGGAGGGTTGAGACCAAACTCACTGGAAAAATAACGGCTAATTTTAAATGTATTGGGCTCTAATATAAGTTCTCCGTCGACTTCAAATTTTACATTATCATAGTCGGAAAGTAACGCTTTAACTACAGAAGAACCTTTTTCTGACCCCATAGCTGCAGTAATGGGTAAGTATTTTCCATTGTACTGCTCATACCCGCTAAAAAATGTTAAATTCAAGAAGCGGTCAAAACTTTGTGTGACTTCAACATCACTATCAAGGTAGATACCTCCATAATTATAGAGGGCATAAAGCCTTATATAGTCAGAAGCAAAAGCCCATTTTTTATTTTTTATAGCCTCGTTGACATAAGTGTTATTTATTGTTTCTAGGCAGTCATTACCCCATTCCATGATCTCATAATCAGGAAGGTGTTGTTTCCAAGTTTCAATACAATCTAACACAAACTGAGGTTTTGGGTTATTACCAACCCAGATATAATGTATTATTTTAGGTATCAAAATTTATTCCTTGGCTCTCATTCTCTGCTATATATCATTGTGAAATAGCTGATTATTTTACTCACAAAAAAGAAAAAATTACGAGTTTTAAGATAATTTTTAGGAAAATTTAGCATTTCAACTCAAAACTAACTCTTAATAATGTATTGTTTTTGCTCAGTATCTTTGATTGAGCTGACAGTGCTCTAACCTCTAAAGGATTTTACAAATTTTTTTGAATTTTGGTTTATTTTATAATTACGTTATCTTTTATCACTATGTATGGTAAAGAATATTATACATATTACCATTTTAGTGATCTAAAAAATCTTCTTATCTGCAGTAACCATAAGGAAATCCTATTTTCAATATAGCCTTTCTTTCTCCTTGTTGTACTTGGTTTTATTCTGTATTTTTCGATATTACTGTTGTCAGCAGTCAACAATGGGTGTTTAATTATTTCAGTAAGAAAATACCCTTTAACTATTTTTTGATTGTAGAATAAACTCCATGCATCAGCTACGTAATAAGCTTCTTCAAATAATTTGACAAGTTTTTCGCATTCGTTCCGGTGAATTAGATAACAACATGTTCGGGCCAGTTTGTTTGGCTTATACGTCACTTTTCTAAATGTAATATCACCTATTTTAATTTTATTAAAAAAGCTTAGGGAAATACTTTGTCTCGTACGTAACCCTTCTTGACCACCTAATAAATAGATATGTTCTTTTTTTAATAGAGATGTTTTTCCATTTTCTAATTCATGGATTAGATACGATAATTGAGCATCAAGTATAGCATCATCTTCAAGGATAATGGCCCATTCAATATCACTATTAATGATAGTTTTATAAATTAATTGATGGCTTAAACTACATGCAACCTCATTAGCACAAGATGGTTTATTATAATTATAATTCAAAGAATTGAGATAATCAGGCTGTAGGTCTTTCCCCTCTATAGCATCCACCATTGTCCACGGTAAATTTTGTATTGACAGAGCATGTGTAATTTTTTCTCGTCGTTCAATATCCTTCTTTAGTGAAACGATGAAAATAGGAGTTACATTTTCCTTACTCAATTTAGCTTGTTTGTTATTACTCTGTATCATACAAAATGCCTTCTCTATGATCATTAATCACTATAAAACAAGTTACAGCATACTACTTTGCTGAAATCTTCATAATTCATTGTTATTTACATAAAAATAAATTTTTCGGACTATAAGCCAATAACTATGATAGGTTATTGGCTTAATATCAATATTCACATCACTCAATATTCTGAATTTGCTCTCTCATTTGTTCTATCAAGACCTTTAACTCAACTGCAGAGTTAGTCACTTCACTATTGATAGACTTTGACGCTAATGTATTGGATTCACGGTTAAATTCTTGCATCATAAAATCTAAACGTCGGCCATTTGCATCTTTCTTTTTAAGAATATTGCGGGTCTCTTTAACATGAGCTTCAAGCCTATCAAGCTCTTCAGCGACATCGATACGTTGGGCGAGCAAAATCAGCTCTTGCTCTAAACGATTACTATCGACTTGAATATCAGCCTCTTCTAACTTCGCCTGTAAACGGTCACGTTGCCATTGTAAAATTTCAGGCATATGCTGACGAACTTTGGCTACTTCCACTAAAACACCATCAAGGCGCTGCTCAATAAGAGCGTGTAACGCAGCACCTTCAGCTTCTCGACTTTGAATGAAAGCATCTAAGGTCTCATCAAGGCCAGCTAATAGCTGCTCACTGATAGCATCTAAATCTTGCTCTTCAGCGGACATAACGCCTGGCCAGCGCAGAATTTCAAGTGGGTTAATTTCACCTTCGTGGCTGTAGTTTTTTACCCAGTTAGCCGCACTAATAATTTGGCGAGCTAGATCCTCATTAAGGATAAGCTCTCCACGTTTTGCACCATCTAATTCAAAACGTAAGTTACACTCGACTTTACCGCGAGTAAGGCGTGCACGGATCCGCTCGCGGATCACCGGTTCAAGGCTTCGAAATTGTTCAGGTAGGCGGATATATGTTTCTAGGTAACGTTGGTTTACGGAACGCAGCTCCCAGGCCGCACTCCCCCATTCACCCTTGATGTCACGGCGGGCAAAAGCGGTCATACTACGGATCATAATTCGTTCCTATCAAAATGAATACTAGAAGGATTATAGCGCTATGCGCGATGTCAGGATAGGCATTATCGGTTTAAGGACGTATAATGCGCGGCAATTAAGTTGAAAATGGAGATAACACCATGCGTCCAGAAGGCAGAATGGCAGACCAAATGCGTCCGATTAAAATATCACGCAACTATACTAAGCATGCGGAAGGCTCTGTTCTTATTGAGTTCGGCGACACTAAGGTGTTATGTAATGCAACAGTAGAGGAAGGTGTACCTCGTTTCCTAAAAGGGCAAGGTCAAGGTTGGGTTACCGCTGAGTATGGCATGTTACCTCGCGCAACCAACTCACGAAATCAACGTGAAGCAGCCAAAGGGAAGCAAACAGGCCGTACAATGGAAATCCAACGCCTGATAGCACGCTCTCTACGTGCTGCGGTTGACCTTAAAAAATTAGGTGAGTACACCATTACCTTAGATTGCGACGTAATACAAGCCGATGGCGGAACACGTACCGCTGCAATTTCAGGTGCTTGCGTTGCGTTGGTTGATGCCCTCAATAAAATGGTTGAACAGGGTAAACTTGCACAAAGCCCACTAAAATCTATGGTTGCAGCAGTTTCTGTCGGAATCGTTGATGGTGAAGCATTGTGCGATCTTGAATATGTCGAAGATTCCGCAGCAGAAACCGATATGAATGTTGTGATGATGGACGATGGTCGCATGATCGAAGTTCAGGGAACAGCAGAAGGTGAGCCGTTTAGCCATGATGAGCTTTTATCATTATTAGCGCTAGCAAAAACGGGGCTAGGATCGATTTTTGAAGCTCAACGAGAAGCGTTGAAATAAAGTTATTTTTAATAGGCGGCTGAAATAGTCGCCTTTTTTATGTTCGGCGATTTGGTAAATATCGCCAGAGATATGCAACCTAATATATAGATGTTAACGATTGAGGAGATTGACCCATGAAAGCCTATCAGCGCGAATTTATAGAACTTGCCATGAAAAAACAGGTACTAAAATTTGGTGAGTTTACGCTGAAATCAGGCCGTAAAAGCCCTTATTTTTTTAATGCGGGTTTATTTAATACGGGGCGTGATTTGGCATTAGTTGGTCGTTTCTATGCCCAAGCGCTTAAGGAAAGTGCGATTGAGTGTGATGTGCTGTTTGGGCCTGCTTATAAAGGCATACCGATTGCCACAACCACGGCTGTCGCCCTTGCTGAGCATCATGATGTGGATATGCCATATTGCTTTAATCGTAAGGAAGCAAAAGATCATGGTGAGGGAGGCACTCTGGTTGGGAGCCCATTACAGGGGCGTGTTGTTGTGGTCGATGATGTGATTACGGCAGGTACTGCTATCCGTGAGTCGATGGAAATTATTAAGCAACACAATGCAACGCTAAATGGTGTTCTGCTCTGCCTTGACCGTCAAGAGAAAGGGAAAGGTGAGATCTCTGCTGTACAGGAAGTTGAGCGTGATTATCACTGTAAAGTGTATTCCATTATCACCATGAGCGACTTGATCGCTTATCTAGCTGAACGTGAGGATATGCAGCAACACCTTATTGCGATGAAAGCTTATCGCCAGCAATATGGTATTTAATGTATGACACTTTGTTGGCTTTAAACAGAGCCGGAAAATAAGGGTGACTTGCCATAGTTACCCTATCAGTTTGCATAAAAGATGCCGAAGTAGCAGGCCTCTCTCTACAAGCAGTACTTTAGCTTTCAGTGAGTGTTAACTCAGGGAAATAACCTACTAACCTACTAAAAGAAAAAAGCCCTCGCCCAAAGAGTGGGCGGGGTGAGTAGTAGTTTAATCTGTTATTGTAACTGAGCTAAAATTAAAGGCCAGCGAGATTCAAATTCTACCGTTGGGCGATAGCGAAATTCTGAACGGACAAAACGCGATAGCATCCCTTCACAAAAAGCAAGTAATTGCGTTGCCAATAGGGATTCATCATGGATAAAGCCTTGACCGTCACGTATTTTTTTCTCTTTTAATACCTGCCGTAGCTGTGACTCAATCCGTTCAAAGAGCTGATTGATACGCCCTTGTAGCCTATCTTGCTCAAACATGAGCGCATGGCCTGTCATAATACGGGTTAGGCCAGGGTTTTTTTCTGAAAAACCTAAAATAAGCGCTAAAATCAATTTAATACGAGTTAACGTATCTTTTTCATCATTCAGGATAAGATTAATACGCGATACTAAAGAGTCCTCAATAAACTCAATTAAACTATCGAACATTTTGGTTTTACTTGGAAAATGTCGATAGAGTGCGGCTTCTGATACACCAACATTTGCCGCTAGTTTTGCGGTTGTAATTCGTTGACTACCATCACTACTTTCTAACATCAGCGCAAGTGATTGTAAAATCTCTTCGCGCCTGTTGCGTTTTTTTGTTATCGCTTTTTCTGCCATGTCTGATAAGACCCCTGCTAAAACAGCAAAACAAACTATCTAAAATTTTGCCCTGAGTAAATAGCCATCAGAGGGCAAAAAGAAGATAAAATAGGACGGTTTGTATGAGAGCTTATTAATTCCAAAGGTCTATTCTTGTTATCTATGGTTAGATGCACGCTCGTAACACTTCGTGTTAAATGAAGATATAACTATTCCTTGTTGTTGGAACGCTTTAAATCCTCTGAACACGTTAGCGTATCAGCCCTCAATACGGTAAGACTTGAGGTTTTTTGTTAGAGATATCAAACAAACGTAGCACAACACATTCAACTCATCATTATTGTTAGCATTATTAAGACCCGTTACATCAACGGATCTTTTGTCGTGATAAACAAGTGAGGGTTGAATAACAATACCCCTGGTAACAGAGCCCTTTTACTATAACGACACCGCCTATTTTCCGGTTAATTTACTGATAATTTTATTTTTATTCCGCCACTTAACATAGCGTTGATATTACCAGTAAAGCTTTGAATTAGGATTATGCAGATTTATTGACGACCTGAATGACCGAAACCACCGGCTCCACGCTCTGTAGCATCAAAGTCATCGACGATATTAAATTCTGCTTGAACAACGGGTACAAAGACCATTTGAGCCATGCGCTCACCTGGTTCTATTGTAAAGGTCTGGTTGCCTCTATTCCAAACAGACACCATCAGTTGGCCTTGATAGTCAGAGTCAATTAAGCCTACTAAATTACCGAGTACCACGCCGTGCTTATGACCGAGGCCTGAACGAGGGAGGATCACCGCTGCAAGTTGCTCATCAGCAATATGGATAGCGAGGCCAGTAGGAATTAGTTCAGTCTGACCGGGTGCCAAATCAATTGGCGCGTCAAGGCAGGCACGTAGATCTAACCCTGCGGAGCCAGATGTCGCATAAGTTGGTAACGGAAATTCATTACCAATACGGGGATCAAGAATTTTTAGATCAATTTTTTTCATAACGTTGAAGTATCTCGTCTAATAAACGGTGGCTTAATTCAAGTTTACTACTGTGTGGTAAACGGACATCACCAAAGGCATCGAAAAGATGTAACGCATTATTATCACTGTTAAAACCATTATCAGCGAGAGAAACATCATTCGCGCAAATTAGATCCAACTGTTTTTGTTGGCGCTTTTGGCGTGCGTACTCTTCCACATTTTGGGTTTCGGCTGCAAACCCAACCACATAAGGGCGATTTTGCGTTAACTGACCAACACTCGCAACAATATCTGGGTTTTTAACTAATGTAATGGCAACTTCATCACCTTGCTTTTTGATTTTATTTTCTGCGATGGTTTTTGCACGATAATCAGCAACGGCAGCACAACCAATAAAGATATCCTGTTGTGCAATAGTGTGGTGGACTTGCTCATACATATCGAGAGCGCTGATAACATCAACCCGTGTGACTCCGGAGGGCGTTGCTAAATTCACTGGGCCAGCGATTAAAGTGACTTGTGCCCCGCGTTGGCTTGCCGCTTCGGCGATTGCAAAACCCATTTTCCCAGAACTGTGATTACTGATAAAACGGACGGGATCTAAGTCTTCACGAGTAGGTCCAGCAGTAATCATGATTTTTACACCTTGTAAGTCTGTTCGAGAGCGGAAATGCTCGCAGGTTAGGCGTACTATCTCGAGTGGGTCTATCATTCGACCCGGCCCAACGTCGCCACAGGCTTGGCTACCATTATCTGGACCCCAGATAATATATTGACGTTGTTTCAGTTTAATTAAATTTTCTTGTGTTGCGGTTGCCCGATACATTTGTTGGTTCATGGCAGGTACAACAGCAATGGGGGCTGCCGAAGCTAAACAAATTGTCGTGAGTAGGTCATTAGCCATACCTGAAGTGACCCGAGCAATTAAATCTGCGGTAGCCGGCGCTAATATGATGATATCTGCCCATTTGGCCAATTCAATATGGCCCATTGCGGCCTCAGCAGCGGGATCAAGTAAATCATCAGAGACAGGATGACCGGAAACCGCTTGTAGCGTCAAAGGGGTTATAAAGGCTTTTGCACCATGGGTCATAACAACACGAACTATTGCGCCTTCATCACGTAACCGACGGGTTAGTTCAGGAATTTTATACGCGGCAATACCACCACTAATGCCGAGAACTATTTTTTTACCTAATAGCTGTGTCATGGTTCTATCCATCTAATTATCGTGAAGAGCATCTTATCATATCAGAAATATCGTTGAGAGCACTGTATATATCATCACCCTTTTATTTTTGCGAAGCGCTACGCAAATTCACCAGTTATGCGTTGTTGTGCCTATCGTCTGCATATAAAAGTGGGGGCGCAAAAGGAGAAATAGGGGGTGATGATGGAATATGAAGAGAACTTACAGCCAAGGGAAAAACTGTTAGCTTATGGTGCGGTAGCACTGACTGACGTAGAGCTATTAGCGATTTTTTTACGAACAGGTAGGCAAGGGGAATCAGTAATTGAACTTGCGGAACGTTTGCTCAAAGAGTTCGGTTCTTTATACCTTCTTTTACAAGCGGATTACTCAAAGCTGTAGAAATGCAAGGGAATTGGTGTGTGTAAGTTCTCCCAACTTCAGGCAATTAGTGAGCTGGCACGCCGGTTTTTTGCTGAACAATTTTTATATGAAGATGTGATATCAGACCCAAACCTATTAAAAATGAGGTTAGTCGAGCTATTTTCTGGTCAAGAAAGAGAGGTTTTCACCGTCTTATTTTTGAACAATCAACATCAAATTATTAGCTACGAAGAGTTATTTAGGGGAACGATCAATCGGGTAGAGGTGCATCCTCGAGAAATCATTCGTTTTGCAATGAAAATGAATGCCAGTGCGATTATATTGGCACATAACCATCCTTCAGGTAACCCAGAGCCGAGTGACGCTGATAGGCAAGTGACGTTTCGTATTAAGGAGGCTTGTACTTTAATGGGGATTAAATTACTTGACCATTTTGTTGTTGGGCATAAAAATTGTGTTTCGTTTCTTGAACGAGGGTGGTTGTAAAAGCATTTTTTTGACTAAAAAATGACAACTTTTGCCGCATTGGGCTTGAGTGAGAACGATTGAAAGCGTATACTACGCCACCTTTGAGGATCTTGGGTTTGGCGAGAAGAGCCTATCTCAGTAAATTTTTTTACTAAGATGATAACATTCTTTTCAGTCAATAAAGTTTGCTGAGATGGGCTCCTAAGCCTGACGAGGCGGCCATACCCAGAACAAAAAAGCTCGAGCTGATTAGATTTTTGGAGAATAGACATGTCACGAGTCTGCCAAGTTACTGGCAAGCGTCCAATGAGCGGTAACAACCGTTCACACGCATTAAACGCGACCAAGCGTCGTTTTTTGCCAAACCTGCACTCTCACCGTTTCTGGGTTGAGTCTGAGAAACGTTTCGTAACACTGCGTGTATCTGCTAAAGGCATGCGTATTATCGATAAAAAGGGTATTGATGCTGTTCTTGCTGAACTGCGTGCCCGCGGTGAGAAGTACTAAGGAGCTAAAAAATGGCTAAAGGTATTCGCGAGAAAATCAAGCTGGTTTCTTCTGAAGGTACTGGTCACTTCTATACCACTACGAAGAACAAGCGTACTATGCCAGAAAAACTGGAAATGAAAAAATTCGATCCAGTTGTTCGTAAGCATGTAATCTACAAAGAAGCAAAAATTAAATAATTTTTGTTTTCTTATAAAAAACCCAGCTTTGGCTGGGTTTTTTTATTTTAAAAATCAAAAAGCTATGACGATAGGTATTCAAAGCTATATCGATTATTACTAAAGTAGTAACATGTTTATTATTGATTGAATTAATAGTGTTAGTTTTTGTCAAAGAACTATGTCATTTTACGTATAGATATAATTAAGAGTGTCTGGTGAAAAAACAGTTTAAAAAAATTCTTGTTATCAAGATGCGGTTTCATGGGGATATGTTACTGACGACGCCCGTCATCAGTACATTAAAACAAAACTATCCTGATGCCGAGATTGACGTGTTACTTTATCAAGATACGATCCCTATTTTGTCTGAAAATAGGGAAATCCATGCCTTATATGGTATGAAAGGTAAAAAGGCTAATGGTCTAAGTAAAGCATGTAATTTTATTCGTTTATTATTCAAACTACGCCGTAATAAGTATGATTTAGTTGTGAATCTAGCCGACCAATGGATGGTGTCTCTTCTGGTGCGTTCTATCCCTGCCCAAATGAAAATCTCCCATAAATTTGGTCATCGAGATTCCAAATATTGGCTAAATAGCTTTACACACTTGACCGAGCCTCATGGTGAACACGTTGTTATGAATAATCTTTCTGTGCTTGAACCGTTAAAAATAACGAATCTAAAAACCAATTTAACGATGTCATACACAGAAGAAGATTGGAAAAATATCGATCAAAAGTTATTAGAGCTAGGTGTACACAGCAGTTATGTGGTGATCCAGCCAACCGCACGGCAGATATTTAAATGTTGGGATGATGAAAAATTTGCACAAGTCATTGATGCATTACAATCTCGTGGGTATCAGGTTGTTTTGACTTCAGGGCCAAGTAAAGAAGACCTAAACTGTATTGAGACGATTGCTTCTCATTGCCAAACCAAGCCTATTACTGAATTGGCAGGTAAAACGACGTTTCCTGAGCTTGGTGCCTTAATTGCGCATGCCGCGTTATTTATCGGGGTTGATTCAGCACCGATGCATATTGCAGCGGCTGTAAATACACCAATAGTGTGTTTGTTTGGCGCAACGAATAATGTATTTTGGCGTCCGTGGAGTGATAATGTTGTGCAGTTTTGGGCGGGTGATTATGAGGCGATGCCACCAAGAGAAAAGCTCGATAGAACTAAAAAATATCTTTCTATCATTCCCGCATCTGATGTTATTGAGGCAACAGAAAAAATGCTGCCTATGAATATTCGTTCAATAATGACAAGGCTCTGAGATGATTTTGGCATTTTGTCTGTACAAGTATTTTCCATTCGGTGGTTTGCAGCGTGATTTTTTGCGTATTGCATTAGCATGTCAGGCAAGAGGACAGCAGATCCGCGTCTATACTCAATCATGGGATGGCGATAAACCTGCAGGGTTTGAAATTATCATTGTGCCTGTGACTTCTAAAACCAACCATGGACGTAATGCGCAGTATTGTGAGTGGGTTCAGGCACATATTAAACAACATCCTGTAGCTCGTGTGGTTGGCTTTAATAAGATGCCGGGCTTAGATGTTTACTATGCAGCGGATGTTTGTTACGCAGAAAAAGTCGCCAATGAAAAAGGTTTTTTCTACAAATTGACGCCTCGCTATAAACATTATGCCCGGTTTGAAAAAGCGGTGTTTCAGACAGGGAAGCCGACTAAGCTATTAATGTTAACACCTCATCAAATTGCACATTTTAAAAAACACTATGCTACAGAAGCGTCGCGTTTTTATATGCTGCCGCCGGGGATTGCGCAAGATAGAAAATACGATAAACAAATCCCCAATGCGCGGCAAATTTATCGAGAGAAAAATCAGATACCTCAGTCAGCGTATTTGTTGTTGCAGGTCGGTTCCGACTTTAAGCGTAAAGGGGTCGATAGAACCTTAAGAGCGATGGCTGCATTGCCTGAGGAGATTAAGAAAAATACGTTATTAATGGTAGTTGGGCAGGATAAGCCTGAAAAATATCAGCGTCTAGCAAATACACTGGGTATAGGTAAACAAGTCTCCTTTTTTAGTGGGCGTAATGATGTTGCTGAGCTAATGGCAGCGGCTGATATCTTAATGCATCCAGCATACCAAGAAGCGGCGGGTATTGTGTTGCTGGAAGCTATAACAGCAGGTTTACCCATTATTGTTACGGAAGTTTGTGGTTATGCTTCATTTATTGCTGATGCTCAATGCGGTATTGTGATCCGTGAACCATTTGAGCAAAAAACGTTAGATTCTGCGCTTTCAGAAAGCCTGCAAAATAAACAACAATTAAAAAATTGGGCAGAAAAGGCGCGGCATTTTGCGGATACAGAGGACTTATATAGTTTACCTGAAAAAGCGGCTGATATTATTTTAGGACATCTAGATGATTGAACTTAAAACACCTTTTAGTGAGCTATGGAAAAATAAAGATCCTTTTGTTGAAACTGAGCAGTTAGAAGGTGAGGTTTTTCGTCAGCTAGAAAGTCGCAAAACATTGCGCTTTGAGCTTGGTGGTGAGAGCTATTTTATCAAAATCCATTATGGTACAAGCTTAAAAGAGGTGTTAAAAAACCTGTTTTCATTAAGGCTACCAGTATTGGGGGCTGATAGGGAGTGGAACGCAATTCATCGGCTAACAAAAGCGGGTGTAGATACGATGGATGGCCGTGCATTTGGGCAAAAGGGTGTGAATCCGCTACGCCGCCATTCCTTTATTATTACGAAAGATTTAACGCCAACGGTGAGTTTGGAAGATTACTGTGCAAATTGGCCAAGCCTAGCGCCTGATTTTAGAGTTAAACAATTGATTATTCGCCGTGTTGCTCAAATGGTACGTAAAATGCACGCCGTTGGTATTAATCACCGCGACTGTTATATTTGCCATTTTTTACTACACTTGCCTTTCTCAGGTGAAGAGCAGGATTTGAAAATCTCGGTGATAGATTTACATCGAGCGCAACTTAGAAAGAAGGTTCCAACTCGTTGGCGTGATAAAGATCTTATTGGGTTATACTTTTCTTCATTAAATATCGGCCTAACAAGCAGAGATATTTTCCGTTTTATGAAGGTTTACTTTGATTTGCCTTTACGAGAAATTTTAAAAGAAGAACAAGCTTTGGTACTCAAAGCAGGAAGCAAGGCAAAAAAAATCCAAGAGCGTACAATTAGAAAGTCATTGTAACATTCTCCGAAAAAGAGAGTAAAAAGAATATGTTTTTTGATAAACAAAATGCAGTAACTAAACAGATAAATCTATCTTCTTCTGGTGAGGAACACCCTAGTACTAGCTTACATATCTCTTATGGTATAGACCGTAACTTCTTGTATGGATGTGGGATCTCTATTGCATCGATATTAAAAAATAATTCGGATATGCATTTTGTCTTCCATATTTTTACTGATTATTTTGACGATGAATGGAAAGGTTTATTTAAACAACTCGCAAGCCAGTATAATACTAGTATTATCATTTACCTAGTTGACTGTGAGCAACTAAAGTCATTACCAAGTACTAAAAATTGGTCATACGCAACCTATTTTCGATTTATTATCGCAGATTATTTTTCAAATCAATTAGAACGTATGATTTACATGGATGCAGATATTATATGTCAGGGTTCATTAAATGAATTGTTAGATATTAAGTTTAGCGATGATCAAGTTGCTGCTGTTGTACCTGAAAGAGATGCTGTTTGGTGGCAGAAAAGAGCTGATGCTTTAGGGGTTCCTAATATTTCCACTGGGTATTTTAACGCAGGGTTTTTACTAATCAATCTGATAAACTGGTCTCGACTAGATATTTCGGCTAAAGCGATGGAATTATTATCTCAAGAAGAGATAAAAGCAAAAATATCCTATTTAGATCAGGATATTCTTAATATATTACTAACAGGCAAAGTTATTTATCTTGATGGAAAGTATAATACACAATATAGCCTAAACTATGAGCTGCAAAAAGATAAAAAAGAGAACCCAATAACAGATAATACGATATTAATTCATTATATTGGTCCGACTAAACCATGGCATGAGTGGGCGAACTATGCGACTGCACAGCCATTTATTGAGGCCAAAAAATCTTCGCCATGGAAGGATATTCCATTGCTAAAAGCAAAAAGTAGCAACCATTTGCGTTATTGTGCGAAGCATATGTTTAACCAAGGTAAATTATTTTCTGGAATCAAAAATAGCATTCAATACTTTTGGGCTAAATTAAGTAATTAATCATTGGGTAAATTATGCCTTTTTTAGAAAGAAATCAGAATACTCTTTCGAAGTATAATAAAGCTTTAATCTTTATGTTTGTTGTGCTTTTTTTTGTGGACAATGTTACTAGGTATAAACATATACTATTCTATCTAATGATAGCTACATGTTTGGTATATTTATCATTAGATACAAGAAGGGTGCTAAAAAGATTAAATAATAAACTTTTATACTTAGTCGTGTTGTTTTCATTGGTTTTTTATATTTCAATAAGTTACTCAAGCATGCCTGATGCATCAATGAGAGCGATTAATAATAACTTCTTGAATTATGGGGTGCTTAGCCTATCTCTTTTATTACCGATTCTTCTCTACAAAGAAAATATAAAAACGATTTCAAATTTACTATTGACTAGTTTTTCTGCATCATTAGTGTTTGTTTTACTTATTGAACTATATCGGTACTATGAGGCTTATCAGAATGGTATTTTACCATTTACAACCTACAACTTTAGGAATGTTTCAGATGCCTTGGTTTTTTACTTTCCTATAATTCCGATCCTTTGGTATCTATTGCCTAAATCTAAGCTGATTTATTTTTATATACTAAGTGTTGTATTTTTATTTGTTTTGTTAGGGACTCTTTCCCGAGGTGGGTGGGTTGCTGTGGCTATGGCAGGTTTATTATTTTTATGTTTTAAACGTCCATGGAAATTGATTGGTTCGATACTATGTATCTCGTTAATTTCATTGATCTCATTAAAATCAATCTACCCAGATATGACTAAAACTCTATTTTATAAGCTTGAACAAACTGATAGTACTCATCGATATAAAAATGGTACACAGGGAACAGCACTTGAGTTAATTTTAGAGAATCCAATTATTGGATATGGATTTGGTGATAAAATATACATTGATAAATATAATAGTGTTGTACCAGAAAAACCGGATTGGGTATTTAAGAAGTCATTGGGGCCTCATAATATCTGGCTATATATTTGGTTTGGTGTAGGTATCTCAGGGCTGATTGCTTTTAGTGCGGTTTTTTTGTCGATGTGTTTTTCCTTATTCAAGGAAATCAAAAGTACAGTCAATGAATCAAAAAGCCATTTTGCATTTATAGCGTTATTAATGAGCCTCATTAGCTTTTATCTGGTTCGAGGGATGTTTGAGCAAGTGGACCTAAAACCATTAGGTGTTCTTTTAGGTTTTTTAATTGCTATGATGGGGCACAGTTCAACAAAGAATAAGAGAAAACACTATGAATAACCTCATAACAAATAAATATGTGCTCGGCGAAGTGGGTAAAGCTGATAATACCTTGTTATCATGCTTAGATGTTATTTATGGTTCTGATGAAAACTATCAGTTTGGAGCTGGGGTTTCAGCGGTGTCTTTACTCATAAATAATCCAACCACATTTTTTAGATTCCATTATTTTCTAGATAAAGTTAGCCCAGATTTTCTAGAGAAACTTAAAGTTATTGCAAGTCAGTTTCAAGTGGAATTTCATGTTTATGAATTAGATAACAAATTACTGAAAACACTTCCCGCTTCTGATGTTTGGTCATCAGCGATGTACTTTCGGTTAGTTGCCTTGGATTATCTGTCGATTGATTATGATTTTGCACTCTATTTAGACGCGGACGTTGTGTGTAATGGCATCTTAGATTTAACGACTAATTTAATCAAAGGCAAAGTCTGCGGTGTCGTTGCTGATGATATCGGTGTAAGAACGAAAAGTGAAACAAGGCTTCATGCGCCTTCACTAGCAAAGACTTACTTCAATTCTGGTGTCATGTTTGTCAACTTAAAAAAATGGCATGAAAAGCAGATTACCCAACAATGTTTTGAGTTGTTATCAGCAGAAAATGCTAAGCAACGATATAAATATCCTGATCAAGATGTGTTAAACCTTATTTTAAGAGATGACTTAGAACTACTTAACCAAAGATTTAATACTGTTTATACACTAAAAAATGAATTATATGACTCAACTCACCAAAAATATCAACAGGTTATTACACCTGAAACAGTCCTAATTCATTACACAGGTGTGAGTAAACCTTGGCACACATGGGCAAATTATCCCGCTTCCCAACCTTTTTATAAGGCTTTGATGCAATCGCCTTGGACAACGAATGACTTAAAACCTGCAACTAAATTTGTTGAAAGAAAAAAAGAGTATAAACACTTATTAAAACAAGGAAGGTTTATTAAGGGGTTTTTATCAGGGAGCCAATATTTGTTTATGAAAATGTTCAGGAGCAAAAGATACTAATATGATTAATAAAATAGTTTTCACAGTAACTCCTATTTACTCTATTCCTCCGAAAAGTGCGGCGGCAGTTGAGTCGTGGATATATCATGTTGCAAAAAGGTTAGAAATAGAAAATCGTATCGTATGTATTCAAAATGAGGGATATTCTCATTATTCAGAAGTCAACGAGAAATGTTCAATTGAAAGAATAAAATTTGGCAAAATCTATACTAGGCTTTTTAAAAAATGGACTAGGCTAGACCCTTATTCATATGCAGATCGTATTGTAAAAATAAAACGCAAGTTTGCGACTAATAGTGATGAAAGTATCATTATTGTTCATAACAATATTAAGTTATTTAAAAAAATAATTAAAAAAGAAGGGTATAAAAACGTTATACTCCACATGCATAACTGTTTTGAACCACAAAATGTACCTGCTAATATTAAAATCATTGTTCCGAGTCATTTCACTCATAATTGGTTTCGAGAACGTTTACCTGAAGCTTCCATTGAAGTAGTCCGAAATGGCTTTGATGGTGATATTTATTCTTTACCATCAGACATTAAACGAGAAGATATTGGTTTGAATAAAAATAATAATGTTATTCTTTTCGCTGGCAGAATTACTCGGGATAAGGGGGTGCTTGAGTTAATGAAAGCTTGCAGCATTTTATTTAAAGATAGAGCTAACTATAAGTTAGTGATTGTTGGAGATATTAATGCTGCATCAAAGGGAGAACATGCAGAATTTCAAGATGAAGTAAAAAATTATGCTCATCAGTTAGGTGAACAATGTATCCTTCTAGGAGGAATACACCCTGAAAAAATGAGGCACTATTACTCTATTGCTGATCTTGTTGCGGTTCCATCTATTGCAGATGAATCATTTTGTATGGTTGCACTTGAAGCTATGGCATCTGGATGTTCAGTCATTGCGAGCCAAAGAGGGGCAATGGTTGAATTTATTAAGCACAATGAAACGGGTTTTATATTTCGTGAACCATTATCAGCCGCTAGCATGGCGGATGATATTAATAATGCTTTAAATCATGATAATAGAAGTCAAATAGCCGATGCTGCAAAGCAGTATGCCTATGACAATTTTACATGGGAAATTGTGAAAAACGAATTGAGAAGTGTTATTGATAAGTGGTATAAATAATTTTTGCATAAGTTCTGAGCATACGTTATTAATATATTGTATTGGCGCAAATCTTGCTTACTCTATATTGAGTTAAGATGGTTTCCATCAGAATGTTGAATTTAGTAACTTATTCAACTAGTTACAGTTATTGATGTTTTTAGCATATTTTTCAGATTATTATGAATAGATATTAGGCTATGATAGAGTTTTTATATGTTCTAAAGTGATTATATTGGAGCTAAAGATAAAAACTGTTTCTTTATCATAAACTAAGTATCGAATAATAATATTCAGTAAGGTTAACAAAATGCTAAGTCATGAAATGATCAAATCACTAGTTGAAATAAGCGGCAGTAAAGCTAATGATCGTGATGACGGCTACTTTCATATTGCTTATGGGGTCGATGAAAAGTTCCTCTACGGTGTTGGCACATCAATTTCATCGATCCTTATTAATAATAAAGAGACGCATTTTCATTTCCATATTTTGGTTGATGACCTAACAGACAAACAGCTTTTCCAACAGCTAGTTGAGAGTAGCCAGCATAAAATAACCATTTATTTGATTGATAACCAAGAATTTAAGCGGTTACCGTTACCATCGCAAGCTTGGAGTCATGCCATTTATTTTAGATTAGTGATTATCGATTATCTTTCACAATCAATTGATAAATTACTCTATTTGGATGCAGATATTATTTGTAAAGGTAACCTTTCATATCTAAAAACATTGGAGTTTAATGAAAATATTTATCTTTATGCAGTAAAGGATAAATTTTGTAGTGAAAAGAAACAGCTACCAATGGAGATGAGTAAATACTTTAACTCTGGATTTTTGTATATGTCAATCCAGAAAATGGTTGAAGAAGATATTCCGAATCGGGTGATTGAATTAGTAAAAAGTAGTCATTTTACTCATCCAGATCAAGATGCCTTGAATATTTTACTTAATAATAAATTAGTGAATATCAGTGAGAACTTTAATTTTATGTTCTCTTTAGATTGGTATATTACCAGTAAGAGGGATATTAATAATATACCTGATGAGGTTGTTTTTATTCACTTTGTTGGCTTAACTAAGCCATTTCATGAATGGGCAAATTTCTATAGTGAATATCAATTTTTTGAGATTGCACGACAGAATTCGCCTTGGAAAAATATCCCTTTACTTAAAGCCGAAAGTTATAAGCAATTATCCCGTAAAAAATCACACCTAAGAAAGAATGGGAAGTTTTTGCAATTTTTATTAGCAACAGCAGAATATATGAAAAAGAAAATATTTCATTAAGGGAATGCTGACTTAGTCAGCATTACTCTGCTTAGCTTGATAGCTTTCTGTTGATCAAAATTGCTACTAAAATATTGTATAGAAAGAAAATATCTAAGAATATAAATTCAAAGAGGCAGTAAATTAAAAAATAGCCAATAGAAGAAACAAGTATCCCGACATTGAGAATATTTTTTTGGATTTTTATCGAACTAAGTAGATCTTTTAAATTAATAATATAGGCCAAACAGAATAAAATTAAACCACCTAAACCAACGTTATACATAATGTTTAGGAAGAAGGGATCATCATTATTATGTACGTACTCTTTTTTACGCTCTGAGTAGACACCTCCTCCAGAAAACCGCTCAGCATGGTTATCATTAAGATACTGGTTATAAGATACGGAACCATATCCCACGCCAAAAACTATATTTTTATTTTCATGAGTAAAAATAGGAAGTCTTGTTAAAATAATTTTATCTCTACTTGAGGTAATATTTTTAGCACTTAGAGTCTGATTTATTTTATTTTTTACTTGAGGAATTGTGGTATATGCAATAGTTGTAATACTTAAAGAAGCAATTATGAAAATGACTATATATAAAATAAATCTTTTAATACTTTTGGAGAATAAAAATAAAATAATAAGTGATTCAATAAGTAATGAAAGAACACCACCTCGGCTACCAGTATAGAGTAAAAAACAGAAAGATAAAATAGATAAAATGAACATCGCAGCTTTTAATATTTTATTTTTAAAAATAAAAAAGGCGCTAAAAGTGAATGGAAAAAGTAAGGTGGTATAGTGAGCAAAGCCATATCTGAGCTGCAAATATAAAGGCAGGTCACTACTTTTAAATTGCTTTAATACAGGTGAAATAAAGATAGTGAAAGCCAGAGTGGCAATTAGAGTATAACTGATTGTTTTTATTGATTTTGATTCATTATTTTTAAAGGCTATTAAAAATAATGAGATAATAATGACATAGCGCCAGTCATTAAAAAATTCTTTGAGTGCCTCTAGAGTAAAGCCGGGATAAGTAAAAAACAGAATACAAGACAAACACCATAAGTTGAATAAAAAGAATACCTTCTTACCCCTAACAAGGTTAATAATGTCATCTTTAATATGGATCTTATTTTTTATAATGACATAAATAGTGTAAAGGAAAAGCAAGGCGGCAGAAATGTTTAAAACACCTTGAGTATCATTTGTAAACATACCCAACATGACAAGAGAAACTAATAGGAAAGGAAGTTGGCTAATAATACTGTTTTTTATATTCACAAATCCGCCTGCTGATGAATGTCATTTTTCTTTTTAGGGTGAGCAAACGCTACGAAATGTTTTTATCGTGCTAGATAACTTATCTTTGATTGCTAATGTATGAATTGTATTTATCATATACTTGAATGTCCAGACTATCAGGCAGTTAACATTGCGATTTAGTTTAAGATATTTGATTTCTATTAATCATTTCGATGTTTAAGGATCGACTTATGCCAGAACTACCCGAGGTTGAAACCAGTCGTAGAGGGATAGAACCACATCTTGTTGGTAACTCAATTCAGTATGCAATTGTTCGTAACAGCCGCTTACGTTGGCCTGTATCAGAGCAAATTAAAAGTTTATCTGATGAAATGATTTTAAGTGTACAAAGGCGCGCTAAGTATCTGTTAATCGAACTAAAAAATGGTTGGATTATTATCCACTTAGGTATGTCGGGTAGTCTGCGTATATTGTTGGAAGAATTGCCTGAAGAAAAACATGACCATGTTGATTTGGTATTAAAAGATGGCAAAGTACTACGGTACACGGATCCTCGGCGCTTTGGTGCGTGGTTATGGTGTGATGATCTTGAAACGAGTCGTGTTTTATCCCATCTAGGCCCAGAACCTCTTTCTGATGAATTTAATGCTCAATATTTATTTGAGCAGGCAGGAAAGCGAAAAATAGCCATTAAACCTTGGCTGATGGATAACAAGGTTGTAGTGGGTGTTGGTAATATTTATGCTAATGAAGCACTATTTGCGGCGGGCATTTCACCAGAAAAAATCACGCACACATTGACTCTTGAACAATCGATTGATTTGGTCCAGCAGATCAAAAAGGTACTGCAGCGCTCTATTGAGCAGGGTGGAACCACGCTGAAAGATTTTCTACAATCCGATGGGAAACCAGGGTACTTCGCCCAAGAATTGTTTGTATATGGTAAAAAAGGTGAGCCTTGTTTGATATGTGGCACGCCAATTCTTAGTATCAAACAAGGCCAACGTAGTACCTTTTATTGTCCTCAATGTCAAAAATAAGCTTAAATTTTATTCAGCTTTTTTAGCATCGCTTCAGCGACAACGGGCGGAAGGAAAGAAGAAATATCGCCATCATGGAGTGCCACATCTTTTATCAGTGACGATGAAACAAAAGATAAGCTTTGTGAAGGGAGTAAGAATACCGTTTCCAATTCAGGAACAAAATGGCGGTTCATGTTTGCGAGCTGCCATTCATATTCAAAATCTGCAACAGAACGAACGCCACGGATAAGTATATTTGCGCCATGTTTTTGTGCGAAATTAGCCATTAGCTCAGAAAAGCCAACCACCTCAACATTGTTTAAGTGCGAGGTGACTTTTTGGGCAAGTTCAACACGCTCTTCAAGGGTAAACATGGGACTTTTGCGTTGGCTATTAGCGATAGCGAGTAATACGTGGTCAAACATTGCCGCCGCACGAGAAACAATATCAATATGGCCTGAAGTAATAGGGTCAAATGTACCAGGGTAAATCGCTTTATGTTTCATAATATTGATATCTCGTTGTTTGTTAACGCTAATTTAAAAAATTTAAATTAAGTAATATGTGCATATTATCAACATTATCGACTATTAAGTGCTGTTGCAACCGACTAATGATGCCCTAAGCGAATTTTAAAGCTATTTTTAGGTGCATATTCTGCACACTTTAATAAAAGGTTTATGTTAAGATAGCGCCAATTTTGGTAAGTGAATCAGATCGAATGTTATTGCGTTTATATCAGGTACTTCTTTATCTTATCCAGCCACTCATTTGGGTACGCCTATTAGTGCGGGGTCGCAAAGCTCCCGCGTATCGTAAGCGTTGGGGTGAACGTTATGGTTTTTGTGCTGGTAAAGTTGCGCCGGGCGGTATTCTGCTGCATTCAGTATCTGTTGGTGAAACCCTTGCCGCTGTGCCTTTGGTACGGGCATTACGGCATCACTATCCGTCATTGCCGATTACGGTAACCACGATGACACCAACAGGCTCCGAACGAGTCGTTTCGGCATTCGGTGATGATGTCTACCATGTCTACCTTCCTTATGATCTCCCGTGCTCTATGCGCCGTTTTCTTAATCAAGTTGATCCTAAATTAGTAATTATTATGGAAACGGAATTATGGCCGAATATGATTAATCAACTTAATCGTCGCCAAATACCCTTAGTGATTGCGAATGCGCGTTTGTCTGAGCGCTCTGCGGCAGGCTACCAAAAGTTAGGTAGTTTTGTGAAACGTATGTTGCGCAATGTCACGATGGTTGCTGCACAGCACCAAGAAGATGGTGAGCGTTTCATCAAGCTAGGGTTAAGACGTGTGCAATTAAATGTCACGGGGAGCCTTAAGTTTGATATTTCCGTTACCCCAGAGCTTGCGGTTAGAGCCGTCACATTACGCCGGCAGTGGGCGGCACATCGACCCGTTTGGATTGCCACTAGCACCCATGAAGGTGAAGAGGCTATCGTGTTAGCGGCACACCAGCAATTATTAAAACAATTTCCTGATTTATTACTGATTTTAGTTCCTCGTCATCCTGAACGTTTTGCCAAAGCAGAAGAACTCACCCAAAAAGCAGGCCTTAAGTTTATTCGTCGTAGTGAAGGTATTGTGCCTACTCCTGATATACAAGTGGTTGTCGGGGATACGATGGGGGAGCTGATGTTGTTATATGGAATTGCGGATTTAGCATTTGTTGGTGGCAGCCTTGTGGAAACAGGGGGACATAACCCGTTGGAAGCGGCAGCACATGCGTTACCTGTTTTAATGGGACCACATACGTTTAATTTTAAGGATATTTGTGGGAAGCTGAAGCAGGCGGATGGCTTAATTACGGTGACTGATAGCGATTCAATAGTTCAAGCAGTCACTAGCCTCCTGTCGGACGAAGATTACCGTTTATATTATGGTCGTCATGCTGCGGAAGTTTTGCATGAAAATCAGGGGGCGCTACAACGTTTATTAAAGCTTTTACAACCTTACTTGCCTCCGAGAGAGCAATAATTTTAACGATTATTTCTAATTCAGAATATTGAACTTGAATAAAACGACAATAGATGATGACTATTTGTCTTCCTTTCTTATTATTCGCTATAAACTATAGTAGAATCTGCCGTTTAATTTCCATTGGTGCTATTAGGTTTGTATTTTTATGCATGATGAGTCTGCCTAATAGATAGTGGGTACTTTTACTCAATTATTTAAGACAGTATGCCAGCAATCAATCAATCAACATCAAACAAATATGTTTATTTATGGGTCATTGGCTATGCGGTTGCATGGATTCTAGCCAGCTTTCACTTAGATCCTACAGTGCCTTATGATACGGTGGAAGCCGTTAACTGGGGGATGAATGGGGAGTGGGGTTCACCAAAAAACCCTTGGTTTGTTGGTGTTCTTATGTGGCCTGCTATTTATTTGGGTATTTCCTACAGTTTTTACTGGTACTTTATTCATTTTGTCGGGGTTGCCTTTGGTTTATTGGGGGTCTGGAAATTAGCATACCGTTTAACAGCACGTCATGACCTAGCTTGGTTTGCGATGTTGATGTTGAATTTATCGGGTGTGATTAATTTTGATATCATTCCTTACAATGATAACTATATTTTAGTGACCTTTTGGGCTTGGATAATCTACTTTTTCTTACGAGCCGTTTATGAAAATCCGGCTTGGTGGCTGCTTTTTGCTTTATTTGCAGGTTTGGCGACAATGGGGAAATATTCAACATTATCGCTGGTAGGATCGGTATTTTTATTAACGTTATTTGTTAAACAAGTTCGCCAAAGTTATCGTTATCCTGTTTTTTATTTAGCGATTGCACTTTGGTTTGCGATTGTATTACCTAATTTCTTTTGGTTAATGGCGAGTGATTTTTCTGCCTTTAAATGGGTGGATTCACAGATTGACCCAGGCTTTAATTTGCATACGACTAAGGCGGCGCTCAGCGTATTTTATCCTTTAATTATTGCCGCCATTATTTTATATAGCTGTGGTGGGAAATTAGGTTGGCCGAAATCGCTAGCAAATCGTATGGCGAATTTCTTGGTTCTTTTCCCATTAGCGGTGATCTATGGTTGGTTCTCTTTCCATGACGGTGGGCGTATTACCGAATGGTTGCAACCCTTTATGGCAGCTTGTGCCCCGCTATTTATTGGCTCTATAACAGTCATGCCGACTAAATCACTCAGAAAACCACTGATTGGTTTAGCCCTTTTCGGTGTCGTGGTTCTGTTAGGTTATTGTGTTGTGCAAGCGGCTAATATTAAGGGCGCAGGGCAAAAATTTATTGGCGTGAAAACGTTGATCGCGGAGGGTGAAGATCGCTGGCATGAACGTTATGGCGTTCCACTAAAATATGTTGGTGGTGAAGATAATTTACATCAATGGTTTATTATCTACGCAAAAGATAGGCCACATGTGATCCAGCCTTGGACTCTTGAACATCATATGCCGCCGAATGTGTATAACCGCAAGATTACAGAAGCGGAGATCCGCCAGCATGGTGCGTTGCTGTTAGGTCGTAAGTATGATGATTGCGCTCATGAGAATTTTGATAAGGTTCGTCAGTACTGGCCACAATTTACGATTGAGAAAGAAGAGGTTATCTATCGTTCAGAGCCGGATGCTGAGCCAGAAACCATGTGTTTTGGGTTTATTGCGCCAGAGAAATTATAGGTAAGAATATTAAAACGGCTAATGTTTTAGCCGTTTTAATTCGTATAGATTAATTATAAGTGCTCTTTTAATTGGCTAAAAATTGCCATTGGTTTTATTGAACTCATAGTACCATCCACAGATTTAATTTCATGTTGCTCTAAACCATAGCCGCCAATCAGCCCGGGATCTGTTGGGCCAAACAGGGTGAAATTCGGTTTATCTAATGCGGCGGTTAAATGGCTAAGGCCAGTATCAACAGAAACCACCGCCTTAGCATTAGCAATTTGTAGAGCAACTTGGGCTAAGGTTAATTTAGGCAAAACTTCGACAAAATCAAACCCATCTGCAAGGCGTAATGCCCTTTGGTGTTCATGCTCTGCGCCCCATGGCAGTTTTATTTTTAAACCACTGTTGGCCATTAACCCAATCAGTTCTCGCCAGTGCTCTTCAGGCCAGTGTTTATCATCACGAGTGGTTGAATGCAAGAACACCACATAGTCATCCTGTGTGACTGTGGGGGCATGTAAAAAATGTTGAGCGATGGCATAGTCACCTTGCGCTTTAGGACAATCGTAGGCAAGACTCGCGGCAAACAGTTGGCGAATACGTTCTACGGCGTGCTGTTGCTTACTAATTTGGTATTTATAGTCGTAAAAAAAACTGGCAATAGGCTCTCGAATACTGTGGCGATCATAGCCATGTTTAGGGCCATCTGCGAGACGCGTGACCAGAAAGGCACTTTTCAATAGGCCTTGAGCATCAATAATCGCATCATAGCGGGTTGCAGTCAGTTGCTGGCGAAATGCAGCACGTTCGGCGCGAATGGGGGCAGAAAACCAGTTTTTACGCCAACGGCGGATAGCAACAGGGATCACTTGATTGACTGCGCTGTGCCATGTGGGGATCTGCGCAAAACCCTCTTCCACAACCCAATCGAATTGGATATGAGGAAAGGCTTGCTGTGCATCCGTTAGTGCGGGTAGGGAGTGTAACACATCCCCCATCGATGAAGTCTTTACTAGCAGTACGCGCATCAAGCAACACCTATTTGTAATCGCGCCAGCGCATCAACCACTAATTGAGGTTGAATATCGATGAGACTTTGATGATAACCGCTTGCCCCATCACCTTTACGAACTTTATGGTAGCCACTAATTAAGCGGATAACTTCTGCTTTATTCGATAGTGGAGGCGTAAAATCAGGGCTACTTGGGCCATATAGGGCAACAAGCGGTTTATCCAATGCAGCAGCAACATGCATCAGTCCTGAATCATTGCTGACAACGGCCTGACAGCTAGCAATTAAATTCACAGCTTGTTCTAAAGACGTTTTACCTGCAAGGTTACTACAATGCTCATGCGCACTGTCCGTTAGGCTTTGGCGAATTTCCTCACCTGCATCATGATCTTTTTGTGAGCCAAATAAGAGAACTTGATAACCTTTTTCGCTGATCAACTGCTCCGCTAGCGCGGCGTAGTGATAGTGTGGCCAACGTTTAGCCGGACCAAATTCTGCACCAGGGCAGAAGCCAATAATTGGGCGTGTGGTATTGATATTAAACGCTTTAATAGCCTCAGTGACTTCTTGTTCATTAACAGCCAGTTTAGGCCATAAGATAGGCTCTGGAATATCTGCTGCGCTGTGAATGTTTTGCTTATCATAAGCTAATGCAACATAGCGCTGCACCATCAACGGAAAAGCGGCTTTATCTAATGTACGGAGGTCATTAAGTAGTCCATAACGCATCTCACCGCGCCAACCCGTTCGTTTGGCAATTTTGGCAAAGAAGGGCACCAAAGCAGATTTAAATGAGTTCGGAAGAACAATGGCTTGGTCATAACCATTTTGGCGTAAGCTAAGGCCAAGTTTACGGCGCTCACCAATCGCGAGCGCACCATGGCCTAATGGCATTGGGATGGCGGCATTGACTTCGGGCATTTTCGCCAATAGAGGGCGGCACCATTGAGGTGCCATCACATCAATTTGTGCTTGGGGATATTGAGCCTTTAGCGTGCGATATAGGCTCTGTGACATCATCATATCCCCTACCCATGAGGGGCCGATCACCAATATTTTCATAAAGTTGTATTAATCTTCTTTATTCAGCCATTGCATATATTCAGCTACGCCTTCGGCAACTGTTTTAAAAGGTGCCTTATAGCCAGCCGTACGTAATTTTGTCATGTCTGCTTGTGTGAAGCTTTGATAGCGCCCTTTTAGTTTCTCAGGGAATTCAATGTATTCAACAGAAACATTTTTATCACTGTGGAATTGTGTCACTGCATCGGCTACGGCTTGGAATGACTCGGCACGGCCTGTACCACAGTTAAAGATCCCTGAAATATTGTTCTGCCAGAACCATAAATTGACTGCGGCAACATCGCCGACATAAATAAAGTCACGGCGGAAGTTTTCACTGCCTTCAAATAGCTTGGGTTGTTGACCTTCATTAATTTGCTTATTCAGATGGTAAGCGACACTTGCCATGCTGCCTTTATGACCCTCACGAGGACCATATACGTTGAAGTAACGGAAACCACAAATTTGCGACTGTGCTTCTGGCAAAATTTCGCGAACGTACTGGTCAAAGAGGAATTTCGAATAGCCATACACGTTGAGTGGCTTTTCGAACTGGCGATCTTCAATAAAATTATCACTACGACCACCGTATGTTGCTGCTGAAGAGGCGTAGAGGAATGGGATTTCGCGCTCTAAGCAAAAATGCAGTAACTCTTTCGAATACTGATAGTTATTATCCATCATATACTTGCCATCCCATTCAGTTGTGGATGAGCAAGCACCTTCATGGAATACCGCATCGACATCACCAAAATCATCACCGGCGATAATACTCGCAATAAAATCTTCTTTATCAATGTAATCAGCAATATCGAGGTCAACAAGGTTGGCAAACTTAGTACCGTCTTTCAGATTATCGACAACGAGAATATCTGTACGACCAGCATCATTTAATGCTTTGACAATGTTGCTACCAATAAAACCAGCTCCGCCAGTGACAATGATCATCGGGCATACCTCAAATGGGTTAAGAACAAAAAGGATACGAATTGTTTTTCATAATAGCATTTCTGCGCGCTGACGACACCATAACTAGCAGACAAACATTCTAGAGGCTACATTTTTATAGGGTAATGATCGTGATCTTGGCTGCAAACTTAATTTATTTATGCTGCATCAGTCGATAGTTTTAGTATCTATTATTAAACTCTAAAAATCGTTACATAACAGGAATAAATCATGTCAGAACTATTTTATCAGCAGATTAAAGAGCAGTTAGCCCAAACAGAGGCTGCTGGTTTGTTTAAGCATGAGCGGATAATTACTTCCTCGCAAGATGCAGATATTGAAATTGTTGGTAATAAGCGAGTTGTTAATTTTTGTGCCAACAATTACTTGGGATTAGCAAATCACCCAGATTTGATTGAAGCCGCGAAGCAGGGTATGGATAGTCACGGTTTTGGTATGGCTTCTGTCCGTTTTATTTGTGGAACACAAGATAGCCATAAACAACTCGAAAAGAAATTGGCTGATTTTTTAGGTATGGAGGACGCCATACTCTATTCCTCTTGTTTTGATGCGAATGGGGGATTATTTGAAACCTTGCTAGGCCCCGAAGACGCGGTCATTTCAGATGCGTTAAACCATGCTTCCATTATCGATGGAATACGCCTTTGTAAAGCTAAACGGTATCGTTATGCAAATAATGATATGGCAGAGCTTAGGGCTTGTCTCGAAGAGGCTAAAGCCGCAGGTGCACGCCACATTTTGATTGCGACGGATGGTGTCTTCTCAATGGATGGTGTTATTGCCAATTTGAAAGCGGTTTGTGACCTAGCAGATGAATTCCAAGCATTAGTGATGGTTGATGATTCTCATGCGGTTGGTTTTGTTGGTAAAAATGGCCGCGGCACCCATGAATATTGTGATGTAATGGGGCGAGTAGACATTATTACAGGAACACTGGGTAAAGCGCTTGGTGGGGCTTCAGGCGGTTATACGGCGGCAAAAAAAGAAGTCGTCGAGTGGTTACGTCAACGCTCTCGTCCTTACTTATTTTCCAACTCATTAGCCCCCGCTATCGTTGCGGCCTCGATTAAAGTCATCGATATGATGAGTGAGGGGGATGCGCTACGTGAGCGGTTATGGCGTAATGCCGCGCTATTTCGTGAAAAGATGTCTGCGGCAGGCTTTACTCTCGCTGGCGCCGATCATGCCATTATTCCCGTTATGTTAGGGGATGCGGCGCTTGCTCAAGTTTTTGCAAATGAATTACTAGAAGAAGGTATTTATGTAACTGGTTTCTTCTACCCTGTTGTTCCTCAAGGACAAGCGCGTATTCGTACACAAATGTCGGCGGCACATACGGAAGAAGATATTTTACGCGTTGTAGACGCATTCACCCGCATAGGCAAAAAACTGAAAGTCATTTCCTAATGATAATAATATAAGGCCGTTCTATGAAAGCACTGTCTAAATTAAAAGCAGAACCAGGTATATGGATGACAGAAGTTCCAAAACCGGAACTAGGGCACAATGATGTGATGATAAAAATCCGTAAAACCGCCATTTGTGGTACGGATGTTCATATCTATAACTGGGATGAATGGTCACAAAAAACCATTCCTGTTCCAATGGTTGTGGGCCATGAATATATTGGGGAAATTGTTGAGATAGGACAGGAAGTCAAAGGCTTTAAAATCGGTGATCGTGTTTCCGGTGAGGGGCATATTACATGCGGTCACTGTCGCAACTGTCGTGGGGGGCGCACGCATTTATGCCGTAACACGATTGGCGTGGGGGTAAATCGCCCCGGCTGTTTTGCACAATACCTTGTGTTGCCTGCATTTAATGCGTTTAAAATCCCCGATAATATTCCAGATGAAATTGCTGCTATCTTTGACCCATTTGGTAACGCGGTTCATACTGCGCTCTCTTTTGATCTTGTTGGTGAAGATGTTTTAGTTTCAGGAGCAGGGCCTATCGGTATTATGGCTGCCGCGGTGTGCCGACATGTGGGGGCTCGTCACGTTGTTATCACTGATATCAATGACTATCGATTAGAGCTAGCTAAAAAAATGGGTGTCACTCGCGCGGTGAATGTGGGGCGTGAAAATCTAAAAGATGTGATGAAAGAGCTTGGCATGCAAGAAGGCTTTGATGTGGCTTTAGAGGTATCTGGCTCTCCTGCGGCTTTTCACTCTATGCTAGACACGATGAACCACGGCGGTCGCATTGCTTTATTGGGGATCCCATCTTCAGAAATGGCGATTGATTGGAGTAAAGTGATTTTTAAAGGCCTATTTATCAAAGGTATTTATGGCCGAGAGATGTTTGAAACTTGGTATAAAATGGCGACCTTGATCCAATCTGGGTTAGATCTTTCACCAATAATCACCCATCAATTTTCTATCGATGATTTCCAAAAGGGCTTTGACGTGATGCGTTCAGGGCAGTCAGGAAAAGTGATATTAAATTGGGATTAGTCGGTGGTATTCCAGTTGCCGAATTTGTGCGGCAACTGGAAAACAGTGTTAGGGTTTTTGTTGTGTAAAGAGCGGCTATTTTGGGGCAGATAATAGCGGCCGTAGCGTCTTATCTTGATAAATTGATTCAACCACAAACATCAGAAAATCAATCCCTTCTAGCGACGTATTTTCTGGCACTGTAAACTCACATACCCCGAGCCTAACTGGCTCCAGCGCCGTATCTTTAGGGTTGACTGTAGAAGGCGTGGGCTGTTTATTCGGCGTTTCAGGCTGCATTTTTAACGGTTTTTGGTCTGTGGGTTGCGAACTTCCTTGTAATAAGGCGCTTACCGAGACAAGTTCTATATCTGCAGGGAGTTGCGGCAAGTATTTCTGTAAAGCACGAACGGTCGAAGGGTGTGGATGACCTATCGCAATCGCATTGCCATGTTTACGTGCATAGGCGACCGCTTTATTAAGTTGAACGCGAGTTTCTTCCTCTGATTGATGGTTATCAAGGAAGATATGGCGGCGTACAACGGGAACACCAAATTCATTTGCGGCTTTTACGGCCTGCGTATTTCCGATGGTCACGCTATCTAAAAAGAAAAAGTTCGCCTTAGACAGTGAGTTCATGACATGGCGCATACCTGAAAGACTAGAGGTCATTTCACTGCCCATATGATTATTCATGCCTTTGGCATAAGGCACTTGGCTAATGGCTCGTTTGATAATACGGTCAATTTCTTCGGCGCTCATGGTTGGTGAAAGGGTGTTTTTTTCGAGTGGTTGCTTGCTAAGGGGTTTCATCGGCATGTGAATGATAACCTCTCGCCCTTGCTGATGGGCTTTATTGGCAACAAGCTGACCATGAGGTGAATCAGGCAAGATAGCAATCGTGATTGGCGTCGGCAGCGCCAATATTTGGTTATCTTCTTTCGTGCGATAGCCAAAGTCATCAATGACTATCGCTAATTTTGCTGCACTAGCCTGAAGGCTCATCATCAAAAGAGATAAACCGATGAGTCGCATAAAAGGCCGGCGTTTTGACATAATTATATTCCTAACTATTTATTTGGCTATCTACCTAGCCAAGGGCGAGGGTTGACCGTTTTACCCTGCCGACGAATTTCGAAGTACAGTGCTGGTCGCTCTTGCCCACCACTACTTCCCACAAGGGCGATAGGTTGCCCAGCGCGAACTTCTTGCCCAACATTGACGAGAGCACTTTGGTTATAGCCATATAAGCTCATATCGCCTTTACCATGTTCAACCACGACGACGAGGCCATAACCTTGTAGCCAGTCAGCAAGTAGTACACGGCCATCGGCAATGGCTTTGACTTGTGTGCCTTCGTTAGCGCCGATAACCATACCTTTCCAGCGTAGCTCACCTGAAATTGCCTCACCATAATTGTGCAGGGTCTGTCCGCGAACTGGCCATAGTGCTTGCCCCGCAGGGCGGCCTAAGCCGCCGGTACGAGACATGAGTGAACGCTCACTCTCTGAAGGTTTATAAGTCGAGCCTTTTTGTTTGGCTTTACGCTCTTTTTCGGCCACTTCAGCACGAATACGTGCGGCTTCACGTGCTTCACGCTCCGCTCTGGCTTTCGCCTCACGTTCAGCACGCGCGATCTTATCTCGCAACCTAGATTCATTTTGTTTCATGATGGCAAGATTTTTTTGATCTTCTTTAAGCGTACTTTCAAGGGCCGCAAGAGTTTGCTTACGTGCTGCCTGAGCCTTATCGAGTTTACGTTTTTCTTGCTGTTGGCGAGCTAAAGCTGTTTTTTGTTCCGCTTGTTTTTGCTGCTCAAGCTGTTTTTGCTGATTTAGCTCAAGGGTGGTGGCCTCAAGCTGTTTAATATTTTTTTCGCGCGCTTGATTGAGGTAGCTGTAATAGGCGAGGATACGCTCTTCCCGTTGGCCTTCTTCACCTTTTAAAAACAGTGATAGGCCTTGGTGCTTACCTAATCGAAAGGCTGCGTCAAGTTGCTCGGCAAGTAACTTTTCGTGCTCGGCTTTTTGCTTTTGCAATCGGTTAATATTGCTGCTTAATGAGGAAATCTCTTTATCTAATTGCTTAAGTTGAGATTGTGTCTCATGTAGCTCACGCCCTGCCGCAGAAATGTTTTTCTCTTGCTGTTGGAGTTGATTCAGCAATGATGCCCGTTTGGCTTGCTGGTTTTTGACGCTTTTTTCTTTTTCAGCGATATTTTGCAGCAAATTTTGGAGCTGATCTTTATTTTCGGTGATCTGATTGGCCGCCAATACCTGATTAGGCACCAGAGAGATTAATCCACAAACGAACAGGGTTGAAGCAATAGCCTGACGAATAGCTGCTTTTTTCATCCGGTTATGTGTATTGGCCATTCTGATAGAAAACCTCGAATAAATGCGATAGCTGATTATTTCATCTGATAGCGTGAGTTACCAGCACCCTATTCTGAATATTGCAACAAATCGCGCCGAACCAAACGCGTTTTATGACCTGATGAAAACTAAATTATCTTGTAATAATTAGCATATCATCATTTGTCATCCTATTGATTGTATAGTGTATCGCGCCATTTTGTAGCATTAAATCAAATATTTTCAGTGCTCGTTAGTGCCTCTGTGTCTTTTTCCACCACACAGAATGCTTGATTTTAACAGTGCAATTTTTTGTCACGCTTTGTGCTTATGGTAAAATGGTTCGTCTATATTGATAAATAAACGCTATTTTGTTGGGATTAGAGACCATTTCTGCGGAGTGTTTCGCAAAAAAAACAATGTAGTTTGCGCTAACTGGCTGTAATTAGCTCAACACAAAGGTATACTCTGAACCCTTTGGTATTCGTTTTTAACTAACGGGAGTGATTGCCCCCCATGATGCAAGAAATCATGCAATTCGTCAGCCGGAACATGTTATTGAGTCTGGTTTGGATCGCACTATTTGTCGCGGTGGTCGTAATGACCTTTAAAGGTTTGTTCTCTAAATCAAAAGTGATCACTCGCGCGCAGGCGATTGCTCTGATTAATAAAGAAGAGGCAGTCGTTGTGGATTTACGTACTCGTGACGACTTCCGCAAAGGGCACATTATTGATTCTATCAACTTAACGCCATCTGAAATTAAAGACAATAATTTAGGTGAGCTAGATAAACACAAACAGAAACCCGTTATTGTGGTCTCTGCAAGTGGTATGGAATCAGGTAAACCGGCTGAGCACCTCGTCCAGCACGGTTTTGAAAAAGTCTTTATCTTAAAAGAAGGGATTGCTGGCTGGTCAGGTGAAAACCTGCCGTTGGCTCGTGGTAAGAAATAATTTATCCGGCGTGTAAATTGTCATATATCCAATGATGCTCATTTGAGACAGGTTAGTTTGAACATCGGCGGGTCTATACAGTCAAATTCATATGGAAGTTAAAAGGTATTAAAACTATGTCAGAACAAAACAACTCAGAAATGGTATTCCAGATCCAACGTATCTATACAAAAGATGTTTCATTTGAAGCACCGAATGCACCACATATTTTCCAGCATGAGTGGCAGCCAGAAATCAAACTGGATTTGGATACTTCTTCTACTCAATTGACTGAAGGTGTTTATGAAGTTGTTTTGCGTGTTACCACAACAGCAAAACTGGGTGAAGAAACTGCATTCCTGTGTGAAGTTCAACAAGCCGGTGTATTCTCAATCGAAGGTATTGAAGGCACGCAAATGGCACATTGCTTAGGTGCATACTGCCCTAACATTCTGTTCCCATATGCACGTGAAGCAATCACTAGCATGGTGAGCCGTGGTACATTCCCTCAACTGAACCTTGCGCCAGTTAACTTTGATGCACTGTTTATGAATTATTTGCAACAGCAGCAAGGTGAATCAGCGCCAGATACAGAAGCTCAACAGGACGCTTAATGAAAACTGCTTCAATGACAGTCATCGGTGCCGGATCTTACGGCACCGCTTTAGCCATTACGTTAGCTCGTAATGGTCATCAGGTTGTGCTGTGGGGGCATGATCCTCAGCATATCCATACATTACAACAAGAACGTAGCAATCAGGCATTTTTGCCTGGCGTTTCTTTCCCTGATAGTTTATCTCTCGAAGCGGACCTCAAACGTGCCGTGGAAGCGAGTCCGAATATCTTGATCGTAGTACCAAGCCACGTTTTTGGTGATGTACTCAAGCAAATTCAACCTCATCTCCAAGCCAATTCTCGTGTTATTTGGGCGACTAAAGGCTTAGAAAGAGATACAGGACGCTTATTACAAGATGTGGCACGTGAAGTATTAGGCAATGAAATTCCACTCGCGGTGCTATCTGGCCCTACGTTTGCCAAAGAGCTGGCGGCGGGGATGCCGACGGCAATTTCGGTTGCGGCAACCGACAGCCAATTTGGCGATGAACTGCAACAACTTTTCCATTGCGGTAAGAGTTTCCGTGTGTACAAAAACCCTGATATGGTCGGCGTACAGCTTGGCGGAGCCGTGAAGAACGTCATTGCGATTGGCGCGGGTATTTCTGATGGTATGGGGTTTGGCGCGAATGCGCGTACCGCATTAATTACCCGTGGCCTTGCCGAAATGAGCCGGTTAGGTGCGGCATTAGGTGCTGATCCTGCCACCTTTATGGGTATGGCGGGGTTAGGTGACTTAGTGTTAACCTGTACTGATAACCAATCACGTAACCGCCGTTTTGGTATGATGCTCGGCGATGGGGTGAGTGTCAGTGAAGCCGAAAAAGAGATTGGCCAAGTGGTGGAAGGCTATCGCAATACTAAAGAAGTGAAAGCGCTTGCTGAGCGTACTGGTGTTGAGATGCCTATCACGGAGCAAATTTATCAAATCCTCTATTGCCATAAAAATGTGTTAGAGGCTGCACAGGCTCTATTAGGGCGTGCAACAAAAGATGAAATTGCTTATACGCCGACGTCGAAAGATTAAAGTTAAAAGATAAGTGAGTCATTATGTCGCGAGAAGAATTGGATAGGATCTGGGGGTTTATTAAAGAGGAAGCAAAATCGCTTGCTGATTGTGAACCGCTACTAGCCAGTTTTTTTAATGCAACACTGCTAAAGCATGACAACTTAGGCAGTGCGCTCAGCTATATGTTAGCAAACAAGCTAAGCTCTCCCATTATGCCTGCGATGGAAGTGAGGGAGATTGTTGAAGAAGCGTATCGTAATGATGAGCAGATGATCTTTTCAGCCGCAATGGATTTATCCGCCGTGCGTCTACGTGACCCCGCGGTGGATAAATACTCTACGCCACTCCTCTACCTTAAAGGGTTCCATGCATTGCAAGGTTACCGTATTGGGCATTGGCTATGGAAAGAGGGGCGCCAAGCGCTTGCGGTTTACCTGCAAAATCAAATATCAGTCACTTTTGCAGTGGATATTCACCCTGCTGCTCGTATTGGTTGTGGCATTATGCTGGATCATGCTACGGGCATTGTGATTGGTGAAACTGCCGTTGTTGAGAACGATGTTTCTATTCTTCAATCCGTGACTTTAGGTGGTACAGGCAAAACCTGCGGTGACCGTCACCCTAAAGTACGAGAAGGCGTGATGATCGGCGCTGGCGCGAAGATTCTTGGTAATATTGAGATAGGTCGTGGCGCAAAAATTGGTGCTGGCTCGGTTGTTCTTCACCCTGTTCCCCCTCATACAACCGTCGCGGGTGTACCTGCTCGGGTGGTTGGCAAGCCAAATAGTGATAAACCATCATTTGAGATGGATCAGAACTTTAATGGTTCGATTTATGGTTTTGAAGATGGCGATGGGATTTGAGAAGAGTCATTATTTTATCTGAGTTGAAACTGCTAAAAGATATGGATGAATATACTAGCCATACAGATGAGTTATTTCATGTTACTGTATCACAATTTATTGAACCTTTTAATAATAACGACAAGCAATAATAGTTAAACCCTCATCGTCTATTGAATAAATGAGCCTATTTGTTTCATCTATTCGTTTAGACCAGAAGCCAGCTAAGTTTTCTTTTAGTGGTTCTGGTTTTCCTATCCCATAAAAGGGAGTTCTTTTAGTATCGTCAATGAGCTTATTAATGCGTTTGAGCTTTTTTTGTCTTGGGTTTGCCAGTATAGATAGTCTTCCCATCCTTGGTCAGTTCATATTAAAAATCTACTCATTTATAAGCTCTCTTTTCTTTACTTTTCCGGCTTTAAATTGATCGATTGATTTATTTAAATGTTCGGCATTTGCTGGTGAGCGTAATAAATCGTTTCCATTAGGCTATTGTAATAACTCTAAAGACATAACTACAGCATCCTCTGAGTCACGACGAGTGATGATAGTTGTATCTGCATCATCAACAACGCTATCTAATACCGATTTTAGATTATTTCTAGCATCACTAAATGAAATTGTTTTCATTTACCCTCCTATACTTGTACTTTATTCTGTACAGGTATAATGGCGTTATAAGGACAGTTCAAGAATGCATGGCTGCTAAATCAGTCGCGTAATAATGCTCCTGCGTAACCCAACTGCCTCCATGCCTCGAACACCACCACTGCAACAGAGTTGGATAGGTTCATACTGCGACTATCTGCCAACATAGGGATACGAATTTTTTGCTCAATTGGCATATTGTCGAGTACGTAAGGGGGTAATCCCCGCGTTTCTGGACCAAACATTAAATAATCATCTTGCCGATAGCTTACATTACTGTGGCTTGGCTTACCTTTGGTGGTTAAAGCAAAAACGCGAGCACCGCTAGCAGATTGGTTATTATCAGGACTTAAGCCTTCGCTATCTAAAAAAGCATAATAGTCATGATGGTGTTTGATATCGGCGAATTCACTGTAATCTAAGCCTGCACGGCGTAGTCGCTTATCATCCCAAGTAAAGCCTAGCGGATGGATAAGGTGCAAACTAAATCCGGTATTGGCACAAAGGCGAATAATATTGCCCGTATTTGGCGGGATCTCTGGTTCGAATAAAACAATATGTGGCATAACGAATGGTTGTATTAAACAGTCAAGTTAGATGGAACAATGAGGAAGGATTTTACGCGCAAATGGTACAAGTTGCATGTAGTTGTTGAAGCTAAATAAAAAAGCGGGTTCGATAAGGAACCCGCTGTTAAGTGAAGGATCTCAATTAAAGGCTATTGCTGCTTATAGCCGTTAGGGTTTTGAGATTGCCAACGCCAGCTGTCATTAACCATATCTTGTACTGAATATTGTGCTTTCCATCCTAAATCATTAAAGGCCTTTTTAGGGCTAGACCAACATTCAGCGATATCGCCAGGGCGGCGCTCAACAATTTTATACGGGATAGGTTTACCTGATGCTTTTTCAAAAGCAGCAATCATCTCTAATACACTCGTTCCTTTACCCGTACCTAGGTTATAGATATGTAGGCCTGCTTGATGGCTGACATTATTTAATGCTGCAATATGACCGCTAGCTAAATCCATAACATGGATATAATCACGTACGCCAGTACCATCTGGAGTTGGGTAATCAGAGCCAAATACCATGACTTCTTTATGACGACCAACTGCTACTTGAGCGATATAAGGTGTTAGGTTATTTGGAATACCCTGTGGGTCTTCACCAATTAAGCCTGATTGGTGTGCGCCAACGGGATTAAAGTAGCGTAGTAAAGTAACCGACCAATCGTTATGTGCAATATATAGATCAGCAAGAATACGCTCAACCATATATTTACTGGTGCCATATGGGTTGGTAGTACCACCGACTTTAGAGTCTTCGGTTAATGGTACTTCTTCTGGATCACCATACACAGTAGCCGATGAGCTAAAAATTAAGCTTTTGACGCCCGCTTTTTGCATACTGGCAAGTAATACTAACGTGCCATTGACGTTATTATCATAATACTCAATCGGTTTTTGAACGGATTCACCAACCGCTTTTAACCCAGCAAAGTGGATCACCGATGTGATTTGGTGCTCAGCAAAAATCGTATCCAGAATAGCGTTATCACGTACATCACCGGCATAGAAGACAGGTTTTGTACCTGTGATGGTTTCAATGCGGTTGAGTACTTCTGGGTTGGCATTACATAAATTATCTAAAATAATTGGTTGCATGCCTTGTTCAATCATCTGCACACAGGTATGGCTACCAATGTAGCCAAGACCGCCTGTGACTAAGACCTTTGTATGATTCATTTTAAATTCCTGTACGACTAGTACTCATAGACATAGTTATAGTCGTCTGATTTCGCATCGATACCATTGAGGATCACGCCTGTGATTTCGATATCGTTTTGTTTAAAGCGTTTTAGCGATAGCTCAACGTCTTTCACCGTATTGACACCATAGTAGGCAATAAGCAGTGAGGTGCCGACGTACTTACCGATAATCGCAGAGTCAGTGATTGCTAAGATTGGGGCGGTATCGATAACCACGATATCATATTGCCCTTTCACCGTGTCGAGCAGGTGTTTAAAACGTTCTCCCATCAGTAACTCAGAAGAGTGAGTGACATTTTTACCACGGCAGATCACATCTAGGTTTTCAATCACACCACGGTGGATGGTCGGTTGCGTAATGTCCTGCTGAGCCAAATATTCGGATAACCCCGCTTTATTGCTTAAACCAAAGGCTTTATGAATACGGCCTTTACGTAAGTCGGTATCAATTAAGAGAACTTTTTTACCCGCATTAGCTAATACAACCGCCATATTAGAGGTAACAAAGCTTTTACCTACGCCCGGTGACGCACTACTGATCATCACCAAGTTATTCCCTTGGTTCATCACCGAGAAGTAAACGCTGGTACGCAGGGAACGGATGGCTTCTACTGCCGTATCGGCTGGGTTTTCCAATGCAAGTGGGGGCTTATTCCCCGCTGCAATTAATTTTTTCTCATGAGTAGAGAATGGAATAGTGGCATAGACGTTAACACCTAATGCATCGATATCTTCAGTACCTTTAATCTTATTATTAAAGAACTCACGGGCGATCACATAAGCGCAACCCACAATAAAACCGAGGATCGTCGCCAGAACCATTATGAGCGCTTTTTTCGGTGCCACGGCATTAGGTTGGGATTCTGCCGAGTCAATAATACGCACATCGGCGGTGATCCCGGAGTTTAATACGCTCAGCTCTTGCTGTTTGGCCACTAGCTGATTATAGATAGCTTGCTCGGACTCTACATCACGGGTTAAACGTACTATCTGTTGCTGGGTATTGGGAAGTTTTTGGATATTTTTACTGATTTTCTCTTTTTCACGTAACAGTTGCTGACGCTTATCCAGCAATGATTGGTAAGCAGGGTGGTTACGGGTATAGAGCTGCTGGATCTCTACCTCTTTAAAGGTTAATTCATTGAGTTTTTCTTCGACTTGCAAGGCGCTATCAAGAGCTGATTTAGCCTCTAAGGACAGGTCGATAGATTCATTCTTTTTACGGAAAGCATTTAATTGGTTTTCATAGTTGTCCAATTTAGTTTTTACTTTCGGTAAGTATTCATCTAGGAATAGTAGAGTATTGTTGGTAACCTCTTTTTTGCGCTCGGTATTTTGATCCACATAATTTTGAATAATACTATTCAGAATTTGCACATTTTCCGCTTTATCGGCACCTTTAATAGCAAGATTAATAATCCCCGTGCCTTTACCGACTTCTGCAATCGTTAAGGTATTACGTAGGTTTTCAATGGTCGAATAACGGGCATCTTTAGATAAGGTAAATTCTTGTCCGACTTCAGCATTGATTGAGGATACCAGCAAGCTGATTTCATCTTGTTTTAGGAGTTCGCCCACTTTGCCTTCAAAGGTTTGGTTATCAATATGAAGAGCATAACGGTTTTCGCCTAAATAGGTCACAATAGCGGGTTCACCAATAAGATGTTCAGGTAAAGAATAGAGGGAAATAGCGATAGAAGCTTTGTCTCCCCAAAGCCTATCGAAAAAACCAGCCGGTGCGGTGTGGGTATCTAAATTAAGGTCTGCAACCGTTTTACCGAGCACCATCCGAGACTTAATGACCTCGATTTCGGAATCGGCTTGGCTATTACTATTAGCAAATGGCATCACATCGCTCATTTGATCTAACAATGAAACTTGGCTCATTTTATCGTATTGCAGTGTCGCATTGGCTTGATAGATTGGTGTCGCTAGAAAACTATAAGCGGCACCAATAACAATAAAAAAGAGGGTAAAAAAGCCGATTTTAAGGTAGCTGGATTTGAGTACCTTAAATAGCGCCAGCAGATCGATTTCGTCAGAGGTAGCGGAGCTGGTTTTTGTCGTGTTCATAATCAATTAACGTTAAGCCTTCAAATAGTAAAATTAAATTTTCCCTTGCCACTGTATAACGGCTTTTTCCATCAGTTGATAAACATGCTCGAACATTTCATCACTGCGTTTATGCGGATCTGGGATCTCGGTTTTATTTAGCCACTGGCCGAACAGCATGACTTTGCCACGCGTCTCGGGGAACTGTTGATGGATTCTATCAATATGGTCGTTTTCCATCACTAGGATTAAGTCTGCTTCTTTACATAATTCACTGGTTAAACGACGTGATTGATGGCCATCTAAAGAGAGATTGTGGTTTTGTGCAATACGGATGGCGCTATCATAAGCGGGGCGATCCTCTTTGGCGATAATGCCCGCGGAGTGCACCTTTTTATCGGGGAAATGGGTTTGTAATAGGCGCTCCCCCGTGGGGGAGCGGCAAATATTCCCCATACAGACAACGAGAATATTATTAAACATATGGATTACCAGTCATGAATACGTTTAGTACCTTCGGTTAACTGATTATAAGTTGCGATGGTTGGTAGCAATTGGGTGATTAGGCGGTTCCAACGTACAACTGGAGCGGCTGTGACATAAACTAAGTCATAAGGTTGCAGTTTAAATTCAGTTCCCATCACCATGGCAGTGGCATCGGATAAATCTAACTGATAGACCGCCGCCATTTTTTTCGGCAGTAGGGCATCCAGCTCTTTATCACCTGAGGTTTGGTTTTTAATTGGACGGATGACAAATACGCCAGTTGCATTAGCGGTATTTTGATCTGTACCGCCTGCTTTACTCAATGCTTCGGTGATACTCATGCCAGCACGGTCAATGGTTAGGGTATTTGGCTGACCCACTTCGCCCATCACAAATACTTTCTGCCCGTCGTTACGTGGTACGTATAACACATCACCCGGTAGCATCAGATGGTTTTGCGTTAGGTCGCCATACTGAACTAATGCTTGCAGTGAGATTTTAATTTCTTTGCCATTTCGGGTGAGTACGACATTGTCCCAATCGGCTTTTTCAGTCAGGCCGCCTGCATTATTAAAGGCCTCTAAAACCGTTAGCGGTACGTTAGTAATCGGCAGTGTACCGGGTTTAGCCACTTCACCTGAAACATACATTTTCTGTGAGCGGAAGGCGGCAATGCTGACATCCACTTGCGGAGACTCAATATAGGTTGCAAGGCGGTTGCTAATTAAGTTACGGATTTCAGTGACGGTTTTACCGATAACTTTAACTTTACCAATATACGGATAGTAGATAGTACCATCGGAATGCACCCAGTTACCGGAGTCCGCGGCGCTACGGTAAGAGCCAGCAGGAATGGTTAACTCAGGGTGATCCCATACCGTAATGGTTAATACATCACCCACACCAACACGGTACTCATAGGTTGCAAGTTGCTTCTCTAAGGTTGGGTTGGGTTTTGCGATAACCTGTGGGGTATACATCTCATCTAATAGTTTTGGCGAGATCGGGTAGATATCGACAAATTTAGAAATATCACGATCGCCAGTGTCGACGACATTTTTCCCCGAGGTAGACATATAGACACCAGGGGTAACGGTACAGCCAGTTAATGCGGTGAGCATTAGCGCAATAACAGAAAGATGTTTCATAAACTAGCTATTCCTTTAGTAGGAGTTTATCGTAAGTAAAGCTAATAGAATATAACGGTTATTCTAATGAAAATCATTTATTTCATGTTATTAGAACACTTTTACTTCTTTAGTATACTCGAATGTTTTAAGAAACCATTGATGGTATAAAAAGAAAAATACCAGAAAGTCTGAAAAGGATTAAGTTTTAAAACTTCTCGATAAAATTGCCACTGATATCTAGCAGCATTCAACTTATTTTGAGTCATACCGGAGTCTGTCCGATAATAAGCTAACACTTTAGGGTAACAATAAGCTTTCTTTTCGATGGAAAGCAATGTTAACCATAGTCCAAAGTCTTGCCTTTTTCTAATCAGCGGCATGTATTGTTTACCAAAGTAATCAGCATCATAGATTACTGTCAGACAACCTATTACATTACCGTATAATGATTTATGGTAGGTTGTGAATGTTGGAGCTGTGACAATTTTTCCTAATCCGTTGTTACTTATATGTTGGTAATAACTAAAAGTAAAATTGTAATTATTATCTAACATAAAAGAAACTTGTTCTTTTAATTTATTTTTTAACCAAATATCATCACTATCTAAAAAGGCAATAAAACGTCCTTTAGCACTTTCGATACCTTTATTTCGAGAATACCCAGCACCATGATTTTCATCAGAAAGAATGATATGAACCCTAGGGTCATCAATCTTTTTAAGAATACTTCTAGTATTATCTGTTGAATTATCGTCGATAATTATCAATTCAAGATTATCATACTCCTGCTCTAAAACAGACTGTATTGACTCCTGAATGTTTTTTTCTGCATTATAACAGGGCATGATTACAGAAACTAAAGGCTTGTCAAAAAACAAATTCATTTAATCGTTACCAAATAGGTCGCGGGTATACACTTTATCCGCCACATCTTCGATTTCAGGCACCATCCGGTTAGCCAAAATAATATCGCTATCCGCTTTAAAGGCCTCAAGGTCACGGTAGACTTTTGAACGGAAGAACTCATCTTCTTTCAGCACT
>NZ_JAMPOG010000044.1:0-2855 GCF_028480065.1 Providencia sp. PROV189
TGGGGAGTGGACACTTGCAGCTTATTATCACGAATAATTTGTTTTCTTTCTGCCGTCAGCTTCATGTTCATGACATTATCTATATTCACAGGCAGTAAATCTCCGCCTATTAATCATAATTAAAATAGTTTATGAATAACTTGAAGCTCTGGATTAATCGAAATCAAGTCATCAATTATTTGGTGATAAATAACTGGCATATTTTTCTTCCATCCTACCATATCTGGGCGGTGCTCTATTGCCATCGGGGTTTTTAATAGCGGATGATCAATAATAGGCGTTGTTAAACCGTGTTTAGCTCTGAAATTTTTTACGGCTTGGTATTCAAAAGGCCACGCTAATAAAATTTCCATATCAATTTCATAGCCTGTTGAGCTTTGTTCATTCTCATTCTCTGCAAATAATGCAGACCATTCAATATGCCTGTCACATAAAGTAATCAACCATTGTTCTATAACGTCATGACTTTCAGTATAAAATGCTTCTTGGCAGAATCGTTGATAAAACGGGTCAATAGGAATACCTGCACTCTCCCAATCTATGGTCTGATTTTTTTCACTTGCCAGCATTTCAATGGCTAACACGCCTAATTTTTGAGGACGGGTATACATTGGAAGGGATTTTGCCATTTTTCCCGATTGAATACTTTCAATGATTTTATCGTAGCAAAGATGTCCAACTCTAAAATCGTCACAAGCGAAATCCATTAATAAAATTTCGCCTTGCTCAGCAAGGTTAAAAAAGCATTTGTGTCTTTTATAGTTATCATAATAACCCAATATATAGTTTAAATTCTTATGATAAAAAAAACGTTCAAATGTGTAGAAAACTTTATTAACTTTTTTATACAACTGAAACATATATATCATTGCAATTGATGATGCATTAAAGTCCAAAATAGACATGTAATCAATATATTTATTCTCATTATTATCATGCATTACATCTTCAATGCTTTCAATAAAATCTTCATTTATAAGATCTTCAATGTCATTAACATCCCTAGTTGTTTGATTGACTCTTTTTTCTACATATTTAATTACATCATTTGCTCTGGTCATTTATTTAAACGCCTCAATTATATAGAAAGAACCGTATTTATTATTGCTTGACACATCCAATTTACCATCAATAGCAACCGTTAATTTAAAACCTGCAATATTACTCTTACTGATATCTTTTTTAATTTAAACTAACATTTTCCTTTGAGCTCTACTTAAATTATAATCATTATGTCCTTGAACAAAAGATATATTTACTAGACCAGTATGCTTACTTATATTTCCAATATAATCTTTTTGAGATTCACTTGGCTCACCACTTTTTGGTGTTGCATTTGACCCAAACTTATCCTTCATCGTCGTTTTGATTTCAAACGAGACCCCACTCAGGTGACGGTGACTCAATTTTGCAAATGAAATCATCTTCATAATCATTCTTTATTTAAAGCTAACATACTGACTAACAACTGTATTCACTCATTCTTTATTGTTTTAACCCCTATGATTAAAACACCCCGCTCAAGATACTTTTTTTACTGCTTGCTTAATCCACTGCGACAAGCCCCCCTCCACCAGAACAGCCACAAGCCACTTTGTGACCTTCAAATGCGACGGGAATTCCGTTGATTTTCATTAAACCGTCGCCCTCGACGATAGCACCTGTTGTTTTACATAAAGGGCAATAAACTGATTCACTCACACAGGCGACTCCTTGGATTTGTTTGGCAAGGGATGAACAGGTCAGCACCATGCCACCTGTGCCGATGGTATCATTTTTTAAAATAATTTTACGACCATTAACTGTGCTACGCATTATTGACTCTATTTTAATGAGTCTATCTACATGGTTCAAAAACAGTTTAACCCGTCTAAATATTGTGCAACGAGACAGAGAAAGACAATGTTCTCTTTACGTATCTGCACTGTATTGATATTTTCCAGTACTTGCTTTAAGAATAACTCTTTTTCTTTATAGTTATCAGTAAATTGTTTATTCATATCCTTTAATAGAAACAATTCAATTTCTGATTTTAGTATCGAGGGTTCATTACCGATAACCAGATAGCATTTTTTGGCATAATCGATGATTTCACTGACGTTGTGTGATAAATCGAGAGTTTGATAATACTCAATCATACCTTCTAACCATACTTTACTTTTGAGTCTTTGAACAAAACTACTTGCTCAAGATGCTCTTGTACCGTTTGAAATAACGGTGACTGTGCGTAACATTTCCCACAATAGAGCATGAATGTTGTCTGCGTAACACACAAATATTGGCTTGCTCAACCAATAGATTCAAAATACACATAATTTTTCTTTAATTGATTAAACAAGGCCTCTCGCTTAATTTCATGGTGATCTAATGCTACGCGATGTTCTTCTTCAAAGTAGGGAACTGCATCAAGATAAAAAGCTTGCAGCTTATTATCACGAATAATTTGTTTACTTTGTGCCGTCAGCTTCATGACATTACCCATTTTAAAAATCGGTAAATTAACCGCCTATTGTTCATGATTAAAATAGTTTATGAATAACTTGCAGCTCGGGATTAATCGTAATGAGGTCATCAATTATCTGATAATAAATTGATGACATATTTTGCTTCCAGCCCACCATATCAGGACGGTGTTCGATCGCCATTGGCGTTTTTAATAGTGGATGATCTATGACAGGGGTGGTTAATCCATGTTTAGCCCGGAAATTTTTAACCGCTTGATATTCAAAAGGCCAAGAGACTAAAAGCTCCATGTTAATTTCATATCCCGTTGAACGTTGTTCGTCGTCATTATCCCTAAACATGGCCGACCATTCGATATGTTTATCGCACAATGTAACAAGCCATTGAGCGAT
>NZ_JAMPOG010000045.1:0-42497 GCF_028480065.1 Providencia sp. PROV189
GTACATAGGGAGTGATTCTGCCATTTTACCCGATTGAATACTTTCAATAACTTTATCGTAGCAAAAGTGCCCTATTCGAAAATCATTACAAGCAAAATCCATGAGTAAAATTTCACCTTGCTTGGCAAGATCTAAGAAATGTTCTCTGTTCTTATCGACATCATTATAATTCAAAATAAAGAGTAAATTATAATGGTAGTAAAGTTTTTCTAGTTCATATGGTGAATTGTTATCTTTTTTGTATATTTGCCGCATGTATATTGTATCTGTAGCTGTTAACAAATAACTCAATAAAATTTGATAGTCAATATAACGCTCTGAGTTATTTAACCCCTGTAATTTATTTAAACTATCTAACCTTGAGTTAGATATAAACTCATTAATTTTATCGACATCATTCGTTGAATCTTTCATTATTTTTTCTATATACTGAATAACTTTTTGGGTTCGATTCATTTTTTTAAATCCTCTGCGACGGACATAGTATCATATTTATTATTAGATGCAGGATTGAAACTATTATCTAACCCCACTGTTACTTTATAACCAGCTATTTGATTTTTTACTAGGCTACTATTTATTTCCTTCAGTAAAGTAGCTTCTTTAATAGTTAAAGAATAACTATTTTTATCATTAAAAAAAGAGTTTATAGAGGTATCAAGATGTAGCTTCATATTACCTATGTAATCTTTCCGAATTTCACTTAACTTCCCTCCGTTTGGTGTTAAATTTGGACCAAACTTATCCTTCATCGTCGTTTTGATTTCAAACGAGACCCCACTCAGGTGACGGTGACTCAATTTTGCAAATGAAATCATCTTTATAATCATTCATTATTTAAAACTAACATACTGACTAACAACTGTATTCACTCATTCTTTATTGTTTTAACCCCTATGATTAAAGCACCCCGCTCAAGATACTTTTTTTACTGCTTGCTTGATCCACTGCGGCAAGCACACACGCATAAGCCACTTTGTGACCTTCAAGTACGACGCGAATTCCGTTGATTTTCATTAAACCGTCGCCCTCGACGATAGCACCTGTTGTTTTACACGAAGGGCAATAAACCGAGTCGCCCACACAGGCGACTCCTTGAATTTGTTTGGCAAGGGAAGACCCCGTAAGCACTGTACCACCTGTGTTGGTGGTATCATTTTTTAAAATAATTTTACGACCGTTAACTGTGCTACGCATTCAGAGCTTTCTCCTCGTCACGTTTAATCAGTATGGCTTCAATTTGTGCCTCAAAATCTTTTGGTAATTTATTGCGAGAAAGTAAGAGCAAAGGTTTTGGCTGCTTATAATCACTGTCCATTACCGCTTCACGCCCTTCACGCATAAAAGTATTCACAAAGCTGACAAAGATATTGGCTTCATTAGCTGTATTAAAGTTAAGGTTTGACATGGCTGATGTATAAGGCAAAAACATCTCTTCCTGCAACTCACCATTTTCAGTATTAATGCTATATAACCGGACTGCAAGCATAATTGGGGCATGACCATACTCAATATATTCATAGCGGTCTGCTGAAACTTTCCCTTTTAAATAGCTATAGACATATTTTTTCTCTCGATCAAAAATCAGGACTGGTAGCGGCTTTAAAAAGATTATATAACCCACAATACTGGTAAAAATACCAAAAATTAACGTGAAAATTATAAGAGTAACGTCCTTACCTCCAACTTTATCGACATGCCCTCCCCATAAATAGTAATCGACAAAGAAAACCCCAAAGCTTTTATTGCCTTCACCATAAAATGGTCTAAGCTCCTTAATTTTTTTAGTCAATGTTATATTTTTTTCTTTATAAAGATTATACTTTTTCTCATACATTGAGATGGTGCTAACAAAACTATTGTAGTTATCTATATTTGACTTTATTAGTACACTCAAAATTACTATAAAAAAAACTAAAATAACCAGAAAAAAGCTCATTGCCCCAACATCACGTTTTCCTCGATTAATATTCGCAATGGCAAATTGTTTAGCATTAATTTCATCAATAAAGGTTAACTCTTCAAGCTCAACATTATTTTGGTAACGTTCGTGATTAGATACAAAGCGTTGTTTCTTGGCACGATCAAAATTGGATTTTAATGTCATGTGTTTTTTGACAAAGGCAACTATTCCCATTATATCTTTTCCTCATTAATAAAACCCAGAGTGCAATTAGCCTCATCTAACGCTTTTTCACTGTCGATATACCGCATCGGTGGTAGAGGTGACTCAATTCTGCAAATGAAATCATCCTTATAATCATTCGATTCTTTAAAGCTAACATACTGACTAATAATAGTATTCACTCATTCTTTATTGTTTTAACCTCTATGATTAAAACACCCCGCTCAAGATACTTTTTTACTACTTGCTTAATCCACTGCGACAAGCACACACCCACAAACCACCTTGTGTCCTTCTAATGCTACTGAGACCCCATTAATTTTCATCAAGTTGACTTGCTCGACCAATAGATTCAAAGTGCAAATAATTTTTCTTTAATTGATTAAACAAGGCCTTTCGCTTAATTTCATTGTGCTCTAAGACAGCTTGATATTCCTCTTCAAAATAGTGAACTGTATCAAGATAAAAGGCTTACAGCTTATTATCACAAATAATTTGTTTTCTTTCTGCCGTCTGCTTCATAATATTACCTGTATCTAAAGATGGTAAACCATCGGTGATTTACCGTGATTAAAATAGTTTATGAATCACTTGCAGCTCTGTATTAATCGTGATCAAGTCTTCAATCATCTGATCATAAATAGCAGGCCTATTTTGCTTCCAACCCACCATATCAGGGCGATGTTCAATTGCCATCGGGGTTTTAAGTAATGGGTGATCGATGATAGGAGTAGTTAAGCCATGTTTGGCGCGGAAATTTTTGACGGCTTGATATTCAAACGGCCACGCTAATAATATTTCCATATCTATTTCATAGCCTGTCGCACTTTGTTCATTTTCATCCCAGTCAAATAAAGCGGACCATTCGACATGACGATCACACAGTGCAATAAGCCATTGGGCGACAACATCGTGATTTTCATTATATAACGCTTCTTGGCAAAAACGTTGATAAAACGGATCGATAGGAATACCTGCACTCTCCCAATCTATGGTTTGATTTTTTTCGCTTGCCAACATTTCAACGGCAAATACGCCTAGCTTCTGTGGGCGAGTATACATAGGGAGTGATTTTGCCATTTTACCCGATTGAATATTCTCAATAATTCTATCGTAGCAAAGGTGCCCAATTCTAAAGTCATCACAAGCAAAATCCATCAGTAAAATTTCGCCTTGTTCAGAAAAATCTAAAGATAAATTTTTATCCTTAAATAGGTTATAATAACTAGCTAAAAAAGAAACATTTCTATGCCAAAAGAATTTCTCAAAAGCATAAGATTTTTCATTCACATTTGAGTAGATTTCTTTCGTATAAAGCAACCCAGTAATTCCCATTGCAGAATCAAGAGCTACAAGATAATTTATATACTTATCAACAGGCTTTCTTGTAATATCTATTTCTATATCTTTATAAAACCGACTATCTATCTTTTTTTTCAAATCTATAGTACTAACTTCTATGTCTTTCAATTCAGTTTCTATATATTTATTGATTAGCTCCATTCTATTCATTATTTTATTCTTTCCATAAGAAACCTGTTATCAAATCGAGAAGTTTTACTAACAGAAAACATCTCATCTATTCCAACTGTTATTTTGATACTCTTTACATTATCAATATTAGCACGTAAATATTCAAAGACGATCAACGACCGTCTAATCGCCGTGGTTAAAATAGCTTATGAATCACTTGCAGCTCTGGATTGATCGTCATGAGGTCTTCAATTATTTGGTTATAGATAGCTAGCATATTTTGTTTCCAACCCACCATATCCGGTGGTTGCTGTTGCCATAGTTTGAGTTCAGAATAACTTTGCCAGTCACTGCGCTAATCGCGGCAGGTGAGAGACTAAAAGCATACAGTTCTTCAATTCTCGGCTAATACCCGAGTAACTCATACTCAGAGCAAAAAACGTATTATTTTATGCTCGACCTCATTCGATAATGTCGCTTGGTGCTTTTTCACCCGTTACGGTTCGAAAGAACCATTACGATCAGGTCTCGTTGCCAGTTCAACGTTACCCGTTGATATTTTGATGGTTTTCTTAGTGATACCATTTCGGCGATTGGCATTGATATCATTCGCCAAATAAGAGTCTCAATGGGGTCAGGATACCGCCTTTGCCGATCAATACCTGCCCCTCTTGAAGTAATTTTAAGGTTTTATCAAAATCGAAAGGTTGTGTCATCAGCCCTTCCTTTTTGAGGTCGTTTACTAGGATGACACAGAATTTCTAACACTCCCGATTTAACATTAATTTTCAGGTGCCACGACCAGTTGCCCCACTGAGCCTAAATCCGCTTTTTCTAAATTGTTGCTGTAGAATAAAAATGGAAAGTGCTCATAGGATGGCTGCATCATTTGTACCAATAGTTCTGTTTTACCATCAACCCAAACTGTATCTTTCCAGCCGAAATCCTCCGGTGGTGTCGGTTGTCCATTACGGTTAATCACTTTAAAACGAACCCCTTCAATATGAAAAGGTTGAGGAACATTACTGGTTACGGCCCAGCGCTCCCACCCACCTTGTTGGCTTGATAGATCAATACGACGAGTATCTTTTGTCGTATTATTGATGCCATAAGGTTCATTAAGGTGAATATCACGATTACGAATAGATGAAGTGATCTGAGTTTTATCTTCAACTAACTGAGTAGGAACATCATCAGTCACCAAAGACATTAACCCTGTTGCTTTGATAGTCAACACATTGGTCGATATGAGTGTTGTTGAAGGTTCAAATAAACTCTTCACTCTATCCATAAAGCTCGCTGATTCACCCGCTGTAATGGTAAGCTCTTCTGTTTTTGCCATATCAATCAAGACTTCTCGACGTTCACCCGGTGCCAACGACAGTTCAGGCACTTTGACTGGTGATGTCAATAATCCTTGATCGGAGGCTATCATCACAAAAGGACGCCCATCGCTAATTTTCATGACATAGCGCCTCGAATTAGAGGCATTTAATAAGCGTAAACGGATCCAGCCACGGGAAACTTCAATATAAGGGTCTTGAACACCGTTAATTAATAACGTATCCCCAAGAAAACCGTCCTCATTGGCTTGGTATTCAGGAACCCCAAAATTATCTAAGCGCTTATCTTGGATAATAATAGGAAAATCATCGACGCCATAATGTTTTGGTAGTCGCAGATTCTTCGTTGAATCATCTTCAATGATCCACATCCCTAATAGACCATTATAAATTTGAGGCCCCATTTTGCCTTCTGTATTCGCGTGATACCAAAGGGTCGCTGCGGGTTGACGAATAGGGATCACAGGAGACCAATCGGCTCCTGAAGAGATTAACCTTGCCGCTCCACCTATTTGAGTACCAGGAACTTGCAGGCCACTAACTGTCATGGAAACAGACTCAGGTAAGCGATTACTATAAATCAGCTTAATATCATCGCCATTTTTTACTTTTACCGTTGGACCTGGATAAGAACCATTAACCCCCCATATATCCGCAGAGTATTTCCCATCAAACGACCAATGTATTTTTTGTAATGTCAAAAATAACGGCTGTCCTGATTTGGATTCTAATAATGGAGGAACAGGGAGCGGGTTTTTGCCATTACCGCTCGCAAAAGCATAGTTTGATGTATTGACCAAACACAAAGCCAGCCCTGCAATAAGCAGAAACTGACGCCGACTGAATGACATAAATTCTCCACTAAACTAAAAATAGCAGCGCTAATTATTGTTAGATATTCGCAATATAAGCCAATTTAATCGTTAATTTTAGGTTCGCGCTAGCATAACCCATCATTGGGCCATAATCTTAAACTTGATACAAATGGGTTGTAATGATATCGCGAAAATAGATGAAACTCTAAAAATATCTATAACGATAAATAAAATTTAATAGTCAAAAATGACAAGATAAAATGTAATTAGACGTGTAAACAGGATCATGTGATTCATTAAATAAAAACGCCCTTTTCTGATGAGATAACCTATTCAGAAAAGGGCGTCATGTTAAGTCATCGTGCCGAACAACTTATTTATTTTGCTTGTCTATTTCAGCAATCTCTTCATCGAGCTGCTTAATTTTAGCTTCCATCAAATCATGGCAATATTCAGCGAGCTCCCTGACTTGCTCCTTGGAATAGTTTTTTGTCTCTATTGGCTCTAACATTTCAACGATCACATGACCATTATTCCAACGGTTGAGTTTGATCCTTCCTTGAGTGGTAGAAACACAAACCGGTACAATTGGTACACCCGCAGCAATCGCCGCATGAAATGCCCCTGTTTTAAAAGGTAGCAACCCACGACCACGGCTACGAGTTCCCTCTGGAAACATCCAAATCGAAATTTGATGTTTTTTGATTTGTTCAGCCACTTGCGAAATTGTGTTATGCGCTTTTGAACGATTCGAACGGTCGATCAAAATATTCCCCGTGATCCAGTACAGAAAACCAAAAAACGGGATCAACACTAAACTTTTTTTCCCTACTGTCACCGTTCTTGGTTGAACACCATTCGACATTGTGACCATGTCATAGTTATTTTGGTGATTACCAATATAAATGCTCGGGCCATATTTTTTCGCTTTTTCTGGAACGCGGTTAATAATTTTTATGCCAAATAATGTTGATAACCGCCCAAACATATGGCCAAAAACCATCACATGTTTTGGATTACGAGGGCTAAATAAACAATAAATTCCCCCAAATACACACACCAATATTGTATAAATAATCACAATAATGGCCCTAATCAGCGCTAGCATAGAGACCTCTGTCTAAATAATCAGAACTTGATTATCCTCACCATACTTCAAGTGCAGCATTGTCAGCACGATTGATTCCGCTATCGGCTGGCTGACCTTTACGTATTTAGAGCATAATCAATCCCATAATAAAATTGCACTATTATTATTTGTCTGCATCCGCAGTTTCAACTTCAATTCGCTCAATATTATGCAAGCCACGAGGTAGTGATGTACCACGACGCCCTCTTTCTGCACGATATTTTTGCAACTCTTCCGATTTCAATCTCAGTTTCCGTTTACCGAAATAGAGCGTAATTGAAGCCTGTGCTGGCAGCACTAATAACCAAACAAGAAGGTCTTCACCACTTGCCGCTTGAGCACCGGTAATATTGATGATCTTATTACCTTTCCCTTTCGACAATTGAGGCAAATCAGCAACAGGGAACATTAGCATACGACCAGCCTTAGTAATGGCTAACAGTACATCTTCTTGCTCATTATTGATCTCAATTGGTGTGAGGATCTTGGCGTTATCCGGCAGATTAATCAGAGCCTTACCTGTTTTGTTCTTGGTGACAAGATCATTAAAGGTACAAATAAAACCATAACCCGCATCCGATGCCATTAAATATTTTTGCTCATCTTGGGCCATCAGAACATGTTCGACGGTCGCCCCCGGCGGTAGTGATAAACGCCCGGTTAATGGCTCCCCTTGACTGCGTGCGGAAGGTAGCTCTAATGGGTCAACCGAATAACTACGCCCTGTCGTATCTAGGAAAACAACAGGCTGATTGGTTTTACCTCGAGCGGCACCTTTGAAACTATCTCCAGCCTTATAATTCAGGTTAGAAGGCTCAATATCATGCCCTTTCGCACTGCGTACCCAGCCCATTTCTGACAATACAACGGTAATCGGCTCTGAAGGTAGAATTTCATGTTCGCTCAATGCTTTTGCTTCTTCACGTTCACGCAGTGGCGAGCGACGCTCATCCCCATAAGCTTTGGCGTCAGCCTGAATTTCTTTTTTAATCAGCGTATTTAGCTTACGCTCGGAGCCTAAAATACTTTGTAATTCATCACGCTCTTTAATTAATTCATCTTGCTCGCCTCGAATTTTCATCTCCTCGAGTTTAGCCAAATGACGTAATTTTAATTCTAAGATAGCTTCTGCTTGCGTATCAGAGAGATTAAAGCGCGACATTAAGACAGGTTTTGGCTCATCTTCCGTACGGATGATCTCAATAACTTCATCAATGTTAAGATAAGCAATTAATAAACCGTCTAAAATATGTAAGCGTCTAAGAACCTTTTCTAAACGATGATTAAGGCGATTACGTACCGTTTGGCGGCGGTAAACAATCCATTCATTGAGTATATCTACCAACCCTTTAACTGCTGGACGATTATCAAGACCTATCATGTTGAGGTTAACGCGATAGCTTTTCTCGAGATCTGTCGTCGCAAACAGGTGATTCATCACTTGTTCGAGGTCAACACGATTACTACGCGGCACAATGACTAGGCGTGTAGGATTTTCGTGATCGGACTCATCACGTAAATCATCCACCATCGGTAATTTCTTCGCGCGCATCTGGCTTGCAATCTGCTCAAGCACTTTCGCCCCAGAAACTTGATGAGGCAGAGCAGTAATAACCACATTGCCATCCTCTTTTTCCCAAACAGCACGCATACGAACCGAGCCGCGACCATTTTGATAGATCTTACGAATATCCTCTCGGGAAGAGATAATTTCTGCTTCGGTTGGGAAATCTGGAGCAGGAACATACGACATAATGTCATCCAGCGACAGCGTTGGCTTATCCAGTAGAGCAACCAAGGCTTGAGCCACTTCCCGTGCATTATGAGGTGGGATATCTGTCGCCATCCCAACGGCGATCCCCGTTGTACCATTGAGCAAAATATTCGGTAAACGCGCTGGCAACATTTTTGGCTCATTCAAAGTGCCATCAAAGTTAGGGATCCAGTCCACTGTGCCATGCGCAAGCTCGCTCAATAATACTTCTGCGTATTTTGATAGCCGTGATTCGGTATAACGCATCGCGGCGAAAGATTTAGGATCATCAGGCGCCCCCCAGTTTCCTTGACCATCAACCAATGGATAGCGGTAAGAAAACGGTTGAGCCATTAGCACCATCGCTTCATAACAGGCACTATCACCATGAGGGTGATATTTACCTAGTACGTCACCGACCGTCCTCGCTGATTTTTTATATTTCGCCGTATTATTAAGTCCTAACTCGGACATTGCATAAACGATACGGCGCTGGACGGGCTTTAGCCCATCGCCAATAAAAGGTAACGCCCTATCCATGATCACATACATCGAATAGTTCAGATAGGCGTTCTCAGTAAAGGCGTGGAGGGGTAAACGCTCTACGCCGTCATGAGTAATTTCACTCATTCAATACTTTCCTTACTCTTTTTGATAGCGTGATGAATGTTAGACTTCAATTTCAGCCATATCGCCTTTTTCTTGTAACCAGTTACGACGATCTTCTGAACGTTTTTTTGCTAACAGCATATCCATGACGGCCACTGTTTCTTTGTAGTTCTCATCATCAATGGTTAATTGAACAAGACGGCGAGTGTTGGGATCTAATGTCGTTTCACGCAATTGAATTGGGTTCATTTCCCCCAACCCTTTAAAGCGCTGTACATTGGGTTTGCCTCTCTTACGACTCAGCCTATCAAGCACGGCATTCTTTTCGCTTTCATCCAATGCATAAAACGTCTCTTTCCCTAAATCGATACGATACAGTGGCGGCATTGCCATGTATACATGCCCTTCTTTGACAAGCTTAGGGAAATGACGCACAAACAATGCACATAACAGCGTCGCAATATGTAACCCATCAGAGTCAGCATCCGCAAGAATACACACTTTCCCGTAACGCAATTGGCTTAAATCCTCACTATCAGGATCCATACCGATGGCAACAGAAATATCATGAACTTCTTGCGACGCCAGCACTTCATCGGAAGAGACTTCCCATGTGTTTAGGATCTTCCCACGTAAAGGCATAATAGCTTGATATTCACGGTCGCGGGCTTGCTTTGCTGAACCTCCCGCAGAATCCCCTTCCACCAAGAACAGCTCTGTCATACTTAAATCTTGGGAGCTACAATCTGCTAACTTACCGGGTAAAGCGGGGCCACTGGTTAACTTCTTACGCACCACCTTTTTAGCCGCACGCATACGCCGCTGAGCGCTAGCAATTGCCATTTCCGCTAACTGTTCGGCAACTTGAACGTTTTGGTTTAACCATAGGCTAAAGGCATCTTTTACGACGCCAGCAACAAATGCCGCACATTGGCGAGAAGAGAGACGCTCTTTCGTTTGCCCAGCAAATTGCGGATCTTGCATCTTAACCGAAAGCACATACGCACAGCGCTCCCAGATATCATCAGCAGACAGTTTTACGCCACGAGGTAAGATATTACGGAACTCACAGAACTCCCTCATTGCATCAAGTAACCCTTGGCGCAACCCATTCACATGGGTTCCCCCTTGTGCGGTTGGGATCAAGTTAACATAGCTCTCCGTGAGCAGTTCTCCGCCTTCTGGTAGCCATAAAAGCGCCCATTCAGCCGCTTCGCTCTCCCCCGAAAACTCTCCAGTAAATGGTTGATCCGGTAACAGCTCTAATCCATTAACGGCTTCCATTAAATAGTCTGTTAGCCCATCCGTATAGCACCAGCTTTGCTCTGTATTGTTGAGCTGATCCTTAAACGTGATTTTCACGCCAGGGCATAAAACCGCTTTTGCTTTTAAATTATGAGCTAAACGAGAAACGGAAAAACGCGGATTATCGAAATAGCTTTCATCCGGCCAAAAATGCACGCTAGTGCCAGTATTGCGCTTAGCGCACGTACCGATAACATGCAATTCTTCGACTTTATCGCCATTTTCAAAGGCAATTTGATAAATTTGACCATCACGGCGCACTGTGACTTCAATACGCTTAGACAAAGCATTAACAACGGAAATACCTACACCGTGCAAGCCACCTGAGAATTGATAGTTTTTATTGGAAAATTTACCACCAGCGTGTAACTGCCCTAAAATCAGTTCCACAGCGGAGACTTTCATTTCAGGATGGATATCAACGGGCATACCTCGCCCATCGTCAATCACTTCAAGTGACTGATCAGGATATAAAATTACTTCAATATGCCCTGCATGCCCTGCCAGTGCTTCGTCAACACTGTTATCAATTACTTCTTGTGCTAAATGGTTCGGTCGGCTGGTGTCTGTATACATCCCAGGGCGACGGCGAACAGGTTCCAAACCACTGAGGACTTCAATGGCCTCTGCGTTATAACTAGATTGAGTCATGTTGTCATTCTGCGGTAATAGGTGATTAATTGAACAACTCAAAGCGTTCAATCAGTGATTTACTGTTGATAATAACAGTGTACAGATGTTTTGGCATTATTTCTCTGCCAATCTCAGAAAATGGATGATTTGCGGAAAGTGATTCTCAAAACCAACAAAGGCATGATTACCTTGTGGTTCAACAGTTTGTTTGCATTTTGCAAGATAGGAAACCGCTTGGCGATAATCGAGCACTTCATCCCCCATTTGTTGTAACAACCAGATCAAATCGGGATGATCAACTTGTGGCAGATGCAATGCTTTCAGTTCATGCATATGCTTAGGCTCAAGAAAATACTTTTCATGCGTATAAGGATTGATATTTTCGCCAAGATAATCCTGCAAAAGATCAAAAGGACGCACTGCGGGATTCACCACAACGGCTGGGATCTGAAAACGCTGTGAAAACCAAATCGAAAAATAGCCGCCTAATGATGAGCCAACGAGCCCCATCGGCGCGTCTTTATGCTGTAGCACGATCTCTTCTAACATAGAAGCGGCTTGCTTTGGATAGTTAGGCAATTGCGGCACAATCATGTTGATGTGCGGGTAGCGCTCATTCACCCACTGTTTTAAGCCATTGGCTTTCGCCGACTGTGGCGAACTATTAAAGCCATGGATATAAAGAAGCGTCGACATTAGTAGCCGTCCGAATCAAAGTCAGGACTGAATTCTTTGGTATTTAAACGACACACTTGCGTACTAATATGCCTTTCCCCTTTCTCATTGATGGAGAGTTCGAGATAGCGCCAGCCTGGAGCGACGGTATCTAGTGCAAAGTTGGTACAATGAGGCTTAAACTGCACGCATGTCGAAGGCGTCGCTAATAAACGAATACCATGCCAGTATTCATCCATTTCTTGATGAATATGCCCACAAAGCATCACTTTAACTTGTGGATACCCTTTTAGGTAATCCGCAAGAATATGGGAGTTACGCAAGCTGTGCTGATCAAGCCAAGTACAGCCCGAAGGTAAAGGATGATGATGAAGCATCACTAAAGTGGTACGCTGAGGGCGCTTATCCAAACAGCTTTTCATCCACTCAAGTTGCTGCTCTGACAATTCGCCATGTGGAACGTCTTGCAATTGGCTATCCAGCATCAAAATTTGCCATTCATCACCAATCAAAATTTCTTTTGCGCTTGAAATCCCCGCTAACTTTAAAGAGCTGACCATTGCAGGTTGGTAATCATGATTACCTGGGAGCCAAACACAGGGAGCCGGTAGACGCTCAATCCCTTTTGCAAAATGTTGGTAAGCTTCTGGTGATTGATCTTGGACTAAATCACCGGTTGCAACGATCAGATCGATAGGCAGATTTTGTTCTAAAATAGCATCAAGGACGGCATGATAGCTCTTGTGCGTGTTAATCCCCAATAGGGTATTCGCTGTATCAGCAAAGAGATGCGTATCAGTAACTTGTAAAATCCTGACTACCTTCGCATTACGAGCAGTCACTTCGAGCTGGCTGTCCAAAAGTTTTCCTTGTTCCAATAAAAAATGTCACCGTTATTTTGCTATTCTACCGCTAACAGTAGGTTAATATCTGCTAAATAGCACACACTTCATTAGATTAATTGTTATTTAAGACAGTTTCACCCATTTTTGTTGCAATTTTTTGTAATTAAGCTGTAGCCACTGGAGCACAATGACCGTTGCCGCATTATCAATAATCCCCTCCTCAACCCATTGATAAGCCTGCTCACGGCTAACCACATGGACACGGATATCTTCATTTTCTGATTTTAAACCATGGATACCAGAAGCATGGGAACTGTCAACCTCACCAACATACACATACATACGTTCAGAGGTGCCCCCAGGACTCGATAAATAGCTTAATGCTTTTTCAGTGCGGCCAATGACCAATCCGGCTTCTTCGTCAGCTTCACGACGTACTACTTGCTCTGCAGTTTCATCGGTTTCTATCATTCCTGCAACCGCTTCAAGTAACCATGGCGTTTGACTGGTTTCTATGGCAGGCAACCTAATCTGCTCAATAAGCACAACCTTATCGGCTTCAGGATCATAGGGTAAGATAACGCCGGCGTGCCCGCGTTCAAAGACCTCACGAGTAATTTCTTCGCTCCAACCCCCCTCAAATAATCGATGGCGAAAGCGGTATTCAATCATTTGAAAAAAACCATTAAATAATTTACGCTTAGATATAATTTCAACATCATTTTTATTATATTTAATTGGCTGCTCTACATTTTTTGTCATAACAATCTCCTAAGCTGATGTTTTCCATATTAAGGAAAAATTATGGAATAAAACAGTTTTTAGGGCTTTTTCCCTTTATATGAGTTAATGTTTAAACAAATTGAGACAAAATGGCACAAAACGCTACCGTTAACCTATGCGATACTCTGTTACAATAAGCGTCAATATGAACTGAAATATATAGGCAACAACAAGGTCTGTTTTTGACAAGTATTTCTAGTGATGATGATTTATTTACATATAGGTTCCAGTTTGTCCTATTTATCTCGGCTCTCTCCTCACTTATGCCAGTGGGGCACAGGTAACAGGCTGAACTTATTTGCTGTTTAATCAAGGAATCCAAATGAAGAAACTGCTTCCCCTTTTTATTGCATTAAGTTTTGTGGGTCTCAGTACGAATAGCTACGCAGAAGATCTACTTCAGGTTTACCAAAAATCCAAAGAAAGTAACCCTGATCTAAGAAAATCATTAGCGGAACGTAACCAAGCTTTTGAAAAGATTAATGAATCCCGTAGCCCATTATTACCACAATTAGGTTTAGGGGCCGGTATAACATATGGCAGTGGTTATCGCGATACGAGAAATACTGAAAGCAACGGTCTCAATGCTTCTTTGAAATTGACCCAAGTCGTTTTTGATATGTCAAAATGGCGTCAACTCAGCGTCCAAGAAAAAACCGCGGGTATCACGGATGTTTCGTATCAAACCAGCCAACAGCAACTGATTTTGGATACTGCAACAGCTTACTTTAACGTATTAAAAGCGATTGACGCGCTATCCTATATCGAAGCAAATAAAGAAGCCGTTTACCGTCAACTCGATCAAACGACCCAACGCTTTAACGTGGGCTTAGTGGCTATCACTGACGTACAAAACGCCCGTGCAAACTACGATAGCGTGTTAGCACAAGAAGTTTCAGGCCGTAATGACTTAGAAAATGCGGTTGAAAAACTGCGTCAGGTCAGCGGTGTTTACTACAATCAACTGGCTTCACTGAATATCGATCGTTTTAAAACCGTGACTCCTGATCAGGTTGATGCAATTTTAAAAGAAGCGGAAGAGCGTAACCTAAGCTTACTGAGCGCTCGTTTAGCACAAGATGTTTCACGTGAAAACATTCGTTTAGCGGAAACTGGGCATATGCCAACCATCAACCTTGATGCGGCTACCAGCGTTGCCAATACACATAACCATGGCAGCAACTTCAACGGGTTAGATCGCAATAGCTATACTGGTCAAAACAGCATTGGCTTAACCTTAAGCTTACCACTTTATAGTGGCGGTGCGGTGAGTTCACAAGTTGAACAAGCACAATATGGTTTCCAAGGTGCCAGTGAGCAACTTGAGAGTGTTTATCGTAACGTAATTCAGTTGGTACGTTCTTCATATAACAACGTGTCATCTTCTATCAGTAGCATCAATGCGTACAAACAAGTCGTTGTCTCTGCGCAAAGTTCATTAGATGCGATGGAAGCTGGTTACCAAGTGGGAACTCGTACGATTGTTGACGTGTTAACCGCAACTACCGCGCTGTATCAGGCAAAACAAAACCTGTCTAATGCACGTTATGATTACATGATTAACCAATTAAACATTGAGTTTGCTCGTGGCACACTCAATGAAGAAGATATTGCTCGCCTTAATGCAAGCCTAGGCAAAGAGGTTTCAACCTCACCTAGCAGCATTATTCGCAATATTGAAACACCACAAATTAGGTAATAACATCTTCTTTAAAGGGGTCGATAAGTCGGCCCCTTTTTATTCGCGCCAACCTCCCTCCTTTTTTAACTTTCCTTTCTTAAACACGTTGATGATCACCACGGCCTAAATTGCACGCTGTCATCAGTGAAACATTTGTGTTTTCTCCTCCATCAATAAATTAATAAAATCTATTAATATAAAATAAATTCAATAGTTTACAATGAAATCTAGCATAAATTATGGAGTTTGCGTCAGTGAATGCAAAGCCATTTTTCTCAATAATTAGGGAGTGATATAAAACGGGCTCCTTAATTGATAGATAACAGATGGAAATATTATGAAGAGATTTATTCTTCTTGCATTATGCACGACGCTTATACTGCCAACTATGGGTGCACAAGCATCCCCACGCTCTCATCATACTGAGGCAAAAATTTCAGCATCACCAGTTAAAGCACATAAAAATAAAAAGCCAACACCACCGCCAAAAAAGAAAAAAGCCCCAAGAAAACATAAATCTAAAATTCCACCAAGACCATAATTGGGACTAATGTGCATGGGTGTGTTTATGAATTTAAACCACCCATTATTTAGTAAGCAAAGTATCTTTAACTGATAAAGCCCTTTTATTTAGTGAATAATCACCATAAAACAGGGTTTTTGATTTTATAAAAAGCCTAAAACATCATGTAGTAATAGTAGAAATTCGTATAAATATCGTTTTTGCTATCTAAAAGAGTGCAACCAGACTTTATTGATTATTTCTTTGTGCAAAATCAGCCAACTCTGATGAGAAACATTAAGTAATAAATCAAAAAACCAACAAAATATAATTTATTGAAATAAAACAAAAATAGTTATACTTTTTCTAAAATAACTTCTCTTGCGTATTAATTCTGACGAGGAATTTGCAAAATTTATTATTTAATCGCATTTCATTGGCATTTCTGCTTTAATTTTCAACGTATTTCCCCTATCCTAGAGTCAACAAAACTAACCTCTTACTCACTCTTAATTCAGGGTAATTACCATGACCATGAAGCGTACCAAGCATATTAATCAAGACGCATTTCGTAAGTCTTGGCGTTCATATCGCTTAGCACCCGTTGCTATTGCCGTTAGTGCTGTATTTATGCTCTCCGCTTGTGAAGAAAGCGATGAGACTGTTTCTCTGTATACCAATGCGCAGGATTGTAGCCAAGCTAATCCTTCTCAAGCTGAACAATGTACTTTAGCCTACAACAATGCATTACAAGAAGCGGCAAAAACAGCCCCTAAATATGCAACGAAAGAAGATTGTATCGCCGAATTTGGCGAAGCAATGTGTACTCAAGCACCTGCACAGGCTAGTTTCTCAAGTACCGCAGGTAATGGTGAACAAACAGCTCAAGCACAAAGTAGCTCTGGTAGCATGTGGATGCCATTGATGATGGGTTACATGATGGGTCGAATGATGGGCGGTAGTGCACCTTCACAACCACTTTTTAGCTCTAAAAACCCAGCTAGCCCAGCTAATGGCAAATTTGTCGATGCTACAGGTAAAAGCTATGGTCCCGCTGTTGCAGGTGGACGTTCAATCAGCGTACCAAAAACAGCAATGGCACCTAAGCCACCAACCACTTCCACCATCACTCGTGGTGGCTTTGGCGACACGGTGAATAAGCAAGCGATGGCACAGAAATCTTCCTCGTCTAAATCTTCTTCATCTTCCCGTTCAATGGGTGGTTGATAAGTAATGAAACGAGTACCAATTATTGAGCGCCCTGATTGGCGCGAAAAAGCAGCTGAATTTGGCTTCGGTTTTCATACCATGTATGGCGAGCCATACTGGTCTGAAGACGCTTACTATCAATTCTCAATGGCGCAAATTGAAGAAATTGAAGATGCCACTGCTGAATTACACCAAATGTGTTTAAAAGTGGTTGAACGGGTTGTTGAAAGTGATGAGTTACTTGCGCGCTTTCAAATCCCAAAACACTGTTGGGAGTTTGTACGCCAATCGTGGAAGACGAGCCAACCTTCGCTCTATTCACGCCTTGATCTGGCCTACGATGGAGTTAACCCTCCTAAGCTACTAGAGAATAATGCTGATACACCGACATCGCTCTATGAGTCAGCCTTTTTCCAGTGGATTTGGTTGGAAGATCAGATCAATGCAGGGAAACTACCAGAAAACGCCGATCAATTTAACAGTATTCAAGAGCAGTTGATCGAACGTTTCACTCAGCTTAAAGATCAACATGGTTTCCGTCTGCTGCATATGGCGTGCTGCCGTGATACCGATGAAGATCGTGGCACTGTTCAGTACCTACAAGATTGTGCTCATGAAGCAGGTGTCGCAACTGAATTCCTTTATATGGATGAAATTGGCTTAGGTGAAAGAGGTGAATTCACAGATACACAGGATCAGATCATTAGTAATCTGTTTAAACTGTATCCGTGGGAATTTATGCTCAGAGAAATTTTTTCTACCAAATTGGAAGATGCCGGTGTACGTTGGTTAGAGCCAGCTTGGAAGAGCATTATTTCGAATAAAGCACTGCTACCAATGTTATGGGAAATGTTCCCAAATCATCCTAATTTGTTGCCAGCTTACTTTGCTGATGGCGAAAAACCAGAGCTTGAAAGTTATGTGATCAAACCACTATTTTCTCGCGAAGGGGCGAATATTCGTGTGATTGAAAAAGGCCAAGAGATTGCCTCAGCAGATGGCCCATATGGCGAAGAAGGCATGATCATCCAGCAGTTCCATCCGCTACCTCAATTTGAAGGTAACTATACATTAGTAGGAAGTTGGTTAGTGAATGATCAACCTGCGGGTATCTGTATTCGCGAAGACAAAGAGCTTATCACTCAAGACCTCTCTCGCTTCTATCCTCATGTCATTATTGACTGATAGACAAACGGCATGTTAACCATGCCGTTTTCTTCCACTAAAAACACAAGGCAGTAAATTTACCTTCAACGCGGGAAAGTCATTTTTGTTTACCTTTCCTAGCCTGTTATTCACCTACTTGCACCGATAGCATGCTCAAAGAGCCTGATACAATCCCTTCTGTCGGGGTAGATATTGCTTCTTTACCATCCCAGCTACCAATCACATACAACAAAGGTAAAAAATGCTCCGGTGAAGGGTTAGAACGCCTCCCATCTTCCCGTATAAGAGCCGCTGTCAAAGGGTGAGGTAACTGCTTGCTTGTTAGGTGCTCAATCACAAATTGCTCAAACGAACGCGCCCAAGGGTACGCCTCAACATTCGCATTTTGCCAATTCATTTCCCTCAGATTATGCACCACATTCCCACTAGCCATAATCATCACTCCCTGCTCTCTTAATGAGGCCAGCTTACGCCCCACTTCTAAGTGCCAAGCCGCAGGTTTTGTTCCATCAATACTCAATTGAACGACTGGAATATCTGCTTGAGGATACATACGAACGAGGATCTCCCATGCACCGTGATCTAGCCCCCATTCACTTTTATCTAAATAGACTGGTAATGGCGCTAATAAATCGGCGACTTGCTGAGCTAGTTCAGGGGAGCCTGATGCTGGATATTGCATTTGATACAAAGGTTCAGGAAAGCCGCCAAAATCATGAATGGTTCTTGGCTGAGCCATCGCGGTGACCGCGGTTCCTCGAGTATACCAATGTGCCGAGATCATCAAGATAGCTTTGGGTTTAGGCAGCGACTGCCCAAGAGCTGCCCATGCCTGAGTATATTGGTTATCTGATATCGCATTCATTGGGCTGCCATGGCCAATAAAAACCGCTGGCATTTTGTTCGCTGACATGAGTTTCATGCTCCATCTTACACATTATTATCTCAGCATACGCAGTTTAATAATAAATCACAGTAGATGGTGCTGAGCATCTTCGTCAAATAAATTGAATAAGCCACAAAGGTGTGCAACTTTGTGGCTTAAAATTCGATGCTAAATGTCTAACTCTCTGTTTGCTTAGCTCGCTTTCTTTTCCATCTGCAAACGGTATGCAACCAGATCTTCAATTGTTAAAACGGTCATACCATGTTCTTTAGCAAAAGCAACGACGTCCGGTGCGCGAGCCATTGTGCCATCATCGTTAGTCAATTCGCACAACACTCCCGCGGGTTTAAACCCAGCTAGTGTCGCTAAATCAATGCTCGCCTCTGTATGACCACGACGAGTCAGAACCCCGCCATCACGACCACGCAGCGGGAACACATGTCCTGGATGATGTAGATCTGCCGGCGTTGCATTATCAGCAATGGCAGCACGGATTGTTGTGATGCGGTCTGCTGCTGAAACGCCCGTCGTTACCCCTTTAGCTGCCTCAATCGTTACCGTAAAAGCAGTATTGTTTTGGCTGGTATTATTTTGCACCATCATAGGCAATTCAAGCTGTTTACGGCGTTCTTCCGTAATGCACAGGCACACAATCCCGCTACTATAGCGGATCGTCATGGCCATTTGTTCTGGCGTCATTGTTTCTGCGGCAAAAACAAGGTCGCCTTCATTTTCACGATCTTCATCATCGAGCACAAGCACACCTTGGCCTTGGCGCAATGCTGCAATGGCACGTTCAACACGTTCGATTGGATTACCGAATTCGGAAAGTAGCGTCTGATTCATGGTAAAAACCTCTTAAGTAATAATTTATTAGTTACCAGAATCAGGGCAGTCTTAGGAGTATGAGAACTGAATAAACAAAACAGCCACGAGTGTGCGCTCTGCCAATTCAGATATGAAAAGCAATACAGTGCTTCGATAGCACAATGATGCTAATACCGTTATTCTCTCCCATCCGGACTATAACCGTCGGCTCCAGATTCACACTGGATCTGCTGACCTTTACCCTAACAAATGATAAAGCGCTCGCGGGCTTCATGCCTAGGCATGTTACCGCCGGTGGGGACTTCCACCCCGCCCTGAGATAAGCGCATTCAATATAACGCCAATAATTACAACGTGCAACGGGCAAACCCAAAATTAACGGCTAACTCACATTTTCTGTCAAAAAAAATCAATAAAAAACGAAGCGTTATTCATTCAAGTCACACATTAGATACGCTTAAGTGAGGATGAGCAATTGAGGAAGACAGGCCTATCTTGCACACCTTTATCTCAACTTGCTGCACAAGGTGCATATGGGCTTTATTACAAAGCATTCTAGTATTACACTATCGGCAAATTGATCTTTTAAAACTTAAGGACCCGCGAATGCTCGATCCGAAAAAAATTGAACAAGTAGCCCGCCAAATTCAAGGTGCTTTACCAAAAGGCGTCCGTGATTTGGGTGAAGATTTTGATAAGAAACTACGTTCACTGCTTCAGTCACAACTCAGTAAACTTGACCTTGTAAGCCGCGAAGAGTTTGATATTCAAACCCAAGTGTTATTGCGTACACGCGAAAAGTTAGCGCAAATGGAACAACGAGTGAAAGCATTAGAAGAGCGTTTTGGTGAATCAAAAGTGCTTGAAGAGAAGCCATCTGAACAAGAATAATTTCTTGCTCCCCTAGGCAGTAGCGCTATACGACGAATTTTGATAAGACCTGTGCCACATCTATCACAGGCCTTATCAACGGTATGTTTGTAGCTTATTTGCTGGTTTTCATAATATTTTTAATGATATTCGTCGTTGAAATACCATCTTCAAAGTTCAGTACTTTAACCTCACCACCCGCAGCCCAAACTTCCTCGCTCCCAGCTATCTCTTCAGGGCGATAATCTCCCCCTTTCACCAGAACATCAGGTAGCACTTCACTAATTAAACGTTGTGGCGTGTCTTCTTCAAAAGGAACGACCCAATCGACAGATTCTAACGCTCCTAGCACAATCATACGCTGCTCCAGCGGATTGACGGGGCGAGTTTCGCCTTTAAGGCGGCGCGTCGAAGCATCACTATTTACGGCGACGATTAGCCTATCCCCTAGCTTACGAGCATTAGCAAGGTACGAAACATGGCCTGCATGCAGAATATCAAAACAACCATTTGTCATCACCACACGTTCGCCACGCAACCTTGCGTTTGCCACAGCCTGTTTTAGCTGCTTTTCATCCATCACACCAAAACCGTTATCGGCACGGCCGCGGATCGCATTCTCTAACTCGATAGGGGAAACGGTTGAAGTCCCCAATTTTCCAACGACCACACCTGCCGCAGCGTTAGCTAACGCACATGCCTCATGCAGAGGGCGACCTGAAGCAATAGAGGCCGCCAATACGCCAATGACCGTATCCCCCGCCCCTGTTACATCATAAACTTCTTGCGCTTCTGTCGGTAAATGTAGCGGTGGCTCATCACGGCGGATCAGGCTCATCCCTTGCTCAGAGCGTGTGATCAATAACGCTGTTAAATCGAGGGATTTCAATAAATTCATCCCCTTCTCTTCAACATCTTGGTTATCACGGCAACGACCGACAATGGCTTCAAACTCAGACATATTTGGTGTCAGCAACGTCGCCCCTCGGTAGCGTTCAAAATCACTCCCTTTCGGATCAATCAGAACAGGCACGCCGGCTTTGTTTGCCAAGGCAATCATTTTTTGTACTTGCGATAATGCCCCTTTAGCATAATCTGACAATACCAATGCACCAATATGTGGCAAGGCTTGTTCAATACGTTCTAGCAAAGGTTGAACATCAATATTTTCAAAGCCTTCTTCAAAATCAAGGCGGATCAGTTGTTGATTACGTGACAACACCCGTAATTTCGTAATCGTGGGATGAGTTGGGATTGCCACAAAGTCACAACGTACTTTTACAGCATTCAAACTTTCAGTGAGTGCTTTTGCCGCATCGTCAATACCCGTCAAGCCAACAAGGCGAGAGTTGGCGCCTAATGAAGCAATATTCATGGCTACGTTAGCAGCACCACCAGGACGCTCTTCAACCATATTGACTTTAACCACCGGCACCGGTGCTTCTGGTGAGATACGACTCGCTGGGCCATGCCAATAGCGGTCTAACATGACATCACCAACAACAAGTACACCTGCTTGTTTATAATCAGGGAGTGTTACTTTCATCCCAAAACTCCAGTTTTCAAAAGGAAGCTGTAATTAATTAACGCGATATTATCACAAAGCAATAGGCCGCGTTAATGATGCGATTCGACCGCCCCTAGCCATTTTTTCCAACTCGCTAAAACCTGTTCACGCTCAACGACAAACTGGCTGATATCCACTCTACTTGGCAATGATTGCAAAGCAAGATGATGTAATTCATCACGCATAGTCACATACGCCTGAGTTAAAGCATTGGCTTCATTTTCAGGCATCAACGCATGTTGAGCCATAAGTTCAAAGATACGGACATTATCAGACCAACGAGTTAACGATGGGTTTTCAGGTGCGTAGCGTAAAACAAGGTATTGTGCGATAAATTCAATATCGGTAATGCCACCTGGATCAGCTTTCAAATCAAATAGGTTACTTTGATGGCTCCCTAAGTGTTGATGCATTTTCAACCGCATATCACGTACTTGCTGACGTAATGTTTCTGCATCTTGTGGAGTACATAAGGTTTCATGGCGAATACGATTAAACTCTTGTTGTAATCTAGCATCGCCAAATACCATTCTAGCTCGGATCAATGCCTGATGTTCCCATGTCCATGCTTCATTTTTTTGATAATCATCAAAGGCTTCAATGGTACTGACTAACATACCAGACTCCCCTGATGGCCTTAAACGGGCATCCACTTCATACAGTACCCCAGAGGCTGTACGGGTACTAAATAGATGAATAATGCGCTGTGCAACACGTAAATAAAATTGCCTTGCGTCTATTGAACGCTCACCATTCGTGACAACCCCGATAGGGCAATCGAATAGAAACACCAAATCCAAATCGGAACTGTAGCCAAGCTCCCAGCCGCCTAATTTCCCATATCCCAATACCGCAAAACCATATTGTTTTTCATCTAATTGAGCAAGATGTGCTGGCTCACCGTAGCGTTTCACCATTTTTTGCCATGCTTGATGAACAACGGCATCAATGATCGCTTCAGCCAAATAGGTTAAATGATCACTGACTTTCATCACTGGCAAGACGCCCGTAATATCTTCCGCAGCAATACGCAATAATTGTGCTTGCTTAAATTGCCTTAATGCCTCTAGCTGTTGCTCTTCATCTTCTTCAGGCACTCGCATTAAATATTGACGTAATTCATCACGATATGCGGTTAAAGGTAGAGGTTGGTAAAGGGACTTCGGATCGAGTAGCTCATCAAGCAATAATGGGTGGCGGGCAAGCTGCTCCGCAATCATTGGGGATGCGGCACATAAGCGAATAACATGAGTCAATACTTCATCAAATTCAAGCATCAACTCTAAATAGGTTGTTCGGCTAACTATGCTTAATAAAAGTGGTGTTAGACGTTCGACAACTTGCCCTGCATCCGCCCGCTCTCCCACTTTTGCCAATAATTTAGGCATTAATTCATCAAGAACATCTCGCCCACGCGGCCCTATCGTGCGTTTATTGAGGTCGTGACGAAACATCAAAATGCCATGAATGATTTTCTGGGCAACTTCCTCGTCCTGAGAAGGCAAGTAAGGGGCTAACTCCTCTTTAGTAAGCTCCCCTTGCCACAAGGTGATATAGATCTCATCGAAGCTATCTTGACGCTCTTCTTCATCATCCTGACCAATTTGTTCAGTAAAAATATGATGAACCATCGCCATTTTCTGCATGAGTTCTTGATAAAAAGCCTGCCAGTGTTCAAAGCCCATCCCCCAAGCTAAACGGGCTTGATTGAGAGCATCATCCGGTAGAGTCTGGGTTTGCTGGTCATCAATACTTTGCAATAAATTTTCCACCCGCCGTAAAAAGAGATAATTCTCTTGTAGCAGTTCGACTTGCTCGGCAGGAAGCAGTTCAAGCTCTCGAATACCTTTCATGGCTAGCAGTAATGATTGTGATTGCAGTGCCGGTTCGCGGCCGCCACGGATCAACTGAAAAACTTGAGTGATAAATTCAATTTCTCGAATGCCACCAGCCCCAAGTTTAATATTATCGACCAGCCCCCGACGGCGAACCTCTCGCTCAATCATATTTTTCATATTACGTAGCGATTGAATCACACTAAAATCGATATAACGGCGATAGACGAAGGGACGTAGTAACTGACGCAATGTATCTGCATAATGTAGGCTATCTGGCCCCATAATACGTGCTTTAACCATTGCATAACGTTCCCAATCTCGCCCTTGCTCTTGATAATAATCCTCTAAAGCAGAGAAACTGAACACCAAAGGCCCACTGTCACCAAATGGGCGTAAACGCATATCGACACGATAGACAAAGCCCTCAACCGTGACTTGATCGAGGACGCGGATCAACTTTTGTCCTAGACGGGTAAAAAATTGCGCGTTATCTAGCTCTTTGCGTCCACCGCGTGTTACGCCATTTTCGGGATAGGCAAAAATCAAATCGATATCAGAGGAAAAATTAAGCTCTCCACCACCCAGTTTCCCCATCCCAAGAACCAGTAATGGCTGTGGGTTACCTTCGCTATCACAAGGCGTTCCCCACGATTGACTATATTGCTGATATAACCAATCTCTTGCGGCAACGATCACAGTTTCCGCTAAATGACTCAGTTGCTGTAAAGTTTCTTTTTCCGAACTGATCTTTAAGGCTTGCATCCAAGCGGCTCTGACTAGCATTTGATGGCGAAATGTCCGCAATACTCGCATCAAATGATCTTCATCTACCACCGATTCCAAATCCTTTCCAAGCCACTGCTCATAATGTTGCCATTCGCTAGGGCTAGGTCGTTGCTCACGGATCTGCTGCAAAAAACGTGAATGCGCTAAAACCTGCTTTAACACAAAGTCACTAAAACTTAGTACGATGGCTTCTTCATCACTCAGAGGCAGTAATTCACTTCCATGATCGGCCAAACGTGCGATAACCCGCTCTCGTTGACTGTGTAGCAACTCAGGAAAAGGATGCATATCAACACCTTAATGAATATCAGTATATTTCAAGGCAATTAACCACTGCGTGAAGGCCAATTTACATTTTAACCAGCGGCTGCTGTAGCAAAAGGTTTCTGCACTCAGTTTATCATCGGCAAGATCCGCGCGAAGCTGCTCTAAAGGAATATCCTGCACAAACTGGGGGGCAGAGTTGCGATAATGCACCAAAAACGCTTGGACAAAGCGTAAAAAGACATCAAGCCCTTCACGGGCACCCGCCTCATCGGCTAGCCAATAGGCTTCATGCTGTTGGCTTAGCTGCTGCATATGCATCAATGCTTGTTCTATGGGCTGTTGCTCATAATCAAACACCGTTTCTGGCTGTTGCAATGGCGCGCGCTCTGTTTGCATCAATGAATAGCCTCTCGCAGCTTTACTGGTGGAAGAGAGGCGCAAACCATCAATGTCGGCTAGCTTTTTCGCTAAATTCAGTACATCTGCAACGAAACCTTTTTTAAGTTCTAATTCAAATTCTTGAATAGGAAGATCTCGGGAGCCAGCAGAAATTTCCCCCTGATCGAAAACAATTTCGATTTCACTGTCTTCAAATGTCACTAGCCATTTTTCACGGGTAAAATTAGTACTAAAAAGGATCTGTAATTGTGACTGTAATTGCTGGACATCGGTGCCTTCTGGCCAAATTTCGACGGGAAAAGCGGGTAAATTGAGCTCTGGTGCATCAATATCAACATTATATTCAGGACGTTGATGCAATCCGCCAATCACTTGTCCTGCCGTTTTAATGGTCATTTCATAACGACCATCACAACCGCGAATACGCAATCCCATATCCCATTGGCGCAGTTGGCGTGTTTCAGTGTCGAAATAGATATTAGTCAGTTTCTTTGGTTCAGTATGTTGGTGGGAAAGTGTCGATAAAAATTGGCGTACTGGCTCAATTGCCGTGGTTTGAGCAGCCAATTTCAGTTCAACTTCTAGGTGGCTCATACATTTCCTTAATTGATAATTTCTCTGCAATTATATTACCCCAATCAGCGCCGAGTGAGAAAACAAAGCGCAAAGAAACCAAAAATTCTATGCTCTCAATTTATTTCAGGTGTTTATGTCAAGAAATGCAAGGAATTATACGCTATATAGTGAGTTAGGATAGTTCCCATTCTGGTTTTACATTTGCACACGCACACTTAACTCTTTAGTATTTGTACTCGTCGTACTTCAAGTTGTCGCAACACGCTGAGTTTTTGTTGACTAAGTCATCCGCGCGAATGGCATCGCTATCTATTTCGCTCACTCACCGTCTAGCCGCAACTCGAATGATCTAGAGTATGTCTACACATATGCCGCATTCATTCACCATAAATAATAGAAAGTAAATACTATGCGAAAAATACCATTATTACTCCTTTCAATCATGGGGCTAAGCCTATCAGTCAGCACCGTTGCCGCTGAAAAACGTTATATTTCTGATGACTTATCAACTTATGTGCATAGTGGGCCAGGAACAAAATATCGGATTGTTGGCACACTCAATGCGGGTGAAAGTGTTGAGCTTATCTCAACGGATGGTAATTTCGCTCAAGTCAAAGACGAACGTGGGCGTACAGTATGGCTTCCAGAAAACCAACTCAGTGACACACCGAGTATGAAAATACGTATTCCTGAGTTAGAAGCCGAAAATCAAAAATTACGTCAGCAACTCGAAAATATTGATAATACCTGGAATACACGCACGGCGGATATGCAACAGCGTGTTGCCGATAACGATAAAATCGTCAACCAATTGAAAGCCGAAAATGAAAAATTGAAAAATGAGCTTATTAAGTCTGGCAAGAAATTAGAAATTGCGGAAGTCAACCTTGATGACCGTCGTCGTGAACTCATATTACAATGGTTTATGTATGGTGGTGGTGTTGCGGGGGCTGGGCTTATTTTTGGTCTGATCCTACCGCATATTATTCCGCGCCGTAAAAAACGTAATGATCGTTGGATGAGCTAAAAATTAATGATGAAAGTATATCTGGTCGGTGGAGCGGTACGAGATGAACTGCTTGGCCTTCCGGTCTCAGATAGAGACTATGTGGTGGTAGGGTCAACACCTGAAACGATGTTGGCCCAAGGTTTCCAGCAAGTGGGGAAAGACTTCCCGGTATTTCTTCACCCTCAAACCCATGAAGAGTACGCTCTAGCAAGAACTGAGCGCAAAACAGGCGCAGGGTATACTGGATTCAGTTGCTATTCCGCCCCAGACGTGACCATTGAAGATGATCTTCTACGCCGTGATCTCACTATCAATGCCATCGCTAAAGATGACCAAGGACAGTTGACCGATCCCTATAATGGGGTCGATGACTTAAAGGCGAGAGTCTTACGTCATGTGTCTGAGGCATTTGCTGAGGATCCACTACGCGTTTTACGCGTAGCGCGTTTTGCCGCTCGTTACGCTGAACAAGGTTTTCATATTGCCCCCGAAACCCTATCGTTAATGCAAACCATGACGGCATCTGGTGAACTTACTCATCTAACCGCTGAACGTGTTTGGGCAGAAACCGAAAAAGCCTTGAAGTCCAAATCACCGCAGGTCTACTTTGAGGTACTCCGTCAATGTGGGGCCCTTGCCGTGCTATTTCCCGAAATCGATAATTTGTTTGGCGTGCCAGCTCCTGCCAAATGGCACCCAGAAATTGATACGGGGATACACACCCTAATGGTGTTACGTATGGCCGCCCAACTTTCCACTGATGTTGATATTCGCTTCTCTGCACTGTGCCACGATGTCGGTAAGGCACTCACTCCCAAAACTATCTGGCCTAGCCATCCTCATCATGGCGAAGCTGGTGTTGCCCTAATCGATAACTTGTGTGATCGCTTAAAAATTCCTAATAGCGCGAGGGAGCTTGCACGCCTAACCGCTCGTTTCCATGATAAAATTCATGTCATAAATCGATTAACAGCCCAAGAGCTGGTTCAATTATTTGATGGATTAGACAGTTGGCGTAAACCTGAGCGAATAGCCCAATTGGGGGTGATTAGTGAAGCTGATGCGCGTGGTCGCGCTGGCTTTGAACAGCAAGCGTATCCACAAGCGGAGTTTTTTCGCCAAGCTTTTCATGTTGCCCAAACGGTTAGCGTTAAGCCTATTGTTGAGCAAGGGTTTCAAGGTCCCAAAATCCGAGAAGAGCTGACTCGCCAACGCATTGAACAGATTGAACAGTGGCGGCAACAGCAAACACTGTTACCTATTAATGCCTAACCGATAGTTGGCGGCGATACACCGCCCTATCTTTCTTTTCAGTTTTAAGCGGGTCTAGTGCCTCTTTCAATAATAACGCCCACACTTTTCGCCCGCACAACTGCGCCTGGCTTAGCAACTTTAATGCGTACCCAAGGGCAACAAAAATGACCTAATAGAAGTTGAGCGACTTCTTCCGCGACACGTTCTACTAAGCCAAATTTGTTTTTACTGACATGATCCATAATGGCTTGGCTAATTTGCGCGTAATCGAGACAATCGGTGACATTATCGCTCCTTGATGCTCGTTTGTTATCCCATCCCATTTCGATATCGAGCACGAGTTTCTGCTCAATTTTTTGTTCCCAGTCATATACACCAATGGTGGTGATGACTGATAATTGTTCAATAAATACGATATCCATCACGTCATTTTCTCGTTTATGTGCTGAATTGATACCACTTCATGGAAAATATGCGTATTATCCAATGAGTGAAATAAATTGTGTATATATACCCCAACTGTTTTGGAGTTTGCTATGAGTGCAACCGCGCTTGGCATGATAATCTTTGCCTACCTTTGTGGCTCAGTTTCAAGTGCTATACTGATCTGCCGATTGGCAAGATTGCCCGACCCTCGTCAACACGGCTCAGGTAACCCTGGAGCAACCAACGTCTTGCGCGTCGGCGGTAAATTAGCCGCAGCCGCAGTGCTCATTTGTGACGTCCTAAAGGGGATGATCCCGGTTTGGTTGGCTTATTATCTAAAAGTTCCTCCATTCTATCTTGGCTTTGTCGCGATTGCAGCTTGTCTGGGACATATTTACCCCGTTTTCTTCCGTTTTAAAGGCGGGAAAGGTGTCGCAACGGCATTTGGCTCTATCGCCGCTATCGGCTGGGATCTTTCTGGCTTAATTGCGGGCACTTGGTTACTCACGGTACTTCTTAGCGGTTACTCTTCATTAGGTGCCATTATCGGCGCACTACTTGCCCCATTCTATGTTTGGTGGTTTAAGCCCGAGTTCACCTTCCCTGTGGCGATGCTCTCCTGCCTCGTCTTAGTGCGCCATCATGGTAATATTCAACGTTTATGGCGCGGGCAAGAAAGCCGTATTTGGCAAAAGCTCAAAAATAAGAAACAAAAAACCCCGAAAGAAATCGCTCAAGAAGCAAAAGAGCAGGAACAAGAAGATTAATATTAAGAGGCTGTCATAACAGCCTTTTTTATGCTTTCAACATAATTGACCTGCTCCTATCCAAACTCTGTACCAAACTTAAGTGATATTGCGGGTAAAAATCAGATAAACATCAAATTATTATAAATAATGCCTAATGATAATTTGAAATAAGTCGAAATATACCATTGAGAAACTCAACAATTATAATGGTGTATTTATGACGAGCATTCCCTTTATTACACAAAACGAATATCAATTAGAAGACGATACCACACTGATGACCACGAGTGATTTAGATGGCAATATCACTCACGCAAACGATGACTTTATTAAAGTAAGTGGTTATTCACTCTTGGAACTGATGAACCAACCTCATAACATCATTCGCCACCCTGATATGCCTAAAGTAGCCTTTGCGGACATGTGGAGTACCTTAAAAAAGGGGGAGCCATGGACTGGTATTGTAAAAAATCGCCGTAAAAACGGTGATCACTATTGGGTTAGAGCCAATATTTGCCCAATGATGAGAGAAGGTGTTATCACGGGTTATATGTCGATTCGAACAAAAGCCTCACGAGAAGAAATCGCCAGTGCTGAGCCGCTCTATCGGGCATTAAACCAAGGGCGCCCCCCTCATAAATTACATAAAGGCCTCGTGTTAGCAAAGCACTGGTTTGGACAATACCCTGCGCTGTCGATACGTTGGCGTATTCGATTACTGATGATCCTGTTATTTACGGGTTGGATAAGCGTTGCTGCACTCTCGGGCCTACAAGGCTTGTCTTTTCTTCACGCAACCGTTCTCACCTTAATCACCTTATCCGCTAGCAACGTTTTACTTGAACGTATGGTGGCGAAGCCTATCGAAAATGTTGCTAGACAAGCCCTTGATGTGGCAAGAGGCGAGCGCCACAGTATCAGCCATCTTCATCGTGTTGATGAAATTGGGATGATATTACGATCTATTGGTCAACTCGGATTAGTGTGCCGGTGGTTAACCAACGACGTGTCTTACCAAATCAGTAATGTGCACAACGAGAGTGAACTATTAGTTAACGATTGTGATGAACTAGAACAGCATACCCAAAAAACAGTGGGCTATGTGCAACAAACGGTAGCGGCGATGAATCAAATGTCAGTGTCCGTACAAATGAACGCAGATAATACAATACAGGCGGATAAACTCTCTAGTCAGACAAGTGAAACCGCAATTCATGCCGCGGAAGCCATGAAAAATGTTGTCCAAACCATGGATGAAATTGTTCACAGTACGAATAAAATCAACGCTATTACCGATGTGATTAAAACGATCGCTTTTCAAACCAATATATTGGCCCTTAATGCCGCTGTTGAAGCAGCTCGAGCAGGAGAGCAAGGAAAAGGTTTTGCGGTTGTTGCAGATGAAGTGCGTAGCCTTGCCAGCCGAAGTGCGAGCGCCGTAAACGATATTCGTGACCTTATTGATGACTGTGAAAACAAAGTACATTCAGGCAAATTGCACGTACACACCACGGGAGATACATTGCAAGAAGTGGTCAAGCAAGTACAGGATGTCACCCAACTGATCAGCCATATCAGCAACGCAACTTCCGAACAAGCAGCCGGACTCACTGAAATCACACAGGCCGTCTTTGAACTCGAATCCATCGCCCAGAAAAATACCGTGTTAGTCGAACAAAGTGCTAATGCCTCTGAGGTCGTCAAAAAACATGCGATAAGATTGGATGATGCGATAACTATTTTGCACTAATCACCGTTTCTGGATCTAAAAAAGAAAACGAGATATCGGGAGACAATAAATTAGCGGCGACTCAATTGACAATAAATGGGCCGCCGCGCTAATCACACTTTCGATACTATTCGCGAGTTTCGACTAATGGTGGAAGCTCCGCTAATGGCCAACGCGGGCGCACTGTAACGCCTAAGCCTGTTGTCGCGCCGCCTTTTAAGCGGATCAGCCCCGCTAATGCAATCATCGCACCATTATCAGTACAGAACTCTGGGCGTGCATAAAACACCTCCCCCCCACGCTGCTTTAGCACCTCTTCCATTTTAGCGCGTAGTGTACGATTGGCACTCACTCCCCCCGCCATAACTAGGCGTTTAAAACCGGTTTGTTCAAGTGCACGCTTGCATTTTATGGCTAATGTATCCACTACGGCATCTTCGAAAGCGCGTGCAATATCTGCGCGAGTTTGCTCATCATCCGCATTTTCCCGAATGGTATTAGCGGCAAAGGTTTTCAGCCCTGAAAAGCTAAAATCAAGCCCTGGTCGGTCGGTCATTGGTCGAGGGAAAACAAAACGACCTTCTGTGCCTTGTTGTGCCATACGCGATAACACTGGCCCCCCCGGATAATCTAACCCGAGTAGTTTTGCTGTTTTATCAAATGCTTCACCCGCGGCATCATCAATAGACTCACCGAGTAATTCATATTCACCAATACCAGTCACACTAATTAGCTGGGTATGCCCCCCTGACACTAATAAAGCAACGAATGGAAACTCAGGGCTTTTTTCCTCCAGCATCGGTGCTAGTAAGTGCCCTTCCATATGATGAACAGCAACAGCAGGAACGCCCCATGCAAAGGCTAGCGAACGTCCCACGGTGGCACCAACCATTAAAGCGCCTACAAGCCCCGGCCCCGCTGTATAAGCGACCGCATCAATATCGGCACTCGTAAGATTGGCTTGTTTAAGCGCGGCCTGAATGAGTGGAACCGTTTTGCGAATATGATCGCGAGAGGCCAATTCAGGAACCACGCCACCGTAGTCAGCATGAACTTTTATTTGGCTATATAATTGATTAGCTAATAGACCGGCCTTATCATCGTAGATTGCGATCCCGGTTTCATCGCAGGATGTTTCGATACCTAAAACGCGCATTGCACTACCCTTGTTTGTTGCATGAGCCAAAGTCTATCATTAAATTCAGGCTATCGTATAATTTATGATGCCAAAAGGCTGACTTTTCCTGTTGTATAGTCTATAATCAGTGCCCTGTAATAAATTTCGTGTGGCTAATTTTCATTATTACCTAAACTCGCTGTTTTTTTCATCAAAAAAACAACGAAATGGTAATCTTGTGTGTTTCAATTTTATACGGCACTTTACAAACCCGTACTCATTGAAGTAAAATTCCGCACCATTTTAAATGACGGCTGGTGGAATAAAGCCAGCAACAACCCGATTTCTATTGAGGTGAGAGGCACATGCCGGTAATTAAAGTACGTGAAAACGAGCCATTCGACGTTGCATTACGTCGTTTCAAACGTTCCTGCGAAAAAGCAGGAGTCTTAGCTGAAGTTCGTCGTCGTGAATTCTATGAAAAACCAACGACTGAGCGTAAACGCGCTAAAGCATCTGCTGTTAAGCGTCACGCTAAGAAACTGGCTCGCGAAAACGCACGCCGTACTCGCCTGTACTAATTGGTCGCGGTAACCACCGCAATCATCACAGGCAGTATTAGTAAGCAGTTAAAGGCCGTGCTTTCCTGAGGGAAGCGCGGCTTATTATCGTTCATCAACAGGCGAAAAGAGGCTTATGGCTGGACGAATCCCGCGTTCATTTATCAATGATTTGTTAGCGAGAACCGACATCATCGATTTAGTCGATGCAAAAGTCCCGTTAAAGAAACAGGGTAAAAATCATCACGCGTGCTGTCCGTTCCATAACGAAAAAACACCATCTTTCACGGTGAACAGTGAAAGGCAGTTTTATTACTGCTTTGGCTGTGGTGCACATGGTAATGCGATCGATTTCTTGATGAATTACGACAAACTCGATTTTGTTGAAGCCATCGAAGAATTATCCGCCTTACATGGCCTTGATGTTCCTTATGAAACGGGAACTGGCACAAGCCAAATTGAACTTCATCAACGGCAAAATCTGTATCAGTTGATGGAGAAAATAAACCATTTTTACCACGCTGCCTTAAATCATCCATCGGCAAGTAAAGCCAAAGATTATTTAAGCCAACGTGGTTTATCGGCTGACGTTATTGAGCATTTCTCGATAGGTTTTGCCCCTGTCGGATGGGACAACCTGCTCAAAAAATTTGCCGTAAACCCAGAAAGTCGCAAACAGCTTGATGATGCAGGTATGTTAGTGACGAATGATAGTGGCCGTACCTATGACCGTTTCAGGGAACGGGTAATGTTCCCCATTCGAGATCGTCGTGGGCGTGTTATCGCTTTTGGTGGGCGTGTTTTAGGTGACGCATTACCGAAATACCTAAACTCACCGGAAACCGATATTTTCCATAAAGGCCGGCAGCTATTTGGCCTCTATGAAGCAACGCAACACAACGGTGAACTTGATAAATTACTGGTTGTTGAAGGCTATATGGACGTTGTTGCATTGGCACAATACGGTATCCGTTATGCGGTTGCCTCACTTGGAACCTCAACAACCTCTGAACATATTCAGTTGCTCTATCGTTCAACAGATACGGTTATTTGCTGTTATGACGGCGACCGTGCTGGGAGAGAGGCAGCTTGGCGAGCCCTTGAAAATGCATTGCCCTATTTGACCGACGGTCGTCAATTACGGTTTATGTTTTTACCTGATGGCGAAGACCCTGATTCTTTAGTTCGCAAAGAAGGTAAAGAAGCATTTGAATTACGAATGAATGACGCACAAACATTATCGTCATTTCTATTTGATTCACTCGTGCCACAAGTTGACTTAAAAACACAGGAAGGACGAGCAAAATTTAGTAAGCTCGCCATCCCTTTGATAAAACAAATACCTGGTGAAACATTGCGCCTATATATGGCTCAAGAGCTAGGAAATTTTATTGGTATACCGGATATTTCTCAGGTTCTTGCTATGATTGATAGAGAGAATGCAGAACCGGTAAATTACCAAGCACCGAAATTAAAACCAACCACAATGCGTATTTTAATCGCGTTGTTGGTACAGAATCCGAGTTTTTCGGAATTCGTTCCCTCGCTAGAGGGGATAGCCCATATCCAAATGCCGGGGCTTTCTCTATTTCAGGAATTGGTTGATGTTTGCCGTTCCACCCCTGGTATGACGACTGGGCAGTTGCTTGAGCTGTATCGTGACAATAAATTCGCGAGTCAACTTGAAAAACTGGCAACTTGGAACGATATAGAAATAGAGGAGATAGCGGAAAAGACATTTAAAGATGCTTTAAACCATCTATTTAATAGCGCGCTTGACGAGCGTTTTGACTACTTGATAGCCAAAGAACGAACTGAAGGGCTGACCCCAGAAGAGCGCGCAGAAGTCCGCCTAATCACGCTTTCACGTGTGAAGACATAACTGAATACCAAACGGCTTAAGTGCCGATTTACTAAAGGCAAATGCCTGTAAAATGCTACGATTTTAAAGGGGCGTAGCGTAATAATAAAAATCCCCTTTGAATGTTCTTGTTGGCCGATTGTTTCGCCGACCGACACCAATCTAAATACTCAGAAGTGTGGATACCGTCTTATGGAGCAAAACCCGCAGTCGCAGCTTAAGCTACTCGTAACCAAGGGTAAAGAGCAAGGTTACTTAACCTATGCTGAGGTCAACGACCATCTGCCGGAAGATATCGTCGATTCAGATCAGATTGAAGATATCATCCAGATGATTAATGACATGGGCATCCAGGTCATGGAAGAAGCACCTGACGCCGATGATTTGATACTGGCTGAAACCACATCCGACACGGATGAAGATGCGGCAGAAGCTGCAGCGCAAGTTCTATCCAGTGTTGAAAGTGAAATTGGTCGTACTACAGACCCTGTGCGCATGTATATGCGTGAAATGGGAACAGTCGAACTCTTAACCCGTGAGGGTGAGATCGACATCGCAAAACGTATTGAAGATGGCATAAACCAAGTTCAATGCTCTGTTGCAGAGTACCCTGAAGCCATCACTTATCTCCTTGAACAGTATGATCACGTCGAGGCAGGCGAAAGCCGTTTATCCGACCTGATCACCGGTTTCGTCGACCCTAACGCTGAGGAAGATCTCGCACCAACTGCAACACACGTTGGCTCTGAACTTCCACAAGAAGAGTTAGATAAAGACGACGATGAAGACGAAGATGATGAAGACGGCGATGACAGCGATAGCGATGATGATAACAGCATCGATCCTGAACTAGCCCGTGAAAAATTCAGCGAATTGCGCGCGCAATACGAAAAAACACGTCAGCACATTAAGCAATTTGGTCGTAACAATGCACAAACCGCACAAGCGATTGAAGAGCTTTCTGAAGTCTTCAAACAGTTCCGCTTAGTGCCAAAACAATTTGACTATCTGGTCAATAACATGCGTGAAATGATGGATCGCGTTCGCCTTCAAGAGCGTACCATCATGAAACTGTGTGTTGAACAGTGCAAAATGCCTAAGAAGAACTTCATCACGCTATTTAGCGGTAATGAAACCAGTGAAACTTGGCTAACAGCCGCCAAAGCGATGAACAAGCCTTGGTGTGAAAAGCTGGTTGAAGTTGAAGAAGAGATTTTGCGTTGTCTGCAAAGATTACGTCAAATTGAAGAAGAAACAGGCCTGACTATTGAGCAGGTGAAAGATATCAACCGTCGCATGTCTATTGGTGAAGCCAAAGCTCGCCGTGCGAAAAAAGAGATGGTTGAAGCGAACTTGCGTCTGGTTATTTCGATCGCGAAAAAATATACCAACCGTGGTTTGCAGTTCCTTGACTTGATCCAAGAAGGGAATATCGGTCTGATGAAAGCGGTTGATAAGTTTGAATATCGCCGTGGTTATAAATTCTCGACCTATGCAACTTGGTGGATCCGTCAGGCAATTACGCGTTCTATCGCGGATCAGGCTCGTACCATCCGTATTCCTGTTCACATGATTGAAACCATCAATAAATTGAACCGTATCTCTCGTCAGATGCTACAGGAAATGGGCCGTGAACCTTCACCAGAAGAGTTAGCGGAACGCATGATGATGCCGGAAGATAAGATCCGTAAGGTACTGAAAATAGCTAAAGAGCCTATCTCTATGGAGACGCCAATTGGTGATGATGAAGATTCACATCTCGGCGATTTCATTGAAGATAATACTTTAGAACTGCCATTAGACTCAGCAACTTCAGAAAGTCTACGTTCGGCAACTCATGAAGTATTAGCTGGCTTGACTGCACGTGAAGCAAAAGTACTGCGTATGCGTTTTGGTATCGATATGAACACTGACCACACGCTAGAAGAAGTAGGTAAACAGTTCGATGTTACCCGTGAGCGTATCCGTCAGATCGAAGCAAAAGCACTGCGTAAATTGCGTCATCCAAGTCGCTCAGAAGTTCTACGTAGCTTCCTTGACGAATAATTCAGTCTTTAAACACCTGCTTCGGCAGGTGTTTTTTTATTCGCCTAATTAGTACATTAAATGTTCACTTTTCGACGTTTAACAATCAACCATAGCGTGAAAACCACAACACCCGCCCCACCTATCATCGCCACATTAAACCCTGATGTCATTGCTGCTCGAACAGCTTGAGCAACATAAGGCAAAGTAACTGATGAAGTATTATTAATAAGTAAACTGACTTCTTGAGCAGGTACGGTTGCCATTAACATTTCATCATGCTGTAATTGATTGAGTGCTTGATGCGTCATTAATGTCCCTAATAGTGCGATCCCCAATGTCATGCCTGTTTGCCGTAACGCATTCATCACCGCGGAGGCAACCCCTGAATAGGCTTTATCAACACTCCCCATAATCAAAGCTCCTATCGCCGGTGTCGCCATTCCCATCCCAGCCCCCAGCACAAATAAAAGCAAAGCAATAACCGTATAAGCCGTATCTGCATTCACCAAACCAAGCGCAGTAGATGTTAGTGCAATAAGCACAAACCCTAAAATCATTAAATTTCTGACACTCGTCAATCGAGTCAAGTGACCGAAAGAGAAAGAAAATAGTGCCATGGCAACAAATTCAGGAGCCATACGCAATCCAGCCTCAAAGGCTCCCCAACCCTGCCCTTTTTGTAGAAATAAGGCGATAAAAAATACATTGCTGTAGGTCGCAAAACCAAGCGTAAAAGAGGCCACGTTGTATTGAAAAAAGTATTGATTAGTTTTAAACAAAAAGATGGGAAATAAAGGCTTTGCGACTTTCATTTCGACTATCACAAAACTGATCAAAGCGAGAAAACCTACAGTTAATCCCCCTATCGTCATAACGCTTCCCCACCCTTGCGCTCCTGCTTCAATTAAGCCATATGTCACACCCGCAAGCGCAACAATACTCAAGCATTGGCCTAATGGATCAAAGGCGGCTTTCTCAGGATCTGCACTTTCATCAATACCTATCCAACCCAACAACAAAGTGACTATTCCAAGAGGAAGATTAATTAAAAAGATCGTTGGCCAATCAAACAGTTCAACTAATAACCCACCTAAAATAGGACCAATTATCAATGATAATGCACTCACAGCAGACCAGATCCCAATTATCTTCACTCGCTCAATATCATTCAAAAATGCTTGGGTAATAATAGATAAAGCACCGGGGATCAGTGCTGCTGCCGCAATGCCTTGGGTCACTCTTCCCCAAATCAGCATATTTGTTGTCGTCGCTATCGCGCAAAGGGCAGAGCCAAATGTAAAAATGGCGATCCCTGCTAGCCACACTTTTTTACGCCCATAGCGATCACTAATCGGCCCCACAGACAAAATCAATGCAGATAAACAAAGCGCATAAGCATCAATGATCCACTGGAGCATTCCCATATCAGCATTGAGATCCCGTTGAATTGCAGGTAATGCAACATTGACGATGCTGATATCTAATGTCGCCATAAACGTGCCTAAACAAACGGCAGAGATCAAAAAAAGACGTTTCATTATTCTCACCTTCCCATCAAATGATGCCTTTATCATAATTATCGACCGACCGACGGTCAATAATAAATGAGATTGAATATCATTTAATGTTAGGGATCAATAAGATCACGCCTGTGGGTTTAATGAAAAGGGATCATTAACTAAGTTATAGGGGGATGTTGATAAACCAAGCCTACTTTATCAATTCATAAAATAAGACCATCACTAAAAGATTTAGTAATGGTCTTAGTAAACGAATATAGCATAAGTCAAAATTATTCACTACCCAGTATTATTTCACAGGCAATTCTGTTCACTTCAACAAATTCATGCCATGTATATTGATCGTGATAATGAAGCAAATACTGTTTATCGACACGACAGATATCTGGGCGCTCTTCGTAAATAGTGCATAACATGCTAGTTTCATTATAATGTTTACAGATGCCATCGCCTCTATCAAGAAATTGAGTTTCATTAGCGCGATCAACATGGCGGCAGCATGCCCCACATTTATCACAAGGAAATAGCTCGGTTTCTAAAATCATAATGAATCCAGCCAATCACTGAATGAATCATCACTATCTACATCATAGGGTAATGCAATATTGCTCCGTTTAATTTCCTGATTAAGAATAATTTTTCGCTCATATTCTGTATTTGTCGCCTGCAATGCATGGGTAAACGTCTGCATTTCAGCAACATTAAAATTAAATTCAAGCTGAGCAAGTTCTGTTAGGTATTTATCTAAAGCAGCATTAACATCTCGGTAGTACTTTAATGTTAGCTCATACTTATTGCGGAATTTATTTAAAAAACGCCAAATCTTTTGCATTAAATTACTGTGCTCTAAATAATAGCACATCGCCAATGTCAATAAACCAGAGACTAAAGCCCCAATGAATAGCGCAACATCATTACCGAATGGGAATGATAATATTCCATTCAAGTATGTTGTTATCATTGAACCGAGTACAACAGAAATACTGGTCGATATAATTTTAATGGCTGATTTTAGTAAATCCCCTAATGCTAAATTTTCTGGATTAAAAAAGAGCAGCTTCACAGCAGAAAATAGGCTATTTGCAGACTCTCGGATTAACTTCCCTATCATTTTTGTCGATGTTAGGAAAATATTCAACATGGTGGTTGTAACACTGGCTAATAACCCACCAAACAACCCATTATTAAACTCAGTCCAAAAATCTTTAAAACGAGCTTTTAATCTTTCCCAAATATTCGTAACAACACCTTTCAAATCCTCCAAGAAAAGTTTAAATTTAAAGTTTGTTTTATGCTGTTCAATCAATTTAGGAATCGAATCTTTTAATTCAAACCAAAGCTCTGCAAATACAATCCCTAGCATTTGCCTTGCTCCCATTCTCAACCCAGTGTTAATAGCCGCTGATGCCGTATTCACAAAAAACTTACTGCTACTGTAGTACTTGCTACTAATTTCTGCATCATACTGTTTTCTGGCCTTTTCATCGACAGCCTTCATGGCATCAAAATTGGCTTTCTGCTTATTCTTAAGTGTCTTGAGTTTTTTTAACTCAATATCGGTTAGTTGCCCTTTACTTTCTAATGCACTAATTTCTGCTTTAAGCAGTGTTTGCTGTGACTTTAGATTCGAAATAAAGTCTGCCATTTTTTTGGCTTTTTTCGACTTATTTAATGTTTCATTCGTAAAGGTCAAATTTGAGTCACGGTTAGCTAAATCCGCACCGTCAATTTCAGCAAGAACACGTGCAGGGTCATTATGCACTTCATAAGCCGCAATAATATGATCAAGATTAGTCACATCATGTTGGCTAAACGTTTCTCCTGTATAGGAGTCCGTTAACTCACCCGCTAACTTTTTTTGTTTGCCTTTGCGGTTTGTCTCTTTGTAATTCTCGTGGCTGTGGTATGCATGTGAATCATATTCACCACGATCCTGATAACGATTTTTTTCTTCCTCGGTTGCCCAAATATCATTTCTGACATTATGCACCGTATCAACATCCCCCCCTTTTTTATCTTTTAATAATAAAAAATCCAAACCAAAGGAAGTGACTAAACTTTGAACAATCGTATCGTTCACTTCTTTTTGCCAATTATAATTTGTCTGTTGCATATGTCTTACCTATAAGTAGCAGTGAAAGTACTGCTACTTATGATTTATGATGCCATCAAGATAACGTAAAACGCTTAGTTTCATCTAATCGCTTATCTAAACATTCCTGATTTAATATTTTCAGACCATGGCTATCTGTTTCAATCTCGATAACCTCATCAACAATAATAGCCTCATTATTTTGATTTAATTTCGGCTTAAATAATGGTGTCGTAATTAGGTTAGTCATAATAGCTGCAAGTTTATAACCATTATTAATAGTGAGCTTTAACTCATCCGTAATGCCATGGGTGTTAGCCTGACCTAATGCTTTATTACGTTGAATCATTTTGTCGGCTTCTATGAGTGCTAATAGATATGGTTTAAACACGGTAAATTGTGCTTCTAAAACATGATAAATAGCGACAACGTACTCTTTGGTTTTGGTTAAATTTTCATAAGCCAAAGTCATTTTTGCAACGGCACCATTAACTTCAGAGCGAATTTTTTGGGCATTATCTAATGCTTTTTCAGCGTGAGAATTATAAGCCCAACCAGCAATCGCTAAGATAGGAGCAACAACAGCACCACCTAACACCATTGCTCCACCTGCCATCCCCCAACCACCAGCAGCTAGAGAACCGCCACCGATAGCCGCCATTGTCGCATTATAAGCAGCCGCACCTGAAAGCGCTGCAATTGGTGTTCCTGTAGATGCAGCCGCGAATGCCATAACACCACCATAGACAGCAAACCCCGCAGCAGCACTTGATGCACCGGCTCCCACTAAGGTTCCAAGATACTCTGTCGCTGAAATAGCGAGGTTTTCAATTTTATTGATTTCATGACGTGGAATCGAAATTGAAATATCCTGTCCTGATTCATTAAGCTGCTTTAATATTGATTGTGCGATAGTGTTAAATTTATTGAAACTTTTACCGATTTTTAACTCAAGCGTACCTAACTTTTCTAATTCCGTTGTCGTGCTAACATTTATTGACTCTAGCACTTCTTTTTTTTCATCATAACGACGTTTAGAGCTCTCTAAAATATCGTCAGCTTCTGATTTTGTTTGGTATCCATCATAAGCTTTCTTTCCACCAAACGCGGCGGCCGCAATAGCTGCACCAGCAATAATAAATGGTATTGCCATACAATCCTCTCAGTTTTAATAAAATGAAAATAACTAGTTACAATTGATTAATATAATCCCGTAGGTTTTGTTCAAACTTTATCTTTAACCATTCTGGCTCTAAAACTTTAATATTTGGGATCCAATATTGAATTAAAGGTAAAATTTGCTTTTCACTCATCGCAGAGCATGAAATAGTTAGAGAATCACTACTTTCATCAACAATACACTGATTAGGTAAAACATCTCTTCTTTTGAAGTAATCAGCTATCGACTTTGAAACCAATACTCGAGCATGAAAATAATTATGGCTAGTCCATGGGTCTTTACTCTCCATTAACATATTGACAATATTATTATCAGGTAAAAAAGTTTTTTTGCTGACATCTAACCATTCAATCCTATTTAGTGAAAATGATTTAAGCTTCCCCTCTTCAATGGCATTCAAGTACCAAATCGTATTGTGACAGATGAGCTTATATGGATATATTGTCCGATTTTTGCTTTTATACAAAATATGACATTCTCTTTTATTATCAATTGCATACCTAATTCTTTCATAATGTGTTTTTAAGTAGCTCTTGATCTTATGCTCAATGCCATTAAATTTAATGAGAACACTTCTGTTCTGAATAGTCTCAGGAATACTCTTCAAAAAAGACTGACTAAAATCAGGCAAATACTTATCTATACCAAAAAAAGAAATCATTTTATAATATTCGACAACTGTCGAAAAACCATACTTTGAATTCCCTTTATGCTCTAAAATTAAGTTTAGCGAATTCAAATCTCGATAAATCGTCCGCTCGCTGACTTTAAAACGAGAGGCTAATTCATACTTATCTACTTCACCATAAAGATATGCTTCGAGAATAATTGTTGCTAATCTGACTCCTTGATTTTTTTTATAGTCATCCATTTTATCACCAACTATTGTCCACTCCCCCTAAAATAAG
>NZ_JAMPOG010000046.1:0-45322 GCF_028480065.1 Providencia sp. PROV189
ATGGATATCTAACATAATATGATGCAAGCGCGCATCAACCTTCTCTGCTTTCCATCCCATACGGGCTGCGTTTTGTGCCATCTCTAAACCGGATGTCGCCACTCCTCCCGCATTCGCGGCCTTACCTGGTGCAAATAAAACACCGGCCTCAAGGAAAAGCTCAGTCGCTGGGATTGTCGTTGGCATATTCGCGCCTTCAGCAACCGCTTTAACACCATTTTTGATCAGCAATTCTGCGGCAGCAGTATCTAATTCGTTTTGTGTCGCACATGGTAGAGCAATATCAACAGGTACACACCAAGGTTGCTGACCTGCTAAGTAGGTTAAGCCAAACTCTTTTGCATAGGCCTCTACACGACCATAATTGTTTTTAATTTCTTCCAAACGCGCTAATTTTTCTGGTGTAAAGCCAGCTTCATCAACAACAGTACCATTTGAGTCGGATGCCGTGACGACCGTTGCGCCAAGCTCCATACATTTTTCAATCGTATACTGCGCAACGTTACCAGAGCCAGATACCGCTACACGCATGCCTTCAAAACCTAAACCATGGCGTTTTAACATCGCATTTGTGAAATACACTAAACCGTAACCGGTTGCTTCTGGGCGAATTAAGCTCCCCCCGAAAGAGAGTCCCTTACCCGTGAAAACACATGAAGTATCATTCGATAATTTCTTCATCATCCCAGCCATAAAACCAACTTCACGACCACCAACCCCGATATCACCCGCGGGTACGTCAGTATCCGCGCCTAAATGGCGATACAATTCGGTCATCAGTGCTTGGCAAAAGCGCATCACTTCACCATAGCTTTTGCCTTTCGGATCAAAGTCAGAGCCACCCTTGCCACCGCCCATTGGTAAGGTTGTCAGTGCATTTTTTAGTGTCTGTTCAAAGCCTAAGAATTTTAGAATGGAAAGGTTAACTGAAGGGTGGAAACGCATACCGCCTTTAAATGGGCCGATAGCAGAGCTATATTGAACCCGCCAAGCCCTATTCACTTGCACTTTACCTTGGTCATCCACCCAACAAACACGAAACTGAATCACTCTTTCAGGCTCAACAAAACGCTCAAGTAGTGCTTGTTCACGATATTTAGGATTATTTTCTAAGAATGGCCAAAGTGAGGTAAAGACTTCGCGAACAGCCTGGAGGAATTCAGGTTGCTGAGGGTCTCTTTTTTGTACAGACTCCAAGAACGATGATAGTGAATTCATCTATATCTTCCTTTTTAAATTTTTTGTTGTGATATTCCTCACTCTTTCTTGTGATAATTTTTGGGGAAATGTGAGGTTGATTTGCATTTGCCTATTGAATATATCACTAGTTTGTATTCAAGTTTCAAGGTTTTTTTTACTCTAATACAAAAAAATTTTTCTTGACCTGACAATAAGTAACTTAATTTAAATTTTTTAAGCCAAAAAAAACGCCTGCATAAGCAAGCGTTTTTAGCGAATAGTTTTTCATTTTTAACTGAATGGATTATTCATCATCGTCATTCAGTGGAACAATCAACATATCAACATGGACAGTATTAATCAACTGGCGAGCTGAAGACATCAACTTGCTCCAAAAATCTTGGTGGTGACCACAGACCACTAAGTCCATATCATATTTTTTAATTGCATCAACCAAGACCTGACCAAGATCACCACTACCGCTCAATGTTTCTTGAATTTCATAACCTGCGCCTGCGGAGAGGTCTTTGAGTGAATTACGAGTTTCATCCGTGATACGCTGTTGCATGTCGCCCAAATTCACATCAATAAGGCCAGTGTAGAGATCTGAGTAGTTCACATCAACATGGATCATGGATACTTTAGCCCCGTAAGGTTTTGCCATAGAGACGGCTTTATCCAGTAATATTTTACTTTCAGGTGATAAATCTACCGCTACGAGAATATGTTTGTACGCCATAAAGTAAACTCCTTCCGAATGCTGATTTTGTGATAAGTTAAGAGCCTATCCTATTCTTAGCCTCTTAACTCACCAATCGCTTATAAATACTATACCTGCATACTATGATAGATAAGTGTCGTTTTGATCACATCTGTGCAGATTAGCCTAGTGAATCTTTCATCACATAACATTTTAGAAAACAATAACATCATCTCTACAATATTAATATATAAACGAGAGTTATGTGTGATATTTTTCAATATAAACAAGCAGTAGCCTATTTCTTAGATAATCATTCTGTTATTACACACTTTTACCCAATATCTCTTTTTTATCAGCTTAAATTCGGATAAAAATCGCTCAAAAATCCTCGAGTTTGCACTTTTTTTAGGCAACTTATTATCCTACAATAAACAATAAGCTAGCTTAACACTGTGTTTGCTTTATTTCCTTTGTAGCAACAGCGCAAGCTGATACCTAAGGAGGTGAGTATGTTCAGTATGGTTGCCTTGTTCTGGGCTTTATGCTTTTTGTGTATCATCAATATGATACGCTACTTTTCTTCCATCCGTGTTTTGCTTTATATCCTACGGGATACCGACCCGTTGCTTTATCAATCTGTCGACGGTAATGGCTTTTTCACAACCCACGGCCAGTTAAACAAACAGCTAAAACTGGTTCGTTATATCAATAGTAAGCAATACCTTGAGCATTTTGACGATGAGGTCATATTACGGTGTGAGAGGATACGCAAACAATTTCTACAAATTAGTCAGCTAAGCATCTTAGTGATTGTTAGCTTAATTTACCTACTTATTTTTGCTTAATAGCAGGGTAAAAAAACAAACTCGATACTCCACGGTTTTCAAGGCAAAAAAATAGTGATGAACTGAGCAGCTCATCACTATTATGTTGTATTCATTCTATCAACAGTTTGTGAAACTGTTCTAGATAATCATCAATGCAATCCAGTACAAACCACCAGATAGACAGATAGAAACAGGCAGTGTTAATAACCATGCCAAAGCAATACTCTTAATTGTCTTGCTCTGAACACCCCCACCGTCAACGACCATGGTTCCCGCAACTGCGGAAGATAATACCTGAGTCGTCGAAACAGGCATCCCTGTGTAGCTCGCAACACCGATTGAAACAGCGGCAGTCACCTGAGCAGAAACACCTTGCGCATATGTCATGCCTTTCTTACCGATTTTCTCACCGATAGTGACAGCAACGCGTTTCCAACCAAACATTGTTCCGAGAGACAGTGCTAAAGCAACTGAAATAATGATCCACAATGGCGCATACTCAACGGTATACAGTAAGTCATTACTCAATTTTTTCAGCAAGCTTGCATCTTGAGAGCTAGTTTCTGGCAGCTTAGCAACCGCATTTGCGGTATCAGAGATACACATTAATAAGCGACGCATATGATTACGTTGCTCTGGTGATAACTCATCGTAGCTTTGTACGCCATTCAACAGCTTTTGAGCTTGGCTCAGAACGATAGCCGTACGTGAGCTATCACAATGGAACTCTTCGCCAATTTCATCGGTGCCAGTCACTGCTGGTGTATTTTCAATTGCATGGTTGAGTGCTGGTTTATGTGTCTCATAGTATTGTTGCAAGTGAACAACAGCATCATGCGTTCTTGCGATATCGTAACCGCTTGAATTCATATTGACGACAAAACCGGCTGGCGCAACACCAATCAGTACTAACATGATAAGACCGATGCCTTTCTGACCGTCATTTGCACCATGTGAGAAACTCACGCCAACGGCGGAAAGAATCAGTGCAGTACGGGTCCAGAATGGTGGCTTGCGCTTACCATCTTTTTTCTCACGCTCTGCGGGCGTTAAGTGAATACGGCGACGTTTTTTCGTACCACTCCAGTAACGGCGTAGAACAAATATCATCAAGCCCGCGATCACAAAACCAATAGCAGGAGAAAGGATAAGGGACATGAAAATACTGATCATTTTGGGTATGTTGAGTGCATCCACAACCGATGAATCAGTCACAATTGCATTGGTTAAACCAACACCAATAATCGCCCCGATTAACGTATGAGAACTGGATGCAGGGATACCAAAGTACCAGGTTCCAAGGTTCCAGATAATTGCAGCCAATAGCAATGAAAAGACCATTGCTAGGCCGTGAGCTGAACTCACATTAAGCAAAAGATCTGTCGGCAATAGGTGCACAATTGCATAAGCAACGCTTAACCCCCCGAGCAGAACGCCAAAAAAGTTAAAAACACCCGCCATAACAACCGCGAACTGAGCGCGCATTGCACGGGTATAAATAACTGTCGCTACCGCATTCGCGGTATCATGGAAGCCATTTATAGCCTCATAGAACAGCACAAATAACAGTGCCAGTACTAACAGTAGGCCGGTGTAAAATTCCAAACCTGTAAAAAGATGTAGCATAGACGTTAAGCCATTTTATGTTGGTCATGAACGCGGCGCATTATCAGTGACAAACGCTAGCGGTGGAAGCAAAATCTAACCTTTTTTTGATTTCACTACTGTTGAAAAAAGTACAACATGATTATTATCCTATAATTATCAGCATATTACACAATTTGTTTTTATTCTGATTTTTTTTCTCTTTTTCGTTAGAATTTCACGCAAATCAGAGTAAATTCATCTTTTTTGGCGAATATCGAACGAACCGCTGATCTTTTAGAAAAACCCTAAAACCAATTTTAGGTCAGCGTCATTGATTAATCACTGACCAAAAAATAAGCCTAAAAGTTCAGCAGACCCTAATTATAATATGTATTCAATACTTTTCATCAGTTGTTACACGATACATGGTATCGCAACGATAAAAGTTTAACGAACTCTAGCCACTCATAAAATTGTAGTGTCTTTTAAAATCAAACAGATAGAGAATTTCTTATTGTGAAAAATTATAACGTCATTATTCTGGGTGCAGGTGCCGCAGGACTTTTTTGTGCATCACTCGCAGGGAAGCGTGGTTTGAATACACTGGTCTTGGATAACGGAAAAAAACTTGGCAGAAAAATCCTCATGTCAGGAGGCGGGCGTTGTAACTTTACCAATATCTATGCCGAACACAGTAATTACCTTTCCGCCAACCCTCACTTTTGTAAGTCAGCACTTGCTCGCTATACACAGTGGGATTTCATTGCGTTGGTTAATAAATATAATATCCCTTACCACGAGAAAACATTAGGCCAATTATTCTGTGACAATAGCGCCCAAGATATTGTTGATATGCTCGAAGAAGAGTGCCGCTTACCCAATATCACCATAAAATTGCGTAGCGAAGTGACTGGCGTTGAAAAAATAGACAACGGTTTTGTGGTAACAGTGAACGGAAATAAAGTGAGTGCACACTCACTTGTTGTCGCAACGGGCGGCCTATCCATGCCCGGACTAGGAGCGACACCTTTTGGTTATCGAATTGCCGAACAGTTCGGTCATCAGATTTTACCGACCCGCGCAGCGTTAGTTCCTTTTACACTGCATAAGCCACTGTTAGAGACGCTACAAGTCCTCTCGGGTGTCTCTGTTGCAGCAACCGTTACCTCCGCCGATGGTACTTTATTTAAAGAAAATATTCTTTTTACTCACCGTGGCCTATCTGGCCCCGCTATTTTACAGATCTCCAATTATTGGAACCCCGGAGAGTTTGTAAGTATTAACTTACTTCCTGAACACTCTCTGACGGATTATTTGGCTGAAGAAAAGCAAACACATCCAAACCAATCCCTTAAAACAACACTCGCCAAATTATTACCAAAACGGTTAGTTGAAGTTTTGCAAACGCTAGGCCAGATACCTGATTGCGCACTCAAACAACTTACCCACCCACAAATTGAGACACTGCATAACAACTTACATCAGTGGCAAATACAACCTAATGGTACTGAAGGCTATCGTACCGCTGAGGTCACTTTAGGTGGCGTTGATACCCGCGAAATTTCATCGAAAACGATGGGCTCACTAAAAACAGAAGGATTATATTTCATCGGTGAGGTTTTGGATGTCACAGGCTGGCTAGGCGGTTATAACTTCCAATGGGCGTGGAGTTCGGCTGCGGCTTGCGCGGAAAATCTGCCGTTACATACAGAGCAATAAACTATTTAAAGGCGTAACCTACGCAAAAAATCATTTAAAGCCACGCAATGGTTTTTGCATAAACATGATTAAACGGGGTAATAGCGAGGCATTCTAACCTCAATAATACCCCTACTTTCCCTATGTATCGTTCAAAAATCTCGCTGAACCTATAAAAAGTTAATCCATTGAAAAATAATGGATATTATTTAATTTGATAGAAATCATATAATTGCGATTTTTATTGTAATTTATACGATTTTGATTAAAAAAAACACTTTACAAACGATAGTGATAACTATTATCATCAAATCACTACCTCGACATCACTGATACAGTCACTGTCTTGGCAGTACGACATTGCTCACATTGCTTCCAGTGTTTAGTTTAGCCAGCCTTGTGCTGGCTACTTTTTTATCTCCTGATCTTGTTCAAACTTTTTGAATTCTATGGTCAATCGTAACGGCTTCTCTCTATTATTAAATTGTTTAAACTGTCATCAACAAATTTAGCACTGTTCCAACATCGGTTGGCGATAGGCTTTTAAGGAGATGACACAATGATCTATTTACGCAAAGCAAATGAACGTGGCCATGCTAATCATGGTTGGCTAGATAGCTGGCATACTTTTTCGTTTGCCAATTATTATGATAAGCAATTTATGGGCTTCTCTGCGCTCCGTGTCATCAACGAAGACGTTATCGATGCAGGGCAAGGCTTTGGTACCCATCCTCATAAAGATATGGAGATCCTCACCTATGTTCTAGAAGGCACCGTTGAACATAAAGACAGCATGGGCAATATGGAGCAGATCCCAGCCGGTGAATTTCAAATAATGAGTGCGGGTACGGGGGTACGTCATTCTGAGTACAACCCTGATGATAAAAACCGCCTTCACCTTTATCAAATCTGGATTTTGCCGGAAAAGGCCGGTATCGAGCCACGTTATGAGCAAAAACGTTTTGATTCAAAGGATGGGAAACAGCTGGTGCTATCACCTGATGCGAGAGATGGCTCGCTAAAAGTGTATCAAGACATGACATTGTGGCGTTGGGCGTTATCGAACAATGACACCCAAACCTATGCGATTGCCGACAAACGCGTTGTTTGGATCCAAGTGGTTAAAGGCAACATCGAGGTTAATGGCCAAACTGCCACAACCAGCGATGGCTTAGCGATCTGGCAAGAAGCTAGCCTCACAATGACAGCGAGTGAAGACAGCGAAATTTTACTGTTTGATTTACCTGCGGCTGACTAATAGATGACTGCATGCAGATTTACCCACTCAATAAAAAACAAAGGCCCTGAATTCAGGGCCTTATAATTATTTGTTCAACAAACCCATTACAGTTTAGGGCCTGCTTTCACTAATGCTGCACCTGCTGGCGTGTCAGTATATTTGTCGAAGTTCTTCACGAAACGATCAGCCAAGTCTTTCGCTTTCTCATCCCATTGTGATTTATCAGCATAGGTATTACGAGGGTCAAGGATATTGGTATCAACGCCCGGTAATGCTGTTGGAACTTCCAAATCAAAGATTGGCAGCTTAATGGTATCTGCTTTTTCGATATCACCACTTAAGATAGCGTCAATAATAGCGCGCGTATCTTTAATAGAAATACGTTTACCAGTACCGTTCCAACCCGTATTCACTAAGTAAGCTTTCGCGCCAGCAGCTTCCATACGCTTAACTAATACTTCAGCATATTGTGTTGGGTGCAGTGATAGGAATGCCGCACCAAAACAGGCAGAGAAGGTTGGTGTTGGTTCAGTGACACCACGCTCAGTACCTGCCAACTTAGCCGTAAAGCCAGATAGGAAATGATACTGTGTTTGCTCTGGCGTCAAACGTGAAACTGGAGGTAACACCCCAAACGCATCTGCCGTTAAGAAAATGACTTTCGTCGCGTGACCCGCTTTAGAGACTGGCTTAACAATGTTTTCGATATGGTAGATTGGGTAAGAAACACGCGTGTTTTCTGTTTTCGAACCATCGTCAAAATCAACGCTACCATCCGCCAGTACCGTGACGTTTTCTAACAGAGCATCACGTTTGATGGCACCATAGATATCTGGCTCAGCTTCTTTAGAAAGGTGGATAGTTTTTGCATAGCAACCACCTTCAAAGTTAAACACACCATCGTCATCCCAACCGTGCTCATCGTCACCGATTAGCTTACGTTTTGGATCTGTAGACAATGTTGTTTTACCTGTACCAGACAGGCCGAAGAAAATAGCGACATCGCCTTTTTCACCAACGTTAGCAGAACAGTGCATTGATGCGATGCCTTTAAGTGGCAGCAGGTAGTTCATCATTGAGAACATACCTTTTTTCATTTCGCCGCCGTACCAAGAACCACCGATTAACTGCATGCGCTCTGTTAGGTTGAAAGCCACAAAGTTTTCTGAGTTCAGACCTTGCTCTTTCCAATTTGGGTTAGTGCATTTTGCACCGTTCATAACGATAAAGTCTGGCTCAAAACCAACCAGTTCTGCGTCAGTTGGGCGAATAAACATGTTTTTAACGAAATGCGCCTGCCATGCCACTTCCGTGATAAAACGCACTTTTAAGCGAGTGTCCGCATTCGCGCCACAGAATGCATCAACGATAAACAAACGTTTACCTGATAGCTGCTCTGTCACTAAATGTTTTAATTCACTCCAAACTTCTTGGGTCATTGGTTTGTTGTCGTTTTTACCTTTGCCCTGATCAGCCCACCAGACAGTATCACGGGTGACATCATCACGCACAATGTACTTATCTTTTGGTGAACGACCAGTAAAAATACCGGTATCAACCGCAACAGCACCTAACGTGGTCACTGTGCCACGCTCATAGCCTTCTAATCCAGGTTTAGTTTCTTCCTTGAATAGCAGTTCATAACTAGGGTTATAGACAACTTCGGCTACATCATGAATGCCATATTGTTCGAGTTCCTTCGGGGTAATACTTTTAGCGCTCATTATTATTGCTCCTGGTAATCATAACTAATCTACAGATGATCATAATTCTTTACGACTAATTAACAGCGATAGCTATCAAAGAATTGAAAATGTATAATTTTTTTTAATTCATTATGAGACTTAGAGCACGTAATAAGCCTTTAAAATTATAAAAAAAGGGTGCAAAATTGCACCCTCGTCACATAATTAGGTTGCTAAATCGTATCAGTGAAGTTGCTGATTTTGCTCATTTTTCAACCCTTGAATATCGGATTCAATAAATACGTAGTGTGAGCCACAATATTCACACTCCATATCAATTTTTCCATCTTTTTGCAACATATCGATAACATCTTCTTCAGGTAAAGTCATTAATGTGCTTTCACAACGCTCCCGTGAGCAAGTGCAACGAAATTCAACGGATTGTGGGTCGTATAGCGTGACATCTTCTTCATGATATAAACGATGTAGCACCTCTTTGACATCCAGCTCACTCAACTCTTCGCCTTTAATGGTCGCGGTCAACTGCACTAAGTGATCAAAGATATCATGGCTACCTTCATCCGCAGCAGGGAGTACTTGCAGTAACATGCCGCCGGCAATCGCTTTACCTTGTGATTCACCAACGCGAATAAACAAGCGCGTTGGTAATTGTTCTGACTGCATAAAGTAAGCATCAATGCACTCTTCTAGCGTTTCACCTTCGATTGCAACAATCCCTTGATAACGCTCCCCTTGATTGGGTGTGATAGTAATGACCATATAGCCATTACCAATCATCTGCTTTAGTGTGCTCCCAGCAACCACGGGGCCATCAACACGCGCAACACCCCGCATTTGTTGTAAGTTATTGCCATTAATAACAGCCAAATTCACTGGGCCATCACCTTGGATTTGTACAGTAATATCACCGTCAAATTTCAATGTTGCGGTAAGCAGGCTGGTAGCAACAAGCAATTCACCTAATAGTCCTTTAACGGCATCTGGGTAGTCATGATTGTTCAGGATCTGCTGAAATGTCTCATCGACAGTGATCATCTCCCCACGTACAGCATGCTGTTCAAAAAGGAAACGGTGGAGTAGGTCTTGTTTAGCCATAATTTCTCTCTATTGCTTATGAGAGGCCTCGTTAAAAACCTCTCACCTTGATTAAAATGTTTTTAAATACGAATAACATCAACGGTTACACGTCATGGGAATTTGTCTGCTTAAATTTTAGCAGGGTTCGACGCTCTTTTTTATCGGGTCGCCGTTCTGGATGCGGCATCGTTAATGCGTTCATCTTCCGAGCTTGGGCCAATTTTTCACGCTGCTCTTGGCTCTCGGGGGTTTCACGATAAAGTAATTGGGCTTCTGGCGCGCCTCTGCGCTGACCACTCACTTCCAATACTTCGACAGTCCGTTCATCATTACCTTGCCTTAGCCTGATTAACGCATTCAGTTCAACAATTTTACCGGGCTTGGTCCTTTGCCCGTTGTAATGAACTTTTCCGCCATCAATCATATCGCGAGCTATCGAGCGTGTTTTGTAAAAACGCGCTGCCCATAACCATTTATCTAGGCGAACTTGTTCTGTAGGTGATTGTTTCATGATGTTATCCTCAGTGCCAATCTTTAAAATGAGGCCTCCATCATTTAGAAACTAACTTTGATTGGAGGGATTGTCTGCCTCAAAGCACTTATCATAATATCGTTTAATATTACGTAATCGCTTTTTATTATTCATGATACGGAATATGACTAAAGTACCATTTAATAACACGCCAATGCCGAGAAAGAGAGTGAATAAGGAACTGATCACATATTGCGACAATACCTTCTCATCCGGTTTGCTATGAAGGGTGATATGTAATGTCCCGTTCGCATCCGTCGACAAATCCGTGATAATACCTTCGACATCAAACGGGGTGTTGATAAGCAAGCCCGCTATCCGTTTAAGCTCCACCCAGCGTTGCAAAGGCGTCATATCGTTGAATGTGCTCCCCACGATAAAATCGACGAGCGCTTTATTTTCATCACTGATCAGTAGCACGCCACCCGGTGGAGGGCTATTCAGTTTTGCAGCCTCTTTTTCAACTTCGACTTTGATAAATTCATATGTGGTGACTTCAACTAGCTTTTCCAAGGCCTCGGCACTACCTGCGCGTAATAAAACATGAGCGCCACTTAATTTCCCTGTGGACGCTTTAACAACAAGTGTTCCCCAATCATCGGTGCTGCCTAAATTGGTTAGCGCACTTTTCAGCTTAGAGCAGGCATGTTCTTGGTAACATAACTCATTGGTTTTCAATATTATTTCAGAGAAATCAAAAATAATATTCATCCCTGATTTCATAATATCACGCTGTAAGCGCGGGTTAACCCCAACACTGTTTTTTTCAGGGTGTAGCTGCTTTTGCACTGTATTAAGTAGCCTAATTGCGCGCTCTATCACTTCAGATTCCGGGTCTGGCGTCAAATTCATATTGTTCCAATACACACCTGAACAATCAAAAGGCGCAAACTGAGCATGATTCGTATCAGACAGATTAGGCGGCCGATAGCACATCCCAACCCCTTTCGCACTTAAACTATCACCAACTTTTAATTTTCGCGTTTCCAGTTCAGCCACATTCATGACCTTGATCTTTTCAGCGCCCTCAAGCCATGCAAACCCGAGTTTGATGGGTAAGCACATGGATTGGTAGGAAAACATCAAAAATAAAACCAGTAAACCAGTTGCGAGTATCAGGAGATTTTTTTTATATCGCCGATAAGGGTAATAGCGCTCCTCTTCGTGCAATGATAGAAATTGCCCATGCCGCAAAACCTGCCCTGACGGGTACATGTCTATCTGAGTCGCTTTGTTTAACTCATGGTGGATATAAGGTTCCCAATGGGAAGGGTAATAGAGATCGATCCCCCCTATAGAGACGGTCGATGATTGCCTTTTATCTAGTTCCCCATACAGTTCCCACCGTTTCGGTTGCCCAAAAACGCACTGCACATCTTGTAATTTCTTAGGGAAGACACGTAAGCGAAAGAGAGCCAATAGGCCCGTAACAAAACAGAAAAAGGCTCCGACAAACCCCCATGACTGCAAAAAAGGAATGGCAATTAGTGCTAAATACCCAAGTAAAAAGCTCAAACAAATCAGTAAAGTGCCTAGCCAACCAGAGGAATGATTTAGCCGATGCTCCTCAATAGTTTCTTTGCGAACACGCAATACTTGAACATTAGGTTCTCCTCTTTCATGAATTGCCGCTTCAGGGGTAACAATTTCCTGAATATCATCAGAGGTCCACTCATAATTAAAATCTTTTAACGAGAAATTATTTAGAGAAATAATTAATGGTAGATGGTTAGTTTCAACTAACTCCATCACATTTTTTTGCTGTAAATAAGGTTCAAGCTGGTGGGGAAGTTTAACTTCAATGGTATCAATAAAATAACGCCAACTATTCGCTTGCTCTTGCCGCAAATTAAATCGAGTGACTGAATTACACACCGTTGCGATCACGGCATTTTTCTTCAATTGCCACGGTGTTTGCTCAGCGCTTTGGGAAGGAAAAGGGTTGGTACGTAAGTACTGAGAGATGATTTGATAGTCGTTATCTATCATCTTCCGGTAAGATGGCTCAGCTTGAGAAGGGATCTGATAGACACCAGAATTCCGCCCCCGCCTGAAATACAGAAAGGAAGCCATTATAGTTAGGCTAATTATAAAAATAGCCATTATAATGACGTAAGTAAGCATTTTTTCCCCAGTGAAATAATATCAAGAAAAGCATAGCAATCACGGCGCTATCGCTATATAAGCCAATTCCTATTCTATTTTTAGTTTTTATGTTAATTTACAATATGTTGTAATTAAAAAATTTTATTTATTAATCTGTGCTCTTTTTATACATTTCATATATACATAAAATAATTCAAGTTGTATGTTTGTATACATGCTAAGTACGCCATTTTAATATAAAAACCTAAGAGACGAAGCACTGTACCTTATTATCATACCTCTCACACAACTAGAAGTGCGATAGGTATACTAACAGCATTTTATCAACCCGATAATCTCTATCAATTTTTTTTGATATGGGTCATAGTTAACAACAGTGTAATAGCGACATTGTAGCGTCGCTGATATTTTTATTCACTCACCCTATTCGGGAATTGTTATGACTGAGCTTAAAAAGCCAAAAATCTTGAATATTCAGGATGTTGCTCATTCCAAGTTATTCAGTATCCAATCTGTTGACCTCGAGTTTAGCAACGGCGAAAAACGCATTTATGAAAGGATGCGTCCAGGGAAACGTGAGGCCGTACTCATTGTTCCTATCATCAATGATAGTTTGATCCTAATCCGTGAATACGCTGTCGGTATTGAAGATTACGAATTAGGGTTCCCTAAAGGCGCTATCGATCCCGGTGAAACCCCAATAGAAGCAGCACAACGCGAGTTAAAAGAAGAAATCGGTTTTGGTGCCAATCACATCACACAAGTGGCGAAACTCACCATGTCACCCTCTTACTTCTCTAGTAAGATGAATATTCTCATCGCAAGCGACCTCTACCATGAAAAGCTAGAAGGGGATGAACCAGAGCCTTTACAACAGGTTAGATGGCCAATTGCACGCATGATGGAGTTACTTGAACACCCTGATTTCAATGAAGCGCGTAATATCAGTGCCTTATTCTATCTTGAGCGTTATTTAAAAAAATACAATTAGCGCCATTTTTCCAAATAGATCACCGATTAATTTTTGCGTTAAAAATAAATAGGAAAATCAATACAACGATTTTCCTATTTAACATTTACTCTCTTGTTAGCTCCCCTTTGAACAGGGAGCCAAACACATTAGAACAGTTCTTGGCTCTCGCCGCCCTCTTCAAAGATAGTCGTTCCAACCTCTTGAATAGCATGCTCTTTAGGCTCAGTACCCTCAATAAAATACTCTTTACGAGAATTGCCTAGCTTACCCGTCCGACTATCAATAGAAACAGCAATGATCCCTTTCGGTGGCTTCATCATCGTAACCGGTACACCTTCTAAGATTGACTTCATAAAGTCATCCCATATTGGTTGAGCGCTTTTCGCCCCCGCTTCACCACCGCTGATTGCAGTGCGCCCTAAGGTACGCCTATTATCATCAAAACCAATCCAAGCCGAGGCGACAACATCAGGGCCGTAACCGGAGAACCAAGCATCTTTCGAGCTATTCGTTGTGCCTGTTTTACCACCAATATCACGGCGACCACCTAGATCTCTCGCTGCACGCCAGCCAGTACCTAACCAGCCTGGTTCACCATAGATATTCGTCATCATTGCATCCCTAATTAAGAACGCTAAAGGTGTGCTGATAACATGAGGCGCATACATATCTTGAGGTGTCGCTTCTTTTGGTGCCGCAGATGTCACTTCCATCGTTGGCTCTTGTTCCGTTGGTTTATCATCTGATTGAGTAATTTCTTCTGTCGACTCGTCATCAACGCCTTTAAGGGCGATCGTACGCTCCGTATTTCCATAAATCACTGGAATATCAGTACAATCAGGGCAAGCTATTCTTGGATTAGCTTCAAAAAGCACCTCACCCTCTGCATTCTCAATTTTTTGGATATAGTAAGGGTCAATCAGATAACCACCATTCACCATCACCGCATAGCCTCGCACCATCTGCATTGGCGTAAATGATGGCGCACCGAGCGCTAAGGCTTCAGTCCGATTGATATTTTCCGCAGGGAAGCCAAAACGTGTGAGGTAATCGGCTGCATAGTCAACCCCCATCGCTCTCATGGCGCGTACCATAACCACGTTCTTTGATTCACCTAACCCTTGTCTTAAGCGAATAGGGCCTGCATAACGAGGCGGTGAGTTTTTCGGCCGCCAATCTGACCCTGCTCCCGCATCCCAACGACTGATAGGAACATCATTTAACAGTGATGCCAGCGTCAAGCCTTTATCCATCGCTGCTGTATACAAGAAAGGTTTGATATTCGAGCCAACTTGGCGTAATGACTGAGTGACGCGGTTAAACTCACTCATATTAAAGTCAAAGCCACCCACTAAGGCGATAATCGCACCATTATTTGGGTTCAATGCCACAAAAGCCCCGTTAACTTCAGGAACCTGTCCCAGCCACCAAATATCTTTTACTTTGCGGATCCAAACTTGCTCACCTGCTTTCATCACCGCATTCACTTTACTTGGCATGGCACCTTGCTGGGTATCGGAAATGAATTTACGCGCCCAACGCACACCCGCTAAAGTGATTTTCTCTGTTGAGCCATCGGCCAATTGTACCGTCGCTTCGCTGTCCGTTGAGGAAAGGACAACAGCAGGTAATAATGGCCCATAAACAGGGGATTTTTTAAGTTTTTCGATAATTTTTTCTGTCGTCCAAGCAGGCTCTCCTGCTGTCCACAACACGTCTGCTGGCCCGCGATAACCATGACGGACATCATAATCAATTAAATTATTGCGTACCGCATCAGTGGCTGCGAGTTGGTCTTTGCGAATAACCGTTGTGTAGACTTTGTAACCGTCAGTATAAGCATCTTCACCATGTTGCTCATACAATGTTTGGCGTGCCATTTCGGCGAGGTAAGGCGCTGAGAAATCAATTTTCGGTGCGTGATAAGACGCTTCAATTCGCTCATTTTTTGCCTGTTCATATTCCGCTTGGGTGATGTATTTTTCTTCTAGCATACGCCCAAGCACCACATTACGACGGCTAATCGCTTTTTCATAAGAGAATAAAGGATTTGATGTCGAAGGTGCTTTTGGTAAGCCCGCGATCATCGCCATTTCACTGAGCGTTAATTCATTGACCGTTTTACCAAAATACACATACGCGGCTGCGCCAACCCCATATGCACGGTTACCAAGGTAAATTTTATTGAGATACAGTTCCATGATCTCATTTTTGGTGAATAACTGCTCAATTCTCACCGCAAGAAAGACCTCTTTTACCTTACGCATTATGGTTCTTTCTGGGCTTAAGTAAAAGTTTCTGGCTAATTGCTGGGTGATTGTACTCGCCCCTTGGGAAGCACGACCCGAAGATGCCATTACCGTAACGGCACGGAAAATACCCACAGGGTCGATACCATGATGCTCATAAAAACGGCTATCTTCCGTTGCAATAAAGGCCTTGATCATCAGGGGTGGGATATCAGCTAATGGCAGCGGAATACGGCGTTTTTCACCATATTGTGCAATTAATTCACCATCAGCACTGAAGATTTGCATCGGCGTTTGTAGGCGGATGTCTTTCATTGTTGCGACGTCAGGTAACTCATTTTCGACATATTTGTACATGCCAAAAATCGAGGCGGTTCCCAAAAAAATGCAACAAATAACAATAATAAAAAAATATTTTACGAACTTCACCGGATAATTCCCATACTCAACAGACAGGAGGGTTTAGATATAGCTGGCGCGTAGTATAAAGCTTATACAGCTCAATAGAAATCGTAATTTATTTGTTGATGATAAGGAAATTATCTATGTATTCACAAAAATGGAACATCGGAATAGACCTTTGCCAAGCCTCAATTCAACTTGTTGCCACAAAACAAAACCGCAAACGGCGGTACTTATGCGAGTGTTGGCAACATAATATTCCAAACGAAATCACCAGCCAATCTGAACATGATAGATACGAGATGCTACTGAAAATTTTAATACAATGGCGTCGGAAATTACCTAAAAATTGTCAGGTCTCAATGGCATTTTCTGCTCTGAGAACATTAAAACAGCAAGTGACTTTACCTGAACAAGTGACTTTAAAGCAACCTGAGCTAGGTTGGTACTTACAAAGCTGCGCCGAAAAATTGTTTCCACTAAGTTCAGAAGATTTGGTGATCGATTATCGTGTGATAGACAATCGAGCCTACCTAAACGGGGTACGTAAGTCAGAGATCGTGTTTTGGCAAAATTTATTACATGACAGTGGCTTCTTGTTAACCGCAATTGATGTCGCCCCTTGTGTCTTACGTTACATTGCACGCTATGCTGGGTTACCCGATGAGAGTTGGCTAATACATTATCGCCAAGGGGAGTGGCTATGGACTGGCCCCGTCAGTCAACCTGCAACTTATAATCAAATCCAAGAAAATGACATCACCACACTTCCACAAATTATCGCTCTACTCAATGAAAACAATGGACCACTAAAATTGCCTCTCTATTATATCGGTGATCACCATAAGTCTCAGGCAGTACATTCATGGAGCCTATTGCAAGCCTTTCATAACCATACCGTTAGGCTCCCTCACCAACTCGGTGATTTTGTGGTTGCAACAGGTTTAGCGTTACGCGATAAGGATCGTGACCATGTATCAAGTTAATTTTTTACCTTGGCGGCAACAGCGTATTACTCGCAATAAACGGCGGTGTTTCGCGCTATTTATTCTGCAAAGTTGTCTAGTCGCGATCGTGGTTATCTACAATTCTTCACAACAGCAGTTCGAACAAACACAGTGGCAGATCACCAAAATGCAACTCGAACAACATGTCGCGCAAAAGCAGCAACAGATAAAGGTGATTAACGAAAAACAAGCCAAGCTCGCTGAATGGCAAACGCACCGACAACACCTTAATCGGCAAGCACAAAGTAACCGAACTCGGTTAAATCTTCTTTATAAGCTACCTGAACTTACACCGCAAAAAAGCTGGCTCGCGAAGGTCTCACTCACTGGTAATAACCTAGAAATAGCTGCTGTTAGCTATGATTTTCACGATATTAGCCAATTGATCACTCGCTTAGAAAGCAACCCGTTATTGCATCAAGTACAACTCATAAAAATGGGGAAAACTCGTCAGGTTAACTACTTGCATGTAAGTGCACACTATCAGGAGGAGACGAATGAATGATAATGCCTCTGGGTTTTGGTATCGCCCTTTTTGGCAACAAACTCTTCCTCTTTGGGTTGCTACGATTGCTATCTTACTGGCTTACACCTTTTTTTATTGGCAGGAAGTGGAGTCTCAACTGACTGAACTTAAAAATAAAACTCAGCATATCGCCTCTCAATCACAACAATATACGCAGGCACTAACACAACTTCCTTCACTCCATCAACTTGAGCAACAAATGGTGGCTCTGGAGCAAGAATTAACATTATCAAAACAAAACGCAACACAATTTGTGGCTCATATACAACACATGGTTACCCAAACAAAGGTCGTACTTAACCGTTTACAACCCTCGCCGGCTGTAGCGGCCAATGAGCAGCGTTATCAGGTTGAAGTTCAAGGTGATTACCCGCAAATTTACCGCTTCATCCATGCCATTATCACGCCCGCATCATACCAAACAGGTCTCATTTCTGAGGTACGTTTTTCGCCTCGCAATGGCGAGTTAACAGCCACATTCACCCTCTCATTTATCAAGGATGATATTAATGAACAATAAACTGTTTTTAGCTGTAATCATTGTTTTTACTATTCCCTTAAACGTGATCGCTCAAGAGATGCGCGACCCCTTCATCCCTCTGCCTTTAGATGAAACTCACCAAAAGCTCGCCTCTCCCTCACCAACTCCCTCTCATCAACCCGTCGAGAATCCATTCATCGAAAAAATCTTTAAACTCACATCCATAAGTGCAACAGATGCCCTCGAACAGTTAAAACACCCTGAAAATGCTTTATTATCGAGCCAAGCTACCGCCATCAGCCACTTTGCAACAAATAGTTTAGTGATAAAAGAGACAAAAACCCGCTTACAACTGATTGAAGAGTGGTTAAAGCAACTTGATGTTCCTAAACAGCAAGTCCAAATTACCGCACACATTATCAGCAGCAGCCGGACAGCCCTGCAAGAGTTAGGCTTGGAGTGGGGAATGTTATCGGGTAGCCCCAATAATAGCCGCTACCAGCGTTATAACCGCTATGACTCTTCATCAGGTCAGTTTAATTTACTTCGGCTGGGCGAAGGGCTGTTAGAACTTAAACTTAATGCTTTAGAAAAAGAAAATTTGCTCTCTATTATCGCAAGCCCTCGTTTGATGGCTTCACACAAACACCCCGCCAGTATTCAGCAAGGGTCTGAAATCCCCTATGTCACTAGCACAGAAAAGAAAACACACGTTCAGTTTAAAGATGCGGTATTAGGAATGGAGGTCACGCCAACTCTCTCACGCGGAGATCACGTTGAGCTACTATTGAAAATCAGTCATAACTCCCCTGATAAAGCGATTACCACCAGTGATGAACACTATTTAGCGATCAATAAGCAAGAAATCGCTACCTCTGTCACGATACGCAACAATGAAACATTGATACTCGGCGGCATTTTTCAACAGAAGCAAGAAAAAACAGAAACAGGCCTACCTTTTCTTTCCAACATTCCCCTTTTGGGAAAGTTATTTACCAATACAGGTGAACATATTGACCGTAGAGTTCTTGTGGTTTTTATCACACCAAAGCTGATCAATATTTAGATAAAAAAATAATATTGATACTTCAAGTAGTTGAATGAATATAAAGGAAATGTGAGCAGAGAAAATTATTTTTTATGCCATAAACTTACCGGATAAATTTGACGCTGACGTCGTTTTAGCATACAAGGTTACCCATTGAGTGTTCTAACTATCAGTAGATTAAAGAACAAGCTATCAGCCGCTTATAAAATAGCCGCAATCAATTTGCTCTATAAATTAACACGTTCCTCTGCTTTTATATGCAGTGGCAATACTGTTAAAACTCATGTTGAACAAAACGTTAGGCAAAATAGACGGCATAATAGAAGAAACCAGTAACACAAATGTGGCACTTTGTTCGCTCAGTGCCACATTTATATAGTTGCAATTCAGGTTGATGTATTGAGATAATTTTCTTATCTGATCTCACTTATCACTCATGAGGTTTCAGTTTAGGTCCCGTCGCTAATTCGATTGGCGGGGCGGGTTATCATTAACGAATAATCGTAGTAATACCAAAAAACATGGCAGAGAAACGCAATATCTTTCTGGTTGGACCGATGGGTGCCGGCAAAAGCACTATTGGTCGTCAATTGGCTCAACAGCTTAATATGGAGTTTTTCGACTCTGATCACGAGATTGAAAAACGTACAGGTGCAGATGTAGGCTGGGTCTTTGACCTAGAAGGCGAGGAAGGCTTCCGCGAGCGCGAAGAAAAAATCATCAATGAGCTTACCGAAAAACAAGGCATCGTACTGGCAACGGGTGGCGGTTCAGTAAAATCGAAAGAAACTCGCAATCGCCTATCTGCTCGTGGTGTTGTTGTGTATCTCGAAACCACTATCGAGAAACAGTTGTCTCGAACTCAACGTGATAAAAAACGGCCACTATTACAAGTGGATGAACCGGCTCGTGAAGTTCTTGAAAAATTGGCATCTGAACGCAACCCGATGTATGAAGAAATTGCTGATATCACCATTCATACTGATGAGCAAAGTGCCAAAGTTGTCGCAAGCCAAATCATTGAGCTGTTAGAAAAAAACTAACTTAACATTACTGATGGCAACAAGGTAAAGCAAGATGGAAAAAGTCACTGTTACTCTGGATGAACGCAGTTATCCAATCACAATTGCTCCGGGTCTTTATAACCAACCAGATGCTTTTTGGCCACTCAAAGCGGGTCAACGAGCTATGTTGGTGACCAACGAGACACTTGCGCCTATCTATCTTGAGAAAGTGACGCGTGCTCTTGAAGCAGCAGGGGTAACAGTAGATTCAATCATTTTACCGGATGGGGAACAGTATAAATCATTGTTCATTATGAACGATGTTTTCACTGCCTTACTCGAAAAACGCCATAATCGCGATACCACCCTCATAGCACTTGGTGGGGGTGTTATCGGTGACCTAACAGGTTTCGCCGCAGCAAGTTATCAACGTGGGGTTCGTTTTATCCAAGTACCAACCACCTTGTTATCACAAGTAGATTCATCCGTAGGCGGCAAAACCGCGGTAAACCATCCATTAGGCAAAAATATGATCGGGGCATTTTATCAGCCCGCCTCTGTCATCATCGACCTTGATTGCTTAAAAACGTTACCGAAAAGAGAGCTTTCATCTGGTCTTGCTGAGGTCATCAAGTATGGCATCATCCTTGATGGGGAGTTTTTCAGCTGGCTAGAAGCGAATATCGACGCTCTAATGGCTCTTGATAATCAAGCCATGGCTTACTGCATCCGTCGCTGCTGTGAATTAAAAGCACAGGTCGTCGCGGCTGATGAGAAAGAGACTAGCGGCTTAAGGGCGCTACTTAACCTTGGCCATACTTTTGGTCATGCTATTGAAGCCCATATGGGCTATGGCGTTTGGCTGCACGGTGAAGCCGTTGCAGCAGGTATGGTGATGGCGGCTAAAACGGCAGAACGCATAGGCACATTCACCGCACACCAAACTCAGCGAATTATCGCCTTGTTAGAACGCGCTGAGCTACCTGTGACGGGTCCTGAGCAAATGAAACCGGATGACTATTTACCTCATATGATGCGGGATAAAAAGGTCATGGGCGGGAAACTCCATCTTATCTTACCTACCACAATCGGCCATGCAGAAATGCGCTCAGATATTGAAACACAAACAGTACGAGATGCGATATCGTCCTGTTTACCCGAAACCTAAGCCATCTTGTGTGATTATCAGCCAGAAACAGATAAAACCATCCAGATAATTTGAGGTTTTAAAATGTTTCTGGCAGATATGTCTTAAAATCGTTAAATTATAAGCTATGCCTAAAGTTTCAGGTTACAACACACTCTCAAACACTTAGACTTTTAGACATGCAATATCATATGTCGTATTAATCATATGAAGACGATATGACAAGTATAAGACTATCCTTTGCAACATCGCGGGTATACACTATTTACTCGTGAAGAGGCCGTAATGAAAAGAGAAATTTTATCTCGATTACAAGGTGATATTTATTCGGGAGGGCAAAATGGACGAATTTAAACCAGATAATCAGCCTAATACACAAAATGATCTACGGCCAGATACATCCGACCGACCGACAGGTCGTAGCCGTCCATCATCAACAGCAAAACCTAAACTCACGATATCTCGCCAACATATTATGATTGGTGTAGGTGTTTTGGTGCTGTTATTACTGATTATCGCCATTAGCTCAGCCTTAAAAGCTCCAACAGAGCATGAAAAGCAGCAAACTGATACAACGGCAAACGAGCGTAATATCGATTTGTCTAGCTCTTCATCGCTTAGCAATAATCAAAGCCCATCAGGCCAGGCACAAGAGATAAACGTACCGCCTGTGAACCCAGTACCTACCCAAGGTACTCAACAGCAACAAACAAATAATTATGGTGAACGGATTGAAATCCCGGGTGATGTTGTCGATGCTCTAAACCAAGGTCAATCACTCAACCAAGGCACGGCGAATACGCCGGCACAAAATATTGCACCACCTCCTGTGACACAAACGCCACCGGCTCAAAAGCCACAAACGGTGCCTGCAAAACCAGAGAGGACGCAAACAAAGCCTGTTGAAACTAAACAACCGGCTCAACCTAAGCAGCCAGCAAAAACAACCACGGCGAACCAAAATCAAAGTGGTAACTTAATGTCAGCGCCTGCGAGTAACTACACATTACAATTAAGCAGTGCAAGCCGTTCTGATACACTAGAAGCTTTCGCTAAACAACATAAACTCAATAACTATAAAGTTTATAAAACAATCCGTAATGGGCAAACTTGGTATGTTCTGATCCACGGCAACTATCGCTCCGTCAATGAAGCTAAAAGCGCTATTGCGACTTTACCAGCCGAAATTCAAGCGAAAAAACCATGGGTTAGAAATATGAAGCAAGTTCAACAGGATCAGAAATAACAACGTTTTATAGCGGGCGCATTATGCTGTCCTGACAGAGTACCCAATACTACTCTAAACGTTTGTAACAATAAGACGGCATGAAAAAAACACGCGCTTTTTTGAAATGGGCCGGCGGCAAATACCCTCTAGTGGAAGATATCAAAAAACATCTTCCACAGGGTGATTGCTTGATCGAGCCCTTTGTAGGAGCAGGTTCTGTTTTCCTAAATACCAGCTACGATGCTTATGTCCTAGCTGATATCAACAGCGACCTCATTAACCTCTACAATACCGTAAAATACCGTACAGACTCTTTCATCGGAGAAGTACGCGAGATCTTTACGCCTGAATTTAATACCGCCGAGCAGTATTACATTAAACGTCAAGAATTTAACCAATCTACAGACCCTATCAAACGTAGCGTATTATTTTTATATCTAAATCGCCACTGCTACAACGGGCTATGTCGTTATAATTCACGCGGCGAATTTAATGTGCCTTTTGGTCGTTATAAAAAGCCCTACTTTCCAGAAGAAGAACTACTGTGGTTTGCCGATAAAGCGCAAAAAGCGACCTTTGTGACCCAAGATTATGAAAGTACGCTGCTATCTGCGGAATCAGGCTCGGTCGTTTATTGTGACCCTCCGTATGCTCCGCTTTCCGAAACAGCGAACTTTACGGCCTATCACACCAATGCCTTTAGCGCTCAAGAACAACAAAATCTTGCGCGATTAGCCCATTATTTGTCTTCAGATCGCAAAATTCCGGTTCTGATTTCAAATCATGACACGCCAGCAACAAGAGAGTGGTATCATCAAGCTAAATTACACATTGTCAAAGTGCGTCGAACAATCAGTCGAAACATACTTAATCGCGCGAAAGTCAATGAGTTGTTGGCACTATATAACGGGGAGCCTGCGCTAAAACTCCCCAAAAACGCTGATAAGAAAAACATCAAGCGCCTCTCGTCTGGCGTGGAATGACTCTCAGGTGACGTTTAAATAATCGGAGACAATAATGAAAGATTTTCTCATTGCCCCATCTATTTTATCTGCAGATTTTGCCCGTTTAGGCGAAGATACCGCAAAAGTACTAGCCGCTGGCGCGGATATCGTGCATTTTGACGTTATGGACAACCACTATGTTCCTAACCTCACGTTCGGTGCACCGATTTGTAAAGCCCTACGCGACTACGGAATTACTGCGCCAATCGATGTCCACTTGATGGTTAAACCTGTCGACAGAATTATCCCTGACTTTGCAAAAGCAGGCGCAAATCATATCAGCTTCCACGTTGAAGCCAGCGAACATGTCGATAGAACACTACAGTTAATCAAAGAACATGGCTGTACTGCTGGCCTCGTTTTCAACCCAGCAACACCATTGAGCCACCTAGAGTATGTGATGGATAAAGTCGATATGATCCTACTCATGTCGGTAAACCCAGGCTTTGGTGGTCAATCCTTTATTCCACATACGCTGACTAAATTGCGCCAAGTCCGTAAAATGATCGATGAAAGTGGCTATGATATTCGTTTAGAAATCGATGGCGGTGTTAAAGTTGATAATATTGCCGAAATTGCCGCTGCTGGTGCCGACACCTTTGTTGCAGGATCTGCAATTTTTGGTCAGCCTGATTACAAAACCGTCATTGATCAAATGCGTAAGGAATTACAAAAGGTATCTCAATGACACAACCGCGTTTAGAAAACATCAAAGCAATTGCCTTTGATTTAGATGGTACTCTCGTTGACAGTGCCGGTGGATTAGCTGAAGCGCTAGATAACGCATTAAAAGAACAAGGTTTTCCACCAGCAGGGAAAGAGCGTGTTTCAATTTGGGTAGGTAACGGTGCCGATGTCATGATTGAACGCGCATTAACATGGGCGGGAGCAACCATCACTCCCGAGCTTCACCAAGCGACCCGTGACAGTTTTGATAAATTCTATGCCACCGCAGTGACAACGGGCAGCGAACTATTTCCAGAAGTCAAAGAGACGTTAGAAAAGCTCGCATTCCATAACATCCCTATGGCCATAGTGACCAATAAACCCACACCTTTTATCGCACCATTACTGAAAAAATTAGCCATTGATCGCTATTTTTCGTTAGTGCTTGGCGGCGATGATGTAAAAGAGAAAAAGCCACACCCAGCGCCACTGTATCTCACCATGGGCAAGCTTGGTTTACGTAAAGAGGAATTGCTTTTTGTCGGTGATTCCCGTAATGATATTATTGCGGCAAAAAGCGCACAATGCCCTAGCGTTGGCCTAACTTACGGTTATAACTATGGTGAATCAATCGCTCTGAGTGAGCCTGACTGTGTATTAACACACTTTTCAGATATCCTGCCTACCATCGGTTTATCTGACACAAAATAATTAAAGGATATAAAAAGAAATGAGTGAACCCACTGAAAAACAAAAGCAAACCCAAAAACCTATCGTATTCAGCGGCGCGCAGCCTTCCGGTGAATTGACCATCGGTAACTACATGGGTGCGCTACGTCAGTGGGTACAAATGCAAGATGATTACGACTGCATCTATTGTATCGTTGACCAACATGCGATCACTGTACGTCAAGACCCTGACGAGCTACGCAAAAGAACCCTCGATACCTTAGCACTCTACCTCGCTTGTGGCATTGACCCGAATAAAAGCACTATTTTTGTTCAATCCCATGTGCCGCAACATGCGCAACTTAGCTGGGCGCTAAACTGTTACACTTACTTCGGCGAACTAAGCCGTATGACACAATTTAAAGATAAATCAGCGCGTCATGCAGAAAACATTAACGCTGGTTTATTTGATTATCCTGTATTAATGGCTGCCGATATTTTACTTTATCAAACTAACCAAGTTCCTGTTGGTATCGACCAAAAACAGCATCTTGAGTTAAGCCGTGATATTGCACAGCGTTTTAACGCGATTTATGGCGATATCTTTACCGTGCCAGATCCTTTTATTCCGACTGGAGGTGGCGCTCGTGTCATGGCTTTGCAAGATCCAATGAAGAAAATGTCTAAGTCTGATGATAACCGCAATAACGTTATCGCCCTGCTTGAAGATCCAAAATCAGCAGCGAAAAAAATCAAACGTGCGGTCACTGACTCAGAAGAGCCGCCTCGTGTTCGTTATGACATCGAAAACAAACCAGGTGTTTCAAACCTGCTAGATATTTTATCTGGCGTAACGGGTAAAAAGATTGCCGAGCTTGAAGCCGAATTTGAAGGTCAAATGTACGGTCATCTTAAAGGTGCAGTGGCAGATGCCGTCTCTGGCATGTTGGCTACACTCCAAGAGCGTTATCATCAATTCCGTAATGACGAAGCGCTGCTCAACAAAATTATGGATGAAGGTGCAACCAAAGCGGCAGCACGCGCGCAAGAAACCGTTGATAAAGTTTATGAAGCCATTGGTTTTGTAAAACGCCCTCAGCTGTAATTCATACACGCCCTTATCTCTTCTAAAAGGTAAGGGCTTTTAATTTAAAAACTCACCTTTCTCTTCACCTTCAATTATTTTCAACAACCTCATCGATTTATCTCTCTGGTGTCTCTGTGCTTTTCTCAGTCAAATAGCTCACTCATTGATATGTAATAACGTTAAGGTGAATCTATGTTATTCAAAAATAAATATGCTTTTGTTCAAGGTGGATCAAGAGGTATCGGTGCTGCTATCGTCAAACAATTTGCTCAAGCTGGGGCCAGTGTCGCTTTTACCTACGCCTCTTCTGACGATAAAGCTAAAGCTTTAGTGGCTGAAATTGAGCAATTTTCAGGTAACGTATTGGCAATCAAAGCAAATAGCGCTGATGAAAATGAAATAAAAGCCGCCATCACACAAGCCGCCAATACATTTGGTAGCCTTGATATCTTAGTTAACAATGTTGGTACTTTAGAGCTAGGAACATTAGATGCCCTATCATTAGAAGCGTTCGATCGCTCCTATCACCTCAATGTTCGTAGCCTATTTATTGCCAGCCAAGCTGCATTAGAAGTGATGAATAATAATGGGCGCATTATTCATATTGGTAGCATTAACGCACAAAGAGTACCATTTGAAGGCGGTAGTGCTTATGCGATGAGCAAAGCCGCTATCGTAGGGCTTACTAAAGGGATGGCTCGTGATGTCGCTAGCCGAGGCATTACTGTGAATAATATCCAGCCCGGTCCTGTCAACACGGACATGAATCCTGAACAAGGTGAGTTTGCAGAGAGTTTAAAACAGATCATGGCATTAAAACGTTATGCCAGCGCCGATGAAATAGCCAGTTTTGTCGTTTATTTAGCCAGCCCTGCCGCTGCTTATATCACAGGTGCAAGCTTAAATATTGATGGTGGATTTAGCATCTAATTATCTTAATAGCATAAAAAAACGGGAGGCATCTCCCGTTTTTTCACTTAATGAAATTTATTGAAAATCCATATCGGTATAAAGCTTCGTTGCTTTTACACTTTCAATATTTTTCGCGCCACCCAACATCATATTAATGGATAATTCTTTATTCAGTTGCTGAATAACGGAATTCACCCCTTCCGCGCCCCCTAAATTTAATCCATATAAAATTGGACGACCCACCGCGACAACATCAGCACCACTTGCTAGCGCTTTAAACACATGGGAGCCACGGCGAACACCACTATCAAAAACAATAGGAACACGTTTGTTGACCACTTTTGCAATGGAAGGCAAAACATCAAAAGAAGCTGGGCCGCTATCTAATTGTCGCCCACCATGGTTAGATACCCAAATCGCATCTGCACCAGCCTTGATCACTCTATCTGCATCTTCAGGTGATTGGATCCCTTTCACTATCACAGGCAAACCCGATAGTTTTTTCACGTAAGCAATATCTGCTGGGGTAAAGGCTTGTTTAGCTTGAGCATAAATTTCGCTGATCCCTGCCCCTTTACCTGTTTTAGAGCCATCATCATTTTGTTTAGCGAACAGTTCTAAATTGGCAAAACCAAGTGGGAATTGGAAGTTATTGCGAATATCATCTTCGCGATAGCCACCAACTGGCGAATCCACCGTTAAAATAATCGCTTTAGCACCACTCTCTTTAGCTCGTTTCAAGGTAAACTCATTGAAAGCATTATTCTTGCTCATATAAAGTTGGAAGAAGAATGGGCTTTCCCCTGAAACTTCGGCGACTTCTTCAATAGTCTTGTTACCATAAGTACTTAATGAAAAAATTGAGCCAGCTTTCGCCATCCCTTTGGCTGTCGCAATTTCACCGTCTTGATGGGCCAAACCTTGAGCTGCCATTGGGGCTTGAATAATTGGCGTTTTTAAATCAATCCCTAAAAATTGGGTTGATAAGTCAATATCTTTAATTTCAATCCCTTGCATTACCCGCGGCATAATGTATTTTCTATCAAAGCTACGCGTATTTTTATCTAAGTTCAGCTCATCTTCGGCCCCACCTCGAATATAGCCAAAAGCCCCTTTTTCCATGTTTTTCGCAACTTGGTCTTCTAGCTCATCTAAATTGATAATTTTAATCGGTCCTTCTTTGGTACTCGCTTGATAATCCGCGGCTTGTACAGCCCCAACAGATAAGGTCAAAGCCAGTATCGCCGATGACATCACCGCGATGGGCTGTTTTTTTGCTCTGTGTAACATACTCCACCTCCTCAACTTATTGTTTGATAGCTTCCGCTTGTATTTTTATCACTACCTCTTTTGCCATTCCCTCTTTTGCAAGGAAATCCACCCCCCATTTTGTACGGTCAATGGTCGTTTCAAAGTCACCACCACAAACATCCGCTTTAAAAATAGGACTGAAATAACAGCCGAATTTCGTTGTTTTCAACTGAACGGGATGAGACTGTCCTTTCATGGTTAAAATGCCATCAATAGAAACAGGTTTATTATCCGCAAAGTTCCATTTAGTTGATTTAAATTCGATGGTTGGGTATTTCGCTACATCTAACATATCGGCGCTCTTAATATGGTTATCAAACGCTGTTAGACCGGTATTTAATGTCTCCGCTGGGATTTTGACATTAATGCTTCCCTTGTTTTTTTCTGGGGAATAGCTCATATCACCACGAATGTTGTAGAAACCACCGCTATTGGTCGATGTATTAAAGTGATCAATATAGAAAACCGCTTTAGTATGGGTTGGATCTAACTGATAATTTGCGGCTTGAGCAGTACCGGCTACCAATAGTGAAGCCAATAATGGCAATACAATCTTTTTCATGGAATACATCCTAATTATTTGTTTTATCTAAATTAATACAGATAGGTAGCCTCTACTTTTAGTAAAGGCTACGGATAATTCGAGTTAAAAATGAGGCTTAGCGTTCTGAATCTAATTGCTCATTGTTTTTCAAAACATCTTGAGCTTTCATATAGCTTTCAATGAGCAGTTGATATGCAGGGAAAATTTGCGTGTAAGCTTGTGCCCATTCTGCCGCATCTTCACGATTCCACGTTTTCTGAATTTCAGACGCGACCGCGGCTGTATCCATTGGTACCACACCAGCTTGGACCATGCGTGCTAAGGTGATTTCTTGTGCCATTTTGCTATAAGTACCAGATGCATCAATGACGACAAAAACTTGGTAACCGTCAGCTACCGCACTAATAGCAGGGAAAGCCATGCAAACACTGGTTATCGTGCCCGCGATAATCAGTTGTTTTTTACCCGTTGCTTTAACTGCTTCAACAAATTCAGGGTTATCCCATGCGTTGATTTCACCGCGACGTGCAATATATTGTGCATGTGGCGCATTTTGGTGAATTTCAGGGATCAGAGGGCCATTCGGGCCTTGTGGTACAGATGCTGTTGTGATGACAGGCATTTTTGCCAATGAAGCTATTTTTGCGAGAACAGCAGCACGCGCTCGCAGCTCTGTCATTGGCATATCACCGACAGTTTGGAACAAGCCGCTTTGATGGTCTATCAATAACATCACTGCATCATCTGGATTAATAACAGGACGCTGTCCATTGAAGTTTGCCGGATTACTCATAATGAAACCTCTCAATCAATAAAATAATGAAATGCTTTTAAACGAGAAATAGAACAATCGTTGCCCCGCTCTCTTGTTATTTACATTAATTCATCGATTTTTTGTTGAGTAGTCCGGTTTTTAGTAAACACTGTTCTAAAAATAGGATAATGGAAACCAGAACTATTGTTCTAGTAATGAAACAATGAAACCTATTTTTACCACTACTGATAACGAAATCGTGCCCCTATGATAAATACATCAGAATCTATTTTAGGAGCATAACCATGAAAAAGATCATTGGTATTTATAACGCACCTCGCAGTCATTGGGTTGGAGATGGCTTCCCTGTTCGCTCATTATTTAGCTATAACAACCACGGGAAATATCTCAACCCATTTCTTTTACTTGATAGAGCGGGGCCTTTTACCTTCCCAAGCTCAGATGCTGAGAACCGTGGTGTTGGAGAGCATCCGCACAAAGGGTTCGAAACGGTAACTATCGTCTATGATGGTGAGGTTGCACATCATGATTCTACAGGTGAAGGGGGCGTGATTGGTCCAGGAGATGTTCAGTGGATGACTGCGGCATCCGGTATTTTACATCAAGAATACCAATCCGATGATTTTATGAAAAATGGCGGCACCTTAGATATGGTGCAACTGTGGGTCAACTTACCGGCTAAAGATAAATTGGCGTCTCCGGGATACCAACTGCTAAAAAGTAGCCATATTCCGAATATTGCTTTACCTAATGATGCAGGCTATTTACGCGTCATTGCAGGTAACTATCTAGGAAATAATGGTGCTGCACGTACATTTACCCCTTTAGATGTTTGGGATCTCAAACTGAAAAAAGGTAAAACAGTAGGGTTACAAACTAAAGCCGGCCGTAATGTTGGTTTAGTGATGTTACATGGCTCGTTAATTGTTGATGGTCACGCTAGTTTAAATGAGGGAGAGCTGCTCATCCTTGATAGTAGTGACAGTAATATTGTTATGGAAGCCACGGAAGATGCTGTTGTACTCTTCTTAAGCGGTGAGCCCATTGATGAACCCGTTGTCGGCTATGGTCCCTTTGTGATGAATAGCGATAAAGAAATTATCGAAGCGGTTAATGATTTTAATCGTGGTAAATTTGGCCGAATCCCTCAAAATCAATAAGATAATAACTCCTCGATAGGGTGACTATTGAGGAGTTATCTTTTTACGGTGATGGATTATGATGATTTAACAGTTGGTGAAATATTCTCAGCCAAATAATTTAATAATAGTTGTACTGATGGCAATAAACCTTTTCTTGATGGGTAAACCGCATGAATAATATCTTCAGGAAAACGCCATTCAGGTAATATCTCAATCAATGCCCCTGAACTTAAGTCTTTTTCCACCACACCATAAGGCAATCGAGCAATACCAATTCCCTTTAATGCGGCTTTATACAAGGTCAAAATATCGGTTGTTGCTAATTTGGGGATAAAGTGCTGAGTGAAGCTTAAGTCCTCACTGTTTTTCAGTGTCACCGTATAATTTTGGGAATGTTCGGTATTTGCCAATATTGGGTAATTCACTAACTCTTCGGGTTGTTGCAGCGGCTCTCCGCCTTTAAATAACAACGGGCTAGCGACCAAAACCCGCCGTGAATAACCCAATACTTTCATCATTAAACCCGAATCATCTAACGGCAGCGAACGCACTCGCAGCGCCATATCTAACCCTTCACTGATCACATCAACGGGCCGATTAACTGCTAAAATTTGTACATCGATCTCCGGATACTTCACCATAAAATCGACTAATAAATCTTGCAGATACACTTGAAGTAAAGCGACAGGACAAGACAATTTAATGATCCCTTTCGGGTCAGTTTGTACAGAGCAGATCAGCTCCTCAGCAATTTTCGCTTCATCGACAACATTTTTGCATTGTTGATAAAAGGTTTGGCCGATTTCAGTCACATGGAACTGGCGTGTTGAACGATAAATTAAGGAAACATTGAGTTTCTGCTCAAGATCAGCAATACGGCGGCTAAGTTTAGATTTCGGGATCCCCAAAGCAAGACCTGCTTGTGAAAACCCGCCATGCTCGACTACTTTGACATAGTAGTAGAGGTCATTTAAATCGTACCGCATCCCTATTCCCCTTTTTACTAAAACCTATTTATATTACTGAAAATCGATAATAAGTCTGCTTAAATTACGCCATTTACCCCGTCAATAAGACCCGTTAGCCAAACAAATAGTTTCGGTATCGAAACAACTCATTGCCAGTTAAACAAGGAAATCAATTAAAGTAACTACCCGGCTATGGAGGTTTCTATGTACCGCGCACTTTGGGCATTGTTACGCCCTTATCGTTTTGTTTTAATATTTGCTGTTATTTTACAAGCTATCGCTGGCATTAGCTCCCTGATCCCTTGGGTTGCAATTAGCCAAATCGCCTTATCCCCTGTTGAACAAGGGAACACTTGGGTCATTATTGCATTTATTAGCGGAGTCGTATGGCTCGTTTGCCAAACACTTGCCCTATACCTAACCCATCAAACGGATAACCAATTGTGCTATCAATTAAGGCTAAAAATACTCAATAAACTCAATCGACTTCCTTTGAGTGAGTTTGTTTATTCAGGTAAAGAAGGGATCCAAAAAATTGTTGATCGCGATGTGCGCTTGCTGCATCAACTCACCGCCCATGCACCTGCCGACTTGGCTCAACTGTTTGTCGTTCCAATAACCGCAACGCTGATCTTATTATGGACCAACTGGGCATTAATGATTTTTTGCCTACTTCCTTTAATCATCACCATTTACCTTTTCCGCCAGCTACGCTCACCACGTTATCAATCGCTATTCACTGCTCGTGACCAGACGATGGGGAATTTATATGCTCAATATGCAGAGTTTGCCGATAACCCATTACTTGCAAGACAGTATCCAAACCGCGCCATTCAACTTGCTGTGACACAAGCACTCTCCGCTTTTCTCGTGGCCTTTAATCGCTGGATTAACAAAATCGGCGCATTCAGTTCACTGACTCAAATTGGAATGAGTACCACATTACTGACGTTATGGGTGATTATTGGGTCGTTGGTAGTGCCGACCTCGGTGTCACTGTCGCAAATGGTGTTGTTTATTCTTTTGATGCATAGCATTACCGCTCCAATCGCTGCCATGGGGCATGGTGCCGATGCCCTCAACCATGCAGTCGCCGCTTCAGAGCGTATTCGCCATTTTCTTGAGCAAACAGAAATGCAGTATGGTGATAAATCACTGCAAGGAGCGCCTTGTGCCGTTCATATTCACGATGTGGATTATTGTGTACAGGATAAAACTTTACTCTCTAACATCAACTTAACCATTCAACCCGGTCAGCTTGTCGCTATTGTTGGTGCATCGGGAGCAGGAAAAAGTACACTTTTACAATTGATGGCACGGTTCCTCGACCCAACTCGTGGCGAGTTATACTTTAATACGACGCCCCTACCTCAATTCTCATTAGCAGGGTTAAACCAGCAAGTATCTATCGTGATGCAGAATACTCAACCTATGCCGTGTTCGCTGAAAGAAAATCTACAGCTATTTGCCCCCGATGCGACAGCGGTCGAAATCACTGACTACCTTGAAAAATTAAATCTACTAACACGGCTCCAGCAATTACCAAAGGGGCTAGACAGTTTAGTCGGTCATGATATCACCTTATCAGGTGGTGAAGCTCAACGTTTAGCTATCGCTCGCGTGCTGCTCTCTAAAGTCCCTATTTTGTTGTTTGATGAGCCAACATCTGCATTAGATCCGCAAAATGCCGAGTTATTTTTCCAGCTTTTAAACCAAGAGCAGCGTACACGAGTCTTGGTCACCCATGATCTGAGCTATTTATGCCATGCAGATACGGTGATCTTACTGGAAGAAGGGCAAATAATTGCTCAAGGTACACACCTACAGTTATCTGAACATACTCCCCAATATCAACAATTACTAAGTGCATTGGAGGACGCCGCATGATCCGTCTGTTCTTAAGTACCGTCCGTCGTGCGCTATTATGGATGATATTCGCTGCTATCTTAGATGGTATCAGCGGGTTGCTACTCGTTCCTGTGATCATCAATTGGGGCTCCGACGATATAAGTGCGCTGATTTGGCTACTGGTGAGTAGCTTAGTGTCATTAACCGTTATTTTTATCGCCACTCAGAAAGGCTACCTTGCAGGTGGCATTGTTATGCGCACGCTCACCAACGCATTAATACGCCATCTACCTGTCTCATTAAAACCAATCCCAAGTGCGACAAGTTTAGTTTCTGGGCCTATTTCCCATGTGATGTCCATTCCTGCTCACTTATTACACCCAATCATTAGCGGTATTGTCACCCCTTTAACCGTGATCTTAGGGGCATTGATTCTGAACTTTTGGCTAGGAAGCATCCTGTTAATGATTGGCTTCATGTTATTACTTATTTTACGTTTTTCCGCCAAACACGTGTCATTCGCCGAAAAGCAAGTACACGCCTCACAGCAGAAGGTTATCGATGAATTAGGCCACTTTGCCACACATCAACCGCTGCTTCGCAGAGCGGGTGTCAGTCAACAGCAACAACAAGGTTTAGAGCAGAGCCTGACTCAGCAATATCAGACACAAAAACAACTTCAACGCCGTAGCTTGCCTTTTCATTTGCTATTTTCATTCGCTATTCAAGTAACCTTTATCGGCTTATTAGCTTTCGGCTTATTGGCGGTCAATCGTGAAACACTTACCCTACCTATGTGGTTAGCCGCCATGCTGTTATTAGCGCGTTTTATTGAGCCACTCTGGTTGCTTTCCCATTTAGACCAAGCATTACGCCAAGCTAAAAAATCGCTCAATCAGATAACCCAAGCACTGGAAACACCTGAGCTTAATTTTGTTCGTTCATCTCAAACCCCATCTGAAAATACCGTGAGCTGTAACGCCTTATCTCAGCGTACAGAGGAGGGGAAAGTCCTATTAAAACCGCTCGACTTAACTTTTAAAGCAAATACATTCACGGCCATTGTGGGGGCGTCTGGCGCTGGAAAAAGCACGTTATTGAATTTGTTGGCGCGCTTGCAAGACCCTTCACAAGGCGTAGTGCGGTATGGCAATAAAGATATCGCTCAATTATCGCAAGCAGTGCTCTGTAGTAAGCGAGGCATATTATTTCAAGATAACCGGCTGTTTAAAGGCAGTTTACGGCAAAATATGACTGCCAGTTCAGAAGAGATCGATGATCCATCAATCATCGCCATGCTTCAACAACTCAATATCGATGCAGATCATACTTTACTAGATGGAGAGGTAGGTGCTGGCGGGCAAATTTTCTCTGGTGGACAAAGGCAACGTTTGTGTATTGCAAGACTACTATTAAGCCGTCCTGATATTATTTTGATGGATGAGCCGACAGCTAGCCTTGATTACATCAATACTGCCGCTGTTATTGAACAGCTACTCACTGCCAACCAGCAGACACGTATTGTTGTGACTCACCAACCGATGCTTGCCAGCCAAGCCGATCATATTATTGTGATGGCATCTGGCGAAATCGTTGACCAAGGAACACATGCAGAATTATTAGCCCGTGAGCCTTGGTATCAACAATTTATCAGCGGCAGCCTTTAAGAATATCAGCCTCGCTTACCAAATAAGCGATGGCTGAACTCTTCAATACGGCGATGCTCAAGCCTATTTTGCATCGTCAGGCTCCAACTTGCAGACAGCCCCGCGGCTCCTAGCAAACGTTGATATAACTCTTCATCGAATGGGGCATGAAAAGCGATCATAATCGCTTCTTGAACAGAAATATCGCTATTACGACTTAAAAGGGTGATCGGTGTTGCGGCACTGACTGACCCCGTCTTTATCACTCGATACAACCAACCACAACGACCATTTTCTTGCATTATTTGAGCAAAGTTTTCAACGCCTGTCAGGCCATTGAGCTTATAGCATGGCGAGCGTGGTTGGGTGACTTGAATACGAACATCACCCCAAGCATAAATATCACCAATAAAGACATTCTCTTCTGTCATACCTTGAGTCGAGATATTTTCACCAAACGCTGGTGGCGTAAAAAGAGATTCAAGTTCAGGATAAGCATTAGCCCAGAATTGATAGTGCTCTGCCGGATAATGGCATAGCGCCCGATCAGGGCCACCATGAAAGCGTTTTTCAGCTTGCTCATCTCCCTCAAGCCCTAATTGCCCTAATGGCAACGGCCCATCCACTTGACGCTTATGAATAGCGCTCTGACCACAATCTAATGTGGCTTTGACTTCGCCGATATAGACTTGAGGATGAATTTGCATTGCGATTACACCTTTATCGTGGCTTTAAATTCAATGAACTCATCATTATCACGTTGAACGAGCATCAGAGTTCAATTTACTAGAAATTCTGTACAATACTTCAATAAGTTATGCATAGCACTATAATAAATCAAATAGATAATAACTAACCAAACGAGTGAAAACCATGAAAACTTAAAGTACTCCAAAAATTTCCATGGACTCGCAAACACCCGATACATCATTATGCCCGGTCTGCGTATACTAGGTTTATCTTTCGGCCATGCATACCAAAAAAGCCACATAAGAATAAAAATCACCATCGCTTGTGCACCATGTGCAGGCCCAATATCCAAGCCAGTGATAAAGAATAAGAGTACCTCAGACAGACCAAGAAAAAAGATCAGGATAACGAATAACGTTATAAAAAATTCACTGACCAAAAATACAGTGAATGCTTTTTTCCTAGAATGAAGCCCAAACATAATCAGGTCATTGAAAAATAAATAGAATAAAATAATCACACCAGCAACTATTGCCACGCCGCTATTAACATCAGGCTGAGTAGCAACCATGTTCAATAACAATCCCCAAAAAATACATAAGAAGACCCCGCGCCAGTTGAACGCTAGCCTAGGCTGCTGTATGAAAGATAAAATAGCAGGGTTAAATTTATCCTTTAGCTCTGGGTATTCACTGGTTCGTTGTTTCACTTGCTCAGCGATTTGAGGGATCAATCCAGGTATCAAGCGAACTTTATAAGAAACTTTCTCATTTTTACTCGTCAGTACACGTAAAGATTGAGAAACGATATAGTCTCCATGGACAGCATCAATCTGACACTGCTTCCATGCTCGAGCCACCTCAGTCTGGCGTAGCTGTTCAGTTAATGCGTTTTGAATATAAAACGGGATAATTTGCTCTGAGTTATATTCATCAAGCCGCCAGCCTAATAGAGACGAAACATGTTCCACAACAGCTTCGGTTAAACCTTCTTGCTCTGATAATGCCCACGCAAAATCTTGATGAAATTGCTGATGTGTCTGCAAACTGCCTTTTTGAGAGACGTTTTCCCACAATTCGACTAATTCACGTTTTGCCGCGTTTTCATCAATAATAAACAGCTTCGCGAGCCAATCAATTAACTCTTGGGTATAAGCTGTTTCAACAACCGGTAATTCATTAATCGATGGTTGATAATCATCTAACAACACATCTGAAAATGGGTAAGTAATCCGAATTTCAGACAGCTCTTGCTGTTGTTGATCATCATTAACGGCTTCTTCATTAACAGCCTCTTGGTGTAAGAGGCTTTCTAAATGAGGCACATCAACGTCTATATTCGCCTGCTCTTCAACATATTCATCATCGGCAGATTCATCATCATAAATAGCGTAAGCGGCATATCTTTTTGCCTCCTCAAAAGCTTCACGTAATTGTTGATACTCTTCAGGGTGGCTATCGGGTCGATATTTTTTTACCTGCCGCGCATAAGCACGCCGAATTTCCTTTTCATCGTTTGTTTGAGTGATTCCCAATGTTTGCCATATACTCATTAATGCGAGTCTCCCTCATAGCGACTCAAAAATTGTTCCACTTGTTGACGAATGGCCGCAATACGACGTGGATCTTGGCTATCGAGTGCTCTTTCAAACTCCGTTGTGACTTGATCCATCCAATAGCGATCCTCACCCAGTAAAAACTCATATAACCGAGCACAGCGTGACAATAACACGCGATTCTCTTTTCTATCCCTCGGATGCTGTTTTAAATCAGCAATTTTTAATAAGCTTTGTTCGATTTGCGCTTCATTCATTTGCCCCGGAACTTTCTCTATCACTAGCCGAAACACCTCAGGGTTACCTTGATAACGACACTCAACTTCTAGTAATCCATCAACGGTATAGGTAAACCGGACATCAATATCCACTTCTCCAGCAGGCTTCTGAGGGATATCAATCGCCATCTCCCCCAAAAATACGTTATCTTGGACGCGACGCGCTTCCCCCTGATAAATCTTTAATAAAATCATTTTTTGGTTATCTTCAATCGTGCTGACCGTTTGCATCTTGCTCACAGGTAAAAAGGTATTTCGCTCAATTAAAGGTAAAAAATAACCCGAATCATAATGGGTTCCGTTTCTTTTTGAGGTTTCAATCCCCAAAGAAAATGGCATTACGTCGGTTAAAATAACATCATCAAGGGCTGTATCTGCCATCACCATACCCGCTTGAACCCCTGCACCTAATGCAACGGCTTCATCTGGATTAAGGTCATGGCGAGGAAAACGTCCAAACAGACGCGCTACCGTTTGTCGGATAAGTGGCATTCGTGTTGCACCACCAACTAATAAGATGTCGTCCAAATCATTGAGAGTAAAACGAGAATCATGCAAAGCCTGCAAAATAGGTTGTTGCAATCGTGCTAATAAAGATTGGCAACAAGAAGCTAGCTCCTGATCTGTCATTGTCCAATGCCAATCCTGATCATTCCACCGTAGCGAAGCCGTCGCTTCATTGCTTTGACCTAATGCGATTTTTAATGTTTCTGCTTGTTTGAGTAATTCCGCGCGAATATCTGCTTGGGCTTCTTTCAGTTCAGGATGCTGCTTTAACATCCACAGATAAATAGCTTCACTGAAATCATCACCGCCTAAACGGACATCGCCACTACTCGCGCAAACCTCAATGACGCCTTCAAACATATCAATTATCGAAACATCAAACGTTCCCCCACCAAGGTCAAAGGTTAGGTATTTGTGTTCTTTGTTTTCGAGTAACCCAAAGGCCAACGATGCCGCAGTAGGTTCATTCAATAACCTTAAAACATTTAGCCCAGCAAGTTGTCCCGCTGTTTTAACCGCCCGACGCTGAACATCATTAAAATAAGCAGGAACCGTGATCACTGCATCTTTAACGGGGTAACCAAGCCAAGCTTCAACATCCTCTTTTAATTGCCGTAATAATAAAGCAGAAAGCTCCTCAGCCCGAAAAGTCAGAGAGCCTAATGATAACGTTGCATCCGTGCCCATAAAGCGCTTAAAGCTGGCTTGGGTTAAATGGGGGTGACTCTGTAGACGTTCACGAGCGAATTTTCCGACCAAGATCTGGTCATCATCATCAAGAGCAACAACAGATGGCGTTAAAACATCACCTTGTTTATTGGGTACCAATACCGCTCGCCCTTCAATCCATAAACTCACTGCACTATTACTGGTCCCAAGATCAATCCCCATAACCATGTCAGCCGCCATATTATCTCCCTTATCATTCACTTTATTGAATTATTACTGGATAGAATATCAATCTGTTTTTTGTACTTATGAGACACATTATGAACAAAACACAAGATATTAAAACGAGACAAAGCTGAGATTAATAGAAAAAAGAAAAAGAGAGGCATAAAAAAAGCGCAACCCCAAAAGGGTTACGCCCATCTAATTATCATTTAATTTAATGAATTATTTAGTTTTTTCTGCAAAACGTTTTGCAGCTTCATCCCAGTTAACGACTGACCAGAATGCTTTGATGTAGTCAGGACGACGGTTTTGATATTTCAGATAATAAGCGTGTTCCCAAACATCAAGACCAATAATTGGATAACCTGAAGTACCAGAAATCGCTTCACCCATCAGAGGGCTGTCTTGGTTAGCTGTAGAAACAACCGCTAGCTTACCGTCATCTTTTAGAACTAGCCATGCCCAGCCAGAACCAAAACGAGAAGCTGCTGCTTTCTCAAATTGTTCTTTGAAAGCGTCAACACTACCAAAATCACGCTCGATAGCTGCTTTCAGATCACCGCTTAGTTCAGTACCTAATTTTAGGCCTTTCCAGAACAGGCTGTGGTTTGAGTGACCACCAGCATTGTTACGAACAAAAGTACGTTGATCAGCAGGAACTTTATCCAATTGTTGGATCAGATCATCAATGTCTAGGTTAGCCAGTTCAGGTAATTTTTCTAACGCAGTGTTAGTGTTGTTAACGTAGGTTTGATGATGCTTGGTGTGATGGATTTCCATTGTTTGCTTATCGAAATGAGGTTCCAGCGCATCATAAGCATAAGGTAAAGCAGGTAATGTATAGCTCATTGTATTTGTCTCCAGTGACTTATTGACATATACCTCTATATCTCTCACTCAATGCCAAGACACATAGGGTATACACTTCAGAAACTTCACACCTTGTGAGTCGGTATCAATTATAGTTATTTTACTGTTAATGAAAATCATTATCAAACCCATGATATTTATATGGTCTTTCTCATCAACTATCATTGTTGATTTATTTAGCAACTAATACCAATATCGCCCTGCTTTGTTTTTCTTTAACTCTACCCTTATACAGATAATCAGATGATTAATCTAATTGACGATTTCGCATCAAATGATAATCCTGTTAAATCCATTACAATTAATACGTGATCTCCCGCTCAAAAGAAAAACAAATTTATATTTCCTGCTTTAGTTAACCATTTTTTGACATAGTATTAACATCTGCAAGGAGATAAAAATATGACTCAAATAACTAAGCATCCCGTTACTGCTGAAATTGCAGAAAATGCCCTGATAAACGAGCAACAGTACAACAATGAGTATCAACTCTCTATTCAAGACCCTGAAACGTTTTGGGGGGAGAAAGGAAAGGTTGTTGATTGGATTAAGCCGTATACCCGAGTAAAAAACACCTCCTTCGATCCTGGCCATATCAGCATTCGCTGGTTTGAAGATGGCACCCTTAACTTAAGCGCTAACTGTTTAGATCGTCATCTGGCAGATAAGGGCGATCAAACCGCAATCATATGGGAAGGTGATGACCCTTCTCAATCAAAAAATGTCACTTACCGTGAACTGCATCATGATGTTAGTCAGTTCGCTAACGTATTAAAACAACATGGTATTCGTAAAGGCGATGTTGTCGCGATTTACATGCCAATGGTGGTTGAAGCTGCCGTCGCAATGTTAGCTTGTGCTCGCATTGGGGCGATTCATACTGTTATCTTTGCTGGCTTCTCTCCAGAAGCGGTATCGGGTCGTGTTATCGACTGTAAAGCAAAACTGATTATTACAGCCGATGAAGGCCTACGTGCTGGCCGCTCAATACCTCTCAAGAAAAACGTTGATGACGCATTAACCAATGCCAATGTCACCACCGTTAAGAATGTCATTGTCTACCGTCGTACTGGGAATGTTCCAAGCTGGGTAGAAGGGCGTGACTTATGGTGGCATGATGTGATTGATGGCGTCAGCGCCGACTGCCCACCTGAAGAAATGAACGCAGAAGACCCATTATTCATTCTGTATACTTCAGGCTCAACAGGTAAACCAAAAGGTGTACTGCATACTACTGGCGGTTATTTAGTCTATGCAACACTCACCTTTAAATATACTTTCGACTACCATCCCGGTGAAGTGTATTGGTGTACTGCCGATGTTGGCTGGGTAACGGGTCACAGCTATTTGTTATATGGCCCTCTATCTAATGGTGCCAAAACATTGATGTTTGAAGGCGTGCCTAACTACCCTGCGGTCAATCGCATGAGCCAAGTGGTCGATAAGCACCAAGTTAATATCCTGTATACCGCGCCGACTGCTATCCGCGCCCTAATGGCTGAAGGTGATAAAGCCATTGAAGGCACCAACCGTAGCTCGTTGCGTATCCTAGGATCCGTTGGTGAACCTATCAACCCTGAAGCATGGGAATGGTTCTATAAGAAGATTGGTGATAGTCGTTGCCCAATTGTTGATACATGGTGGCAAACAGAAACTGGCGGCTTTATGATCACTCCGCTACCGGGAGCGACCATGCTAAAACCAGGCTCAGCAACGTTACCTTTCTTCGGGGTTCGTCCTGCTCTTGTTGATAATCTTGGGGAACCATTAGAAGGTGCAACAGAGGGTAACCTCGTCATTGTTGATTCATGGCCTGGTCAAGCACGTACCTTATTTGGTGACCACGAGCGTTTTGAGCAAACCTACTTTTCTACTTTTAAAGGTATGTATTTCAGTGGCGATGGTGCTCGCCGCGATGAAGATGGCTATTTCTGGATCACGGGCCGTGTTGATGATGTATTAAATATTTCCGGTCACCGCCTAGGTACTGCTGAAATTGAATCTGCATTAGTTGCACACCCAAAAATTGCAGAAGCAGCCGTTGTTGGTATTCCTCATAATATTAAGGGGCAAGCTATCTATGCTTATGTCACCTTAATTTCGGGGGAAGAGCCTTCACCTGAGCTATATACCGAAGTTCGTAATTGGGTTCGAAAAGAAATCGGTCCAATTGCAACACCTGATGTTCTACACTGGACGGACTCTTTACCTAAAACCCGCTCCGGTAAGATCATGCGCCGTATCCTACGTAAAATTGCCTCAGGAGATACTAGTAACTTAGGAGATACTTCCACACTGGCAGATCCTGGCGTTGTCGAAAAACTACTCGAAGAAAAACAATCAATGAGTATGTCATAAGCCTGAATGTCGCCTTTATGGCGACCTTACATACATTCCAATAAGACGATAACAGAGGAGAACTCTGATGAATGCTACTGCTTATCAAGAGGTAGAGAATAACCCTCGCTTTAAAGAATTGGTAAGGAAACGCGGTCGATTTTCATGGTTGTTGTCAGCTATCACATTAATATTGTATGTCGGTTTTATCTTTCTTATTGCTTTTAACCCAAGTTGGCTTGGAACGCCGATTAGTGAAGGATCCTATATCACACGAGGTATACCTATTGGTGTAGGATTGATTGTCATCTCTTTCTTATTAACTGGCCTATATGTTATTCGGGCAAATGGTGAATACGACCGTTTAACGGCTGAAATCTTAAAAGAGGTGCAAAAATGATAAAACTCCTTCCTCTCATCTTACTTTTCGCCTCTTCAGCCGCATTTTCTGATGCACTGACAGGGGATGTCGAGCGGCAACCTGTGAATATTCAAGCCATTATCATGTTCTTGTTATTCGTCGGGTTTACTCTCTATATTACTTATTGGGCATCTAAAAGAACGCGTTCTCGCTCAGACTACTACACCGCAGGCGGTAAAATTACAGGTTTTCAAAATGGGATGGCCATTGCGGGTGACTTTATGTCCGCAGCCTCATTCTTAGGTATTTCAGCACTGGTTTACACCTCCGGTTATGATGGCTTGATCTACTCCATCGGCTTCTTAATTGGCTGGCCTATTATTCTTTTCTTAATTGCAGAACGCTTACGTAACCTCGGTCGTTATACCTTCGCCGATGTTGCGTCATATCGATTAAAACAAAGACCAATACGGATACTGTCTGCCGTTGGCTCTCTTGTTGTCGTTGCACTCTACCTCATTGCACAAATGGTTGGTGCAGGGAAGTTGATCGAACTACTGTTTGGTCTTAATTACCATGTTGCCGTCGTAATTGTAGGTATTTTGATGGTGTTATACGTCCTATTTGGTGGAATGTTAGCCACTACATGGGTACAAATCATCAAAGCAATTCTCTTATTAGCAGGCGCAACATTTATGGCCGTAATGGTCATGAAACATGTTGGTTTCAATTTCAATACCCTATTTAAAGAAGCCGTCGAAGTACATAAAAATGGCATTGCCATTATGAGCCCAGGAGGATTAGTTTCAGATCCTATATCGGCTTTATCACTTGGGCTAGCGCTGATGTTTGGTACAGCAGGGCTACCTCATATCATTATGCGTTTCTTTACGGTCAGTGACGCGAAAGAAGCTCGTAAGAGTGTGTTCTATGCAACAGGTTTCATTGGCTACTTCTATATTTTAACTTTCATTATCGGTTTTGGTGCGATTGTTCTTGTTAGTGCAAACCCTGACTTTAAAGATGCAGCAGGCAAATTGATCGGTGGAACAAACATGGCCGCCGTACACCTTGCAGATGCCGTCGGAGGGAACTTCTTCCTTGGCTTTATTTCTGCTGTTGCTTTCGCCACGATATTAGCTGTTGTTGCGGGGCTAACACTCGCCGGCGCCTCAGCGGTTTCCCATGACCTTTATGCCATGGCAATCAAAGACGGTAAGGCAAATGAAAAAGAGGAGTTACGTGTATCCAAAATTACGGTAGTGATATTAGGCTTTGTTGCTATCGGGTTAGGTATTTTGTTCGAAAACCAAAATATCGCCTTCATGGTAGGCCTCGCATTCTCTATTGCTGCAAGCTGTAACTTCCCTATCATCCTGTTATCGATGTATTGGAAGAAATTAACAACACGTGGTGCCTTAGCAGGCGGATGGTTAGGACTTATTACCGCCGTTGTGCTGATGATATTAGGGCCAACTATTTGGGTAAGCATCTTACATCATGAGAAACCTATCTATCCTTATGAGTATCCTGCATTCTTCTCGATGATAGTGGCATTTGTCGCTTCTTGGTTATTCTCTATCACAGATAACTCAGAAAGAGGCAAATTCGAGAGAGAACGCTTTAGAGAGCAATTTGTACGTTCACAAATTGGCTTAGGTATTGAGCAAGGTAAATCTCACTAACCCTTAATATTCCTCTAGAAAGAAACATAAAAAAAGCGGCTCTTAATAAGCCGCTTTTTTAATCTGTATAAAACCACGTTATCTCGCATAAGTCATTTTTTCAGTGTTTACCCACTCATCAACTAACTCAAAAAAGCGTGCTGGTTGGTTTTTTACTTCGACTTTAAAGTTCTCAAACTCAGATTTGTTATTAGGTACATACATTGATAATAATATATTTAACGATATTTCTTTGTTCGCAAATTTCTGGCTAATATTAAATGCCTTATAGAGGATCGCCGCCAATACAAAACTAACCACTGCTATACCAGCCATAGCAGCAAAACTGTAATCTATGTGTAGAAGCTGGCGAGCCTCATTCAGTAGTAAGAAAGGCGTAAAAAACATCACCAGCAGAGATAAGATAATTGCCCCATCTTGACCATTGTTGAATTCGTGTTCCTTTTGCTTATTAACGGCAACAATATCCCTAAATATTTGGCTATTAACAGATTTTATATTCTTCATTATATTCACCTTGATAAACAAGCGCATTATCGTGTGTAAAAATCATTCATAACATCTAATTAAGTTACTTATTGATAGTATATGTTTAACTTTTTGCAACATCAATTTAACATTTGTTATCTATTTTAATGGGAAAGTATCTTAAGAAGAGTAGGTAAATAGAAGATATAGAACAACAAACCCGATGATCACAAAACCGTGTTTATGGCCTATCTATTGATATTAAAAGTAAAGTTGAAAAATGATCTAACTTAAACGGATTTTATTTAACATTTAAACAAATTAATTTATAAAAAATTAATTATTAAAGTTATAAAGCTTGCTTATCGATGCTCATTGCCTTTTT